>NZ_JBSFBQ010000001.1:0-507849 GCF_053593015.1 Streptomyces sp. NPDC002403 | reverse complement strand
CATGTGGTCCACGATCGGGCGGGTGAAGGCGTACTGGGTGTCGGTGTCGAGGTTCATCTTCACGACGCCGTTCTCCAGCGCGGTGGCGATCTCCTACTCGGTCCGGGTGTCCGCCCCACAGGCGTATACGGGGATCAGCCGCCGAGCGGAAGACCGTTGGTCGACAGGCCGCTGGTCTTCAAGCCGCCCGCGGGCAGGCCGCCGAGCAGGCCCTTGACCGGGGCGGTGGCCTCGCCGACGAGCTTCTGCTGGCCGGTGCCGAGGAGCTTGGTGGTCGTCTCCTGGACCGGCAGGCTCTGGGTCGCGGTCCCCAGTGCCGTGGTCGCCACCGGCAGGGCGGTGCCCGCGGCGTCGGCCGGCAGCACGGCGGCGGAGGCGGTACCCGCGGCGGCGGCGGCGAAAGCGGCACCGAGAGCGGCAACGCCGAGAGTCCTGACAGCAGACTGCTTCATGTGAAATTCATCCTTGGGGGAGAGGGACGTGGGGGTTCCGAAACGTAGCCGCCCCACCGCCCTCCCCACAAACACTCCGACACACCGGGAAAGGCCGGGAACTCGGCTTCCCGGCCTTTCCGCGCAAGGGCGTCGATCAGCCGACGGAAGCGGAAGAAACGCTGGTCGCGGCGGTCTGCTCGAAGAGCCACTCGGACTTCAGCTCGGCATATCCGGGCTTGATCACGTCGTTGATCATCGCCAGACGCTCATCAAAAGGAATGAATGCCGACTTCATCGCATTGACGGTGAACCATTGCATGTCGTCGAGCGTGTATCCGAAGGTCTCGGTCAGCTTTTCGAATTCACGGCTCATGCTCGTACCGCTCATCAGCCGGTTGTCCGTGTTCACGGTGGCCCGGAAATGCAGCTTCCGCAGCAGCCCGATGGGGTGCTCCGCGTACGAGGCGGCGGCGCCGGTCTGGAGGTTGGAGGTCGGGCACAGCTCCAGCGGGATGCGCTTGTCGCGTACGTAGGAGGCGAGGCGGCCGAGCTTCACACCGCCGTCGTCGCCGACCTCGATGTCGTCGATGATGCGGACCCCGTGACCGAGCCGGTCCGCACCGCACCACTGGAGCGCCTGCCAGATCGACGGCAGCCCGAAGGCCTCGCCCGCGTGGATGGTGAAGTGGTTGTTCTCGCGCTTGAGGTACTCGAAGGCGTCGAGGTGCCGGGTGGGCGGGAAGCCCGCCTCCGCGCCCGCGATGTCGAAACCGGCCACGCCCTGGTCGCGGTAGCGGTTGGCCAGCTCGGCGATCTCCAGGGAGCGGGCGGCGTGCCGCATCGCGGTGAGGAGGGCGCCCACCCGGATCCGGTTGCCGTCCAGGCGGGCCCGCCGCTCGCCCTCGCGGAAGCCCTCGTTGACCGCCTCGACGACCTCTTCGAGGGTCAGCCCGGCCTCCAGGTGCTGCTCGGGGGCGTACCGCACCTCGGCGTACACGACACCGTCCGCGGCCAGGTCCTCGGCGCACTCGGCGGCCACCCGGACCAGCGCCTCGCGGGTCTGCATGACGGCGCAGGTGTGGGCGAACGTCTCCAGGTAGCGCTCCAGCGATCCGGAGTCGGCCGCCTCGCGGAACCAGATGCCGAGCTTGTCGGGCTCGGTCTCGGGCAGTCCTTCGTATCCGCTCGCGAGAGCGAGGTCGACGATCGTGCCCGGACGCAGGCCGCCGTCGAGATGGTCGTGCAGAAGCACCTTGGGTGCACGCCGGATCTGATCCTGGCCGGGCACGTGAAGGGTCGGGCTCATCATCTGCGCACTCTAGTCCCTACGCGCGTAGATTGTCGCTTGTCGATACGTAACAGTGACCGCGAATACGGGTGGCGTACACCCGCCCTTCTGACACTGTTCTGTCATGGCACAGAGCGCACTCCCCCTGCCTGCCGCAAGGCTGGGACGGGCCGTCAGGACGGCCGGAGCTCCGACCGCGGTCAGCGGCGTGGTCCTGCTGCTCCCGGACGGCGAGGCCGACTCGCACCGCCGTCCCTCCCCTCTCTCCTACGCGCTCCAGCTCCCCCTGGCCCGCACCCTGGCCCGCGCCGGCCAGGAGGACGGGCTCGCCGTGCATGTGGTGCGCTACCGCTGCCGGGGCTGGAACGCGACCGACGCACACCTCGCGGCGGACGCCGAGTGGGCGGTGGACGAGGTCGTACGACGCTACGGCGACGTTCCCGTCTGCCTGGCCGGCCACGGCATGGGCGGCCGGGCCGCGCTGCGGGCGGGCGGCCACCCGGCGGTCGGCTCCGTTCTGGCGATGGCCCCCTGGCTGCCCGAGGGCGGGGCCGAGGAACCCGAGCCGGTGAAGCATCTGCTGGGCCGTCACGTACTGCTCGTCCACGGCACCAACGATGCCCGCACCGACCCCGAACTCTCCTTCCGCCTGGCCGAGCGGGCCAAGAAGACCAACCGCGACACCTGCCGCTTCGAGGTCCACTCGGACGGCCACGGGCTGCGCCAGCACCGGGCCGAAGTGATGGCCCTGGCCGCGGACTTCGTACGCGGATCGCTGTTCGGCCGGGCCTACGCGCGCCCGGTGGCCGACGCACTGGCGGCGCCGCCCCCGCTGGGGCTGCGGATGCCGTTGGCGGCGGGGTTCGGGAAGTCGCTGCGGGGCTGAGGGAGCCGGTGGGCCGGCAGGCACAGGAGGCGGAGCTGCCGGTCTTCCAGTTCCTGCACGTGTAAGCCGTAGCCGTTGGTGCTCGCCGTGCCCGGCAGGGCGACGACCAGGCCGTCGGCGAGGACCGCGGTGGCAGCGGCGGCCGTCAGGCCGCGCATGGCGCGCTTCACAGGCTTCCTGCCGTCGCGGCGGGGGCGCCCTTGTCAGTCCGGCAGCAGGTGCCCCCGCCGCGACAGCAGGAAGCGTTTGAAGGCGGCCACGGGCGGTGTGTCCGGGTGGCCGTCCAGCCAGGCGACGCCGATCTCGCGGGCCGCCCTCGGGGCCGTGACGGTGAGTTCGACGACGCCGGGGCGGGGCACGGCGGGCGGCGGCAGCAGGGCCACGCCCAGGCCGGCGGCCACCAGGCCGCGCAGGGTCTCGGCCTCCTCGCCCTCGAAGGCCACCCGGGGGGTGAAGCCCGCCTCGGCGCACAGGTCGTCGGTGATGCGCCGCAGGCCGTAGCCCGGTTCCAGGGTGACGAACTTTTCGTCGGCGGCCTCCGCGAGGCGGATGCGGCGGCGGCCGGCGAGGCGGTGGTCCTCGGGGACGACCAGGCGCAGGCGCTGTTCGTCCAGGCGGCGGGCGACGAGGTCGGGGGCGTCCGGGACGGGTGAGGTGAGGCAGAGGTCGAGGCCGCCGGCCCTCAGACGTTCGATCATCGCCTCGCCGTAGTTCTGCACGAGCTGGAAGCGGACCCGGGGGTGGTCGGCGCGGAAGGCGCGCAGGAGAGCGGGGACGGTCTCCGAGCCCATGGTGTGGAGGAAGCCGAAGGCGACCTTGCCGGTGGCCGGGTCGGCGTCGGCCCGTACCGAGTCGGCGGCCTTCTCGACCTCGGCGAGGGCCCGCTCCGCGGAGCCGAGGAAGGTGCGGCCCGCCGGGGTGAGCGAGACGGTACGGCCCTTGCGGGCGAACAGGGCGACTCCCAGGTCCTGTTCGAGCCTGACCATCGCCCGCGACAGTGTCGACTGCGGGACGCCGAGCTCCTGCGCGGCGCGTGTGACGTGCTCGTGGCGGGCGACCGCCTCGAAGTGGGCCAGTCGCGGTGCGAGCACGGCGCGAATGTCTTCTTCGTAACTACTGGGTGACAGCCGGGGCTGTGAGCTGCGTTCATGCACCATGGGATTGATTATCGTCACTTCGTGCATTGGACGCATGAAACCGGAGAGCCTACTTTCGAAGCATGCCTCCTGCCAGTACCGGGGCGTCCACGCTCACCGTGGCCGCCTCGCCCCAGCCGTCCCCCGTCGCCGCTCCCGCCGCCACCGCCGCGCCGGACCGTCTCGAACCGGGCCGCCCCGGCTACCGCCGGATGAGCTTCGCGCTCTTCGCCGCAGGTGTCGCGACGTTCGCACTTCTCTACTCCACGCAGGCCCTGCTGCCCGCCGTCTCCGCCTCCCTCGGCGCCACGGCCGGGCAGGCCAGCTGGACGGTCTCCGCGGCGACGGGCGCACTGGCGCTGTGCGTGCTGCCGATGAGCGCGCTCTCCGAGCGGTTCGGACGGCGGCAGATGATGACCGCCTCGCTGACGGTCGCCGTGCTGGTCGGGCTGCTCGTCCCCTTCGCCCCCTCGCTGGGCTGGCTGATCGCGCTGCGCGCCGTCCAGGGCGCGGCACTGGCCGGGCTGCCCGCCTCCGCGATGGCCTATCTGGCCGAGGAGGTACGGCCGAAGGCACTGGTCGCCGCGATCGGGCTGTTCGTGGCCGGCAACAGCATCGGCGGCATGAGCGGCCGTATCCTCACCGGCTGGATCGCGCAGCTGTGGGGCTGGCGGGCGGCGCTCGGCGCGGTCGGGGTGCTGGCCGTGGCCTGCGCGGTCGTCTTCCACTTCATGATCCCCCGGGCGCGGAACTTCACCCCCGGGACGCTGAACCCGAAGGCCCTCGCGAAGACCGTCGGCGGACACCTCGCCGATCCGCTGCTGCGCCGGCTGTACGCGATCGGCGCGCTGTTCATGACGGTGTTCGGCGCGGTCTACACGGTGATCGGCTACCGGCTGGTGGAGGCGCCGTTCAACCTCCCGCAGGGCGTCGTCGGCTCGATCTTCCTGGTCTACCTCGTCGGTACGGTCTCCTCCGCCGCGGCCGGCAGGCTGGTCGCCCGGCTCGGCCGCCGGGGCGCGCTGTACCTGGCCGTCTCCACCACGGCCGCCGGTCTGCTGCTCTCCCTCGCCGACCAGCTGGCCGCCGTGCTCCTCGGCCTGGTCCTGATCACGGCGGGCTTCTTCGCCGGGCACGCGGTCGCCTCCTCGTCCGTGAGCCGCACCGCGACGAAGGGCCGCGCCCAGGCGTCGGCGCTCTACCAGTCCGCGTACTACCTGGGCTCCAGCGCGGGCGGCACGCTCGGCGCGGTCGCCTTCCACGCCGGCGGCTGGGCCGGGACGGTCTCGCTGGGACTGCTCGCGGTCCTCGGCGTCGTCTCGATCACGCTGTACGGGACGCGGGCCGCCCGCGCCGAGCGGCGCCGGCCGGTTCCGGTGGTGTCCGTCCAGCACCGGGACACGGTGTCCGTACAGAACTGAGACGTACGGCGCACAACCATCCACTCCCCGACGCGCGTCTAGCAGGCGGAATCACCTCACGGCGCGCGAAGGGGAGTTGGCGTACATGGGAGTCGCGGGGAGCATACGGGGAGTACGGCTGCGGCGCGGGCTCGCGCTGTCGGTGGCGGGCCTGACCGCGGTGCCGGCCCTGGTGCTGGCCACCGGCGGGTCGGCGCAGGCGGCGTCCTGCACGGCGTCCACCGGGCCGTACCAGAAGCAGGTCGAGAAGTATCTGAAGCGGCCGGTCGACGGCAGGCAGTCGGCCGCCGACTGCAAGGCGATCAGGTCGTTCCAGAGCACGTACGGGGTGACCCCCACCATCGGGTACGCGGGTCCGGTCACCTGGCGGACGATGAAGACGCTCACGGCCCAGAAGGCCGCCGGCACGAACCCGAACAAGGACAAGAAGTGCCCCACCAACAAGGGGCGCATCGCGTGCGTGGACCTGACCCGGCAGCTGAGCTGGATCCAGGACGGCAGCAAGCTGAGGTTCGGCCCCGTGCCGGTACGGACCGGGCGGGACAAGTACGAGACCCGCACCGGGTCGAAGAAGATCTACTGGCGCCACATCAACCACGTCTCGTCGATCTACCACGTGTCGATGCCGTACTCCCAGTTCTTCGACGGGGGCCAGGCCTTCCACGCGGTGGGCGTGAAGATGTGGAACCCGCCGGGTTCGCACGGGTGCGTCAACATGCGTACCGCCGATGCCAAGTCGTACTGGAATCTGCTGAGGAACGGCGACGACGTCTACGTGTACGGGCGCAAGCCCGGAACGTGACCGGACCTCGGGCGGTTTCGGTACTTCACGTCCCCGTTGTCAGTGGCCTGCGGTAGCTTCCGGAGTGCCGGGTGAGCGGTGTCACAGCGCAACAGGGGTGGAGCGATGAGTGATCTGACAGCGACGACGGATGTCGACAGCCGTCTGGAGGGACACCGGGTCGAACTGACCGGTTACTGCTACCGGATGCTCGGCTCGGCCTTCGAGGCGGAGGACGCGGTGCAGGACACGCTGGTGCGTGCCTGGCGCAACTTCGACAAGTTCGAGGGGCGTTCCTCGCTGCGGTCCTGGCTGTACCGCATCGCCACCAATGTCTGCCTGGACATGCTGAACGCCGGGAACAAGCGGGCCCGTCCGGTCGATCTGACGGGCCCGACACCGCTCGCCCAGGCGGCGCTCAACCCCCTGCCGGAGAACACCTGGCTGGAGCCGATGCCGGACGGCCGCGTCCTGCCGACGGTGGCCGACCCGGCGGAGGCCGCGGTGGCGCGGGAGTCGGTGCGCCTGGCGTTCGTCGCCGCGCTCCAGCATCTGCCGCCCAAGCAGCGTGCCGTGCTGATCCTGCGCGAGGTGCTGGCCTGGAAGGCGAGCGAGGTCGCCGAGCTGCTCGACACCTCGGTCGCCTCGGTCAACAGCGCCCTCCAGCGGGCGCGGGCCACCCTCACCGAACACGAGGGCAAGCCCGTCGACACCGCGAATCCGCTGGACGAGGAGCAGCGCAAGCTCCTTGAGCGGTACGTGGCGGCCTTCGAGGGCTACGACATGGTGGCACTGACGGCGTTGCTCCATGAGGACGCCGTGATGACCATGCCGCCGTTCGACCTCTGGCTCCAGGGTCACGACGACATCACCGGCTTCATGCTCTCCATCGGTGCGAGCTGTGCGGGCTCGCGGCTGGTGGCGACATCGGCGAACGGCACCCCGGCGTTCGCGCACTACAAGCCGGATCCGGACGGGTCCGGGTTCGTGCCGTGGGCGGTGCAGGTCATCGACATCTCGGACGGGGCGATCACCGGGATGCACTGCTTCCTGGACACCCCGCGCTGGTTCCCGCTCTTCGGGCTGCCGGACCGTCTCGACGCCGACGCGGCGTGAGGGTCGCGTGAGGCGCGGCATACGGAACGGGCTGGTGGCCGGCTGGGTGGTGCTGGCGGCCGGTGGCTGGGGGCTCGCCCAGTGGATGGGCGAGCCGTCCGCCACCGGCGGCCCCGAGCCCGGTTCGGCCCGGCCCACCGGGCCGGGCGGTGAGCCGGGGCCGCAGCCCGAGTCGGCCTGCGACGACGCCGTCGGCCACTCGGCGCGGCGCCCCGCCGCCACCCCGACCCCGCTCCTCCCGACATCGGCGACACCGGTCGACGGCGGGACCGTCCGGTTCTGGGTCTGCGCCGTGGCCGGGCCCTCGGACTGAGCGGGGCGGGGCCGGGGGCGGCTCGTACGCTCAGCGGTCCCCCTCCGATGCCTCGGCCCCCGCCCCCGTTCCGCACCCCCCGTCCACCACGTCCACCACGTCGGCCAGTCCGACCAGGTCCAGCAGGCTCCGCAGCTCGGGCGGCACATTGCGCAGCCGCAGCCTCCTGCCGCCCGCCCGGCGTGCGACGAGTCCCAGCCGCGCTATGGCCTCGACCAGGGCCAGATCCACGTGCACCACCCCTCCCACGTCGCAGTCCACCCCCGTGTCCGGGTCTCGGACGGAGCCGTCGGGGTCGTACAGCAGTGTCTCCAGCTCGGCGCAGAGTCCCGGCACCGCGGCCCTGGTGACGCGGCCGGTGACGACGAGAAGGTTCGGGGTCATGGGTTCCACATCAGGGAGACCGGCCCGGCGGCCGAAACTCATCGCCGGCGGGGCCTCATGCCTTCCGGGCCGCCCGGGCCGGGCGAACGCCACGTACCCGCCCGGCAGCCGCTCCCGCGCCGCCCGGACCCTCCTCCGCCTCCCCTCACCCACGCGCACCCGACCGGTGAACTTCCGTCAACTCCCGTTACCTGTGCGCTTTCTGTCAACCTCTCCGGTCGATTTCCCCTCTAGATACGTGAAGCGGTCCGCACCGGCGTCCCATCGGTGCCGACTGACCAGTGGCCCCTCGGGGCCGCCTGATTCTCCAGGGGGAGAGTTGCGCAGACACGTGAGAAACGCGTGTGTTTCGACCGTCGCCATGGCCGCCGCCGTGGCGCTCGCAGCCGGGATGACCAGCCCGGCCGTGGCCCAGCCCGACGCCGCCCAGCCGTCCGGCACCGGGGCCAGGACCCAGTGGCCCCCGGCCCAGAACCGGCTGACGCTGATCACCGGCGATGTCGTCACGGTGGACGCCAAGGGCCGGGTCCTGGGCTTCCGGGCTGCGAAGGGCCGCGAGCACATACCCGTGCAGCGGCAGATACGCGACGGGCACACCCTGCTCGTCCCGGCCGACGCACACCGGCTGATCAGCTCCGGCAAGCTGGACCGACGGCTGTTCGACGTCACCGAGTTGAACCGGGCGGAGAACCGCAGGGCCCAGAAGGCGGGCCTGAAGCTGATCGTCTCCTACCGGGGCGCCCGGGCGGCGGCCGCGAAGGCCGAGGTCCGGGACGCGGGTTCCACCCGGGTCGGCCGGACCCTGAACTCGCTGAACGCCCAGTCGGTGACCACGCCGCAGCGTGACGCCCAGGACATCTGGCAGGCACTCACCGACAAGGCGGCGCACGGTACGCAGCGCACCACGGCCGCCGGGATCGACCGGGTCTGGCTGGACGGGGTGCGCCGGGCGAGTCTCGACAAGAGCGTGCCGCAGATCGGTGCCCCTGCCGCCTGGAAGGCCGGTTACACCGGAAAGGGCGTCAAGATCGCCGTACTGGACACCGGTGTGGACGCCACCCACCCCGATCTCCAGGGCCGGATCCTCGACACGAAGAACTTCACCGCCTCGCCCGACACCAAGGACCGGGTCGGCCACGGCACCCATGTCTCCTCGATCGCGGCCGGTTCGGGCGCCAAGTCGGGCGGCAAGTTCAAGGGCGTCGCCCCGGAAGCCCGGTTGCTGGAAGGCAAGGTGCTCGACGACAACGGCTTCGGCGACGACTCCGGCATCCTGGCCGGCATGGAGTGGGCGGTCGCGCAGGGCGCCGACATCATCAACCTGAGCCTCGGCGGCAGCGACACCCCCGAGGTGGACCCGCTGGAAGCGGCGGTCAACAAGCTGTCGGCCGACAAGGGTGTCCTGTTCGCCATCGCGGCGGGCAACGAGGGCGACGCGGCCGGTACGGTCGGCTCCCCGGGCAGCGCGGACGCCGCGCTGACCGTCGGCGCGGTCGACGACAAGGACCAGCTGGCCGACTTCTCCAGCCGTGGCCCGCGCGTCGGCGACGGAGCGATCAAGCCCGATGTCACCGCCCCCGGCGTGGACATCACGGCGGCGGCCGCACCCGGATCCGCCATCGACCAGGAGGTCGGGCAGAACCCGCCCGGCTATCTGACGATCTCCGGTACGTCGATGGCGACCCCGCATGTCGCGGGCGCCGCGGCGCTCCTCAAGCAGCAGCACCCGGAGTGGAAGTACGCCGAGCTCAAGGGCGCGCTGACGGCCTCGGCCAAGCCGGGCGCGTACTCGCCGTTCGAGCAGGGCACGGGCCGGATCGCGGTCGACCGGGCGATCGCCCAGACCGTCGTCGCCGACCCGGTGTCGGTGAGCTTCGGGGTGCAGCAGTGGCCGCACACCGACGACACCCCGGTCACCAAGAAGGTGACGTACCGCAACCTCGGCACGGCCGATGTCACCCTCGACCTCGCGGTCACGGCCACCGGCCCCGGGGGCAAGCCCGCCCCGGCCGGTTTCTTCGGTCTCGGCGCCGACAAGGTGACCGTCCCCGCGGGCGGCACCGCGGACGTGCCGCTGACCGTGAACACCAAGCTCGGCGGTACGGCCGACGGCACCTACTCCGCGTATGTCGTCGGGACCGGCGGCGGCCAGAGCGTCCGCACGGCGGCCGCGGTCGAGCGCGAGATCGAGTCGTACGACGTCACGGTCAAGACGATCGGGCGCGACGGCAAGCCCGCCGAGTTCGCCGAGGCCGACCTCTTCGGCCTCTCGGGAACGGCGCTCGGCCAGTGGCTCTCCCCGACGCTCACCGACGGCACCGCCAAGGTCCGTCTTCCCAAGGGCGGTTACACGCTGAACGGGTCCGTCACCGTCGACCCGGAGGACTACGCCAAGGGCACCGACTGGCTGTCGCAGCCGAAGCTGGACGTCACCAAGAACCTCACCGTGACGCTCGACGCGCGCAAGGCGAAGCCGGTGAACATCACCGTGCCCGCCACCGGGACGAAGTCCCTGCTGGCCGCGCCCGACCTCCAGTTCTCGACCGAGGACTCCGGCTACACCTACGGCTGGATCCTCGACACGTACAAGAACTTCCGCACCGCGCACTTCGGCCCGGCCGTGACCGACGGTTCGCTCTCCCAGCACTGGATCGGCAGCTGGAGCAAGGGCACCTCGACCCGGTACGACATCGCGGCCGGCGGTCCGGTGACCCGGGCGGCCACCGGTTTCGAGCGGAAGTACACCACCGGCCAACTGGCCAAGGTCGGCCTCTCCCTCGGCTCGCCCGCCAAGGGCAAGACCGGTGAGATCGCCACCACGGGCTGGCTGCCCGGCTCGGACGGCGGCTGGGGGGCCTGGTCCTTCCACAAGATCCCCGGCAAGGTCACCTCCTACGTCTCCACCGCCGACAAGGTGAAGTGGAGCTTCGACTTCGACCAGGACGGCGGAGTCGACGAGGACGGCTACCCGGTGACCGAGGCGACCTACACCCTCGGCGCCCCGCAGGGCTTCAAGGCGGGCAAGTCCTACACGAAGAAGGTCAACACCGCGGTGTTCGGCCCCGCGGTCAGCTCCGAGTACGGCATCCTCCGCGACGGCAACGACATCGTCGGCATGCTGCCGCTGGTGGCCGACGGAGCCGGCAACTTCGGTGGGTCCGCCTACAGTTCGGCCAAGACGGTCCTGTACCGCAATGGCAAGAAGCTCGCCGGGAACGACGACCCGCTGACGGGCATGGTCCCCTTCGCCGTGTCGTCCGCCGCCGCCGACTACCGGCTGACGACCTCGATGCGACGCAGCGCCGCCCTCTCCCCGGTCTCCACCCGGATCGACGCGAGCTGGACCTTCCGCTCCAAGCGGACCTCGGGCCCGGCCATGCTGCCCGTCTCCACGGTGCGGTTCACGCCCAACGTCACCGCGGACAGCAGGGTCACGGCCGGCCGGACCGCTTCCGTGCCCGTGAAGGTGCAGGGTGCGGCCGCCGGGAAGAACCTCAAGTCGCTGACGGTGTACGTCAGTTACGACGCCGGCAAGACCTGGAAGAAGTCCACGGTCAAGGCGGGCAAGATCTCCGTGAAGAACCCGGCCAAGGGGAAGTCCATCTCCTACCGGGCGAACGTCACGGACAAGAAGGGCAACAAGTCGTCGGTGTCGATCTACAACGCGTACTTCGGCAAGTGAGCGCCTAGCCGCACCGACCGCACGACGGCGGCCCGCCGGGACGGATTCCTCCGCCCCGGCGGGCCGCTCGCGTTCTTGGACCGCACCGGGAGGACCGGCGGTCCACCGGTCCCGTTCACCCGCACGAGGAAACCGCAGGTCAGGCGATGCGTTCCCGCACCACCGGGGTGGCGGTGAACGCCGTGCCGGCCGGGGCGATGTCGTACGCGTCGGGCAGGGCCTTCAGGGCGTAGTCGAACTTCTCGGGGGTGTCGGTGTGCAGCGTCAGCAGGGGCTGGCCAGCCGTCACCGTGTCGCCCGGCTTGGCGTGCAGTTCGACGCCCGCACCGGCCTGGACCGGGTCCTCCTTGCGGGCGCGGCCCGCGCCGAGGCGCCAGGCGGCGACGCCGATGTCGTAGGCGTCCAGGCGGGTCAGTACGCCGGTGGACGGGGCCGTGACCACGTGCTGCTCCCGGGCGACCGGAAGCGGGGCGTCCACGTCACCGCCCTGGGCGGAGATCATGCGGCGCCAGACGTCCATCGCGGAGCCGTCGGCGAGGGCCTTCTCGGGGTCGGCGTCCTTGAGCCCGGCCGCGTCGAGCATCTCGCGGGCCAGGGCGAGGGTGAGGTCGACGACGTCCTTGGGGCCGCCGCCGGCCAGTACCTCGACCGATTCGCGCACCTCCAGGGCGTTGCCCGCGGTCAGGCCGAGCGGGGTGGCCATGTCGGTGAGCAGGGCGACGGTGCGCACTCCGCTGTCGGTGCCCAGCGCGACCATGGTGGAGGCCAGTTCGCGGGCGTCGTCGATGGTCTTCATGAAGGCGCCGGAGCCGACCTTGACGTCCAGGACGAGCGCGCCGGTGCCCTCGGCGATCTTCTTGGACATGATGGAGCTGGCGATGAGCGGGATGGCCTCGACGGTGCCGGTGACGTCGCGGAGCGCGTAGAGCTTCTTGTCGGCGGGGGCGAGCCCGTCACCGGCGGCGCAGATCACCGCGCCGGTGGTGTCCAGGACGTTCAGCATCTCCTCGTTGGAGAGGTGGGCGCGCCAGCCGGGGATGGACTCCAGCTTGTCGAGGGTGCCGCCGGTGTGGCCGAGGCCCCGGCCGCTGAGCTGCGGCACGGCGGCGCCGCAGGCGGCGACCAGCGGGGCGAGCGGCAGGGTGATCTTGTCGCCGACGCCGCCGGTGGAGTGCTTGTCGGTGGTGGGCCGGGAGAGCGACGCGAAGTCCATCCGCTCGCCGGAGGCGATCATCGCGGCGGTCCAGCGGGCGATCTCGGTGCGGTTCATGCCGTTCAGCAGGATCGCCATGGCCAGCGCGGACATCTGCTCGTCGGCGACCTCACCGCGGGTGTACGCGTCGATGACCCAGTCGATCTGCTCGGGGGTCAGCTCGCCTCGGTCCCGCTTGGTGCGGATGACGGAGATGGCGTCCATGTCCTGGGAGTCCTTCCGGCCGGTACGTACGGTACGCAAGAGTCCCGAATGACTCTACGCGCATAGAGGGTGGAGATGGGGGTGGCCCTCCCGGCGGGCGGGAGGGCCACGGTGGACGCGCCGCGGGCGCCCGCTACTTCAGATGGCCCGGGCCGAACGCCTGCGGCAGCATCTCGTCGAGCGTGCGCAGTCCGTCGGGCGTCTCCAGGACCAGCTCGGGGCCGCCGAACTCGTACAGCAGCTGCCTGCACCGGCCGCACGGCACCAGGATCTCGCCGGCCCCGTCCACGCAGGTGAAGTGGGTGAGCCGGCCTCCCCCGGTGGCGTGCAGCTGGGAGACCAGGCCGCACTCGGCGCACAGCCCGATGCCGTACGAGGCGTTCTCGACATTGCAGCCGGAGACCGTACGGCCGTCGTCGACGAGCGCCGCGGCGCCGACCGGGTAGTGCGAGTACGGGACGTACGCGCGGGTCATCACGGACCGTGCGGCGCTCCGCAGCGCCGCCCAGTCGACCTCCGCGGCGGCCGTCACTTGCCCTGGCCCTTGCGGTAGACGAGACCGTCCGCCTTCGGCATGCGCAGGCGTTGCGCCGAGAGCGAGAGAACCAGCAGTGTCGTGACGTACGGAGCGGCGTCGACGAACTGGCTCGGCACCTGGTCCGTCAGCGCGTACCAGGTGAAGAGCAGCGCGGAGACCGCCGCCGAGGCGACCGCGGCCACGTACTTCTTCCGGTACAGCTGCCAGAACAGCACGACCACCAGCAGGATCGCGAGGAGCAGCAGCATCGCGTGCACGTTCTCGGCGCCACCGCGCAGCTTGAGGCTGTCGGTGAAGCCGAACAGGCCCGCGCCGAGCGCCATCCCACCGGGCATCCAGTTGCCGAAGATCATCGCGGCGAGACCGATGTAGCCGCGGCCACCGGTCTGGCTCTCCTGGTAGATGCCGGTGGAGACGATCGCCAGGAAGGCACCGGCGAGTCCGGCCAGTCCGCCGGAGACGACGACGGCGATGTACTTGTACTTGTAGACGTTGACGCCGAGCGACTCGGCGGCGACCGGGCTCTCACCGCAGGAACGCAGCCTCAGGCCGAACGAGGTGCGCCACAGCACCCACCAGGTGCCGGGGATCAGCAGCAGCGCGACGACGGTCAGCCAGGACAGGTTGGTGACCAGGCCACCGACGACCCCGGCGACGTCGGAGACGAAGAACCAGTGTTTCTCCTGCAGATCGAGAAGCCAGTCCGACAGGCCTGGAATGGTGATCCGGTCGATCGCCTCGATCCGCGGGGACTGCTTGGACGAACCGCCCTCCACGCCGTCGAAGGCGAAGTTGGAGAGGTAGCGGGTCAGTCCCACCGCCAGGATGTTGATGGCCACACCGGAGACGATGTGGTTCACCCCGAAGGTGACGGTGATCACCGCGTGCAGCAGGCCGCCGAGGGCGCCGCCGATGATGCCGAACAGGACGCCCACCCACGGGCCCCACTGGAACCCGGCCCAGGCACCGAACCAGGTGCCCAGGATCATCATGCCTTCGAGACCGATGTTGACGACGCCCGCGCGCTCGGCCCACAGACCGCCGAGCCCGGCGAGGCCGATCGGAACCGCCAGTTCGAGGGCGCCCGCGACCTGCCCCACGGAGGTCACGTCGTTGGCACCGCTGATCAGGCGGACGAGCGAGACCAGCGCGAGCCCGCCCGCGATGATCAGCAGGATGACGGGCAGGGTGAGCTTGCGGCGGCCGCCGCCCTTCTTGGGGGCGACGCTCGCGGCGGAAACCTGGGTTGCGCTCACAGTGCGGCCTCCTTCTCGGTCTTGAGGGCATGGCCGGCGGCGAGTTCCTCGCCGACCTTCTGCTGCTGGCGGCGGGTTCCGTAACGGCGCACGAGTTCGTAGCTGACGACGACCGAGATCACGATCAGGCCCTGCATGATCGTGGCGATCTCCTTCTCGTACCCGAACTGGTCGAGCGAGGCGGATGTCTTGTCCAGGAAGGCGATCAGCAGGGCGCTGAAGGCGATGCCGATCGGGTTGTTCCGGCCGAGCAGGGCGATGGTGATGCCGGTGAAGCCGATCCCGGTCGGGAAGTCGAGGCTGTAGGTGTGTGTGTCACCGAGGAGCGTCGGCATGCCGGCGAGACCGGCGACGGCTCCGGAGATCAGCATCGAGGTGAGGACCATCTTCTTGGCGTCCACACCGGAGGCCTGGGCGGCGCTCTCGCTCTCGCCCGTGGCCCGCAGGTCGAAGCCGAAGCGGGTGCGGTTCAGGACGAACCAGTAGATGACACCGCAGGCGGCCGCGACGAAGGTGAATCCGTAGATCTCCCCCGCCTCCGCTCCCATGGACAGGCCGGGGAACCAGGCGGACTCCGGGATGTCGCCGGTGGTCAGGTTGTTGGAGCCGGCGGGCTGCACGCCGAAGTTCTTCGGCAGGATCAGCCAGGCGATCAGCGCGGTCGCGATGGAGTTGAGCATGATCGTCGAGACGACCTCGCTCACCCCCCGCGTGGTCTTCAGGAAGCCGGCGATGCCCGCCCAGAAGGCGCCGACCAGCATCGCGACGATCACGATCAGCGCGATCTGCAGCGCCCCCGGAAGATCGACGCTCGCACCGACCAGCGCGGCGACCATCGCGGCGAGCCGGTACTGGCCGTCGACGCCGATGTTGAAGAGGTTCATCCGGAAGCCGACGGCGACCGCGAGGGCGGCGAGGTAGTAGGTACCCGCCTGGTTGATGATCAGCACCTGCACGTCGACGTAGGTCGCCGAGTCGAACATCAGCCGATACGGCTCGAACGGGTTCTTGCCCGAGGCGAGCAGCACCACGGTGGTGAGCACGAAGGCGACGACCAGGGCGAGAACGGGGCCGGCGAAGCCCAGGATCAGCCGGTCCTTGTCGAATTTCTTCATCGGTCCTCGTCCTCCGGTGCTGCCTCGAGATGACCGGTGGCGGCGCCGGTCATGGCCGAGCCCAGTTCCTCCGGGGTGATGGTGCCGGGGTCGGCGTCGGCGACCAGCCGGCCGCGGTACATGACGCGCAGGGTGTCGGAGAGCCCGATCAGCTCGTCCAGGTCCGCCGAGATGAGCAGGACGGCGAGGCCCTCGCGGCGCGCCTCGCGGATCTGGTCCCAGATCTGCGCCTGCGCTCCGACGTCCACGCCGCGGGTGGGGTGCGCGGCGATCAGGAGCTTCGGGTCGTGGCTCATCTCGCGGCCGACGATCAGCTTCTGCTGGTTGCCGCCGGAGAGGGAGGCCGCGGTGACCTCGATGCCCGGGGTGCGGACGTCGTACTCGCGCACGATCCGCTCGGTGTCGGCGCGGGCCGCCTTGATGTCCAGGAGCCCGCCGCGGCTGTTGGGCCGTTCCGTGACGTGGCCGAGGATACGGTTCTCCCAGAGGGACGCCTCCAGCAGCACACCGTGCCGGTGACGGTCCTCCGGGATGTAACCGATGCCGCTCTCGCGTCGCTTGCGCGTGGGGGCGTGCGAGATGTCGTCGCCGTCGAGGGTGATCACACCGCCGTCGGGGTTCCGCATGCCGATCAGAGCTTCGATCAGCTCGGTCTGGCCGTTGCCCTCCACGCCGGCGATGCCCAGCACCTCGCCCTTGTGGATGGTGAGGTCGATGCCGGCCAGCACGTCGCGCACCGCACCGTCCGGATCGGTCACGGTGAGCGCGAGGTTCTCGACGCGCAGCATCGGGATGTCCGTCACCGTGGACTCACGGGTCTCGGGAGAGGGCAGTTCGCTGCCGACCATCAGCTCGGCGAGCTGCTTGGTGGTGGTGTTGGCCGGGTCCGCGGTGCCGACCGTCGTACCGCGGCGGATCACCGTGATGTCGTCGGCGACCGACAGCACCTCGCCCAGCTTGTGCGAGATGAAGATGACGGTCAGGCCCTCCGCCTTGAGCTCGCGCAGGTTGTCGAAGAGCGCGTCGACCTCCTGCGGCACGAGCACGGCGGTCGGTTCGTCCAGGATCAGGATGCGCGCGCCCCGGTAGAGGACCTTGAGGATCTCCACGCGCTGACGGTCGGCGACGCCGAGGTCCTCGACGAGGGCGTCGGGCCGGACCCCCAGACCGTACGCGTCCGAGATCTCCATGATCTTCTTGCGTGCGGCGGAGCCGATGCCGTGCAGCTTCTCGCCGCCGAGAACCACGTTCTCCAGGACGGTGAAGTTGTCGGCGAGCATGAAGTGCTGGTGCACCATGCCGATGCCGCATTCGATGGCATCGGCCGGGCTGCCGAACGCCACCTCGGTCCCGTTGATCGTGATGGTGCCCTCGTCCGGCTTCTGCATGCCGTAGAGGATCTTCATCAGTGTGGACTTGCCGGCACCGTTCTCACCGACGAGGGCGTGGACCGTGCCCTTGCGGATGGTGATGTCGATGTCCCGGTTGGCGACGACACCGGGGAAACGCTTGGTGATGCCGCGCAGTTCTACGGCGGGGGGGCTGGACGCGTTGATGACGCACTCTCCTTGGCCGGACAGGAGCGGGGGCGGAGGGGCAGGGGCGGGGTGAAGTTATCGCGCCGGAGGGCTGTCTACACGCGTAGTGCTGCCGAATCGTAAGGCGGATGTGCACAGCACGGAGGGAGACCGGGGGTCGGCCCCGTGCTGGAGCGACGCTGTGACGGGCGGAACTTCTCGGACGAACACCCCGTGAGGCCCGGAGCAGCAGCGATGCGCGGCTCCGGGCCCGGGGAAACCAGCCGTACGGCAGGTGCCGTTACGGGGTGGTCTTGACGGTGACCTTGCCGTCGATGATGGCCTTCTTCGCCTTGTCGACAGCCGCGATGACGTCGGTCATCTTGGTGAAGGCCGGGTTGGAGTCGGCCAGGCCGACGCCGTCCTTGTCCAGGCCGTAACGGACCTCACCGGACTGCGGCTTGCCGTCCTTGACCGACTGGATCAGGTTGTAGACGGAGTCCGCGACGTCCTTGGTGACCGAGGTCAGGATCTGGTCCTTGTACGCCGCCAGGCCCTTCTGGCTGTACTGGTCGGAGTCCACGCCGATGGCCCACTTGCCCGCCTTCGCGGTGGCCTCGATGGACCCGGAGCCGGCCAGACCGGCCGCCGCGTAGATGACGTCGGCCTTCTTGTCGAGCTGCCCCTGGGCGGCGGCCTTGCCGAGGTCGGGCTTGGAGAAGCCGTCGAAGTTCGGCGGCTGGGTCAGGTACTGCGACAGGACCTTCACCGACGGGTCGGTGTCCTTCACGCCCTGCTCGAAGCCCGCCTGGAACTTCTTGATCAGCGGGGTCTCGACACCGCCGATGAAGCCGACCGTCTTGGACTTGCTCACCTTGGCCGCCGCGACACCGGCGAGGTACGAACCCTGCTCCTCGTTGAAGACCAGGTTGGCGATGTTCTTGCCGGTCACCGAGGCGTCGTCGATGATGCCGAAGGTGATCTTCGGGAACTTCGGAGCGACCTTCTTGATGGCGGGCGCGTACGCGAAGCCGACGCCGATCACCGGGTTGTTGCCGGCGCGGGCCAGCGTGGTGAGACGCTGCACCTTGTCGGCGTCCGACTCACCGTCCGACGGCTCGGCCTCGGTGCCCTTGAATCCGAGTTCCTTCTGGGCCTTTTCCAGACCCGCGAAGGCGGCGTCGTTGAACGACTGGTCGCCGCGGCCACCGATGTCGTACGCGAGAGCCGTCTTGGCCCCCTTGGAGTCGGAACCAGCATCCGACGACGTCTTGCCGCCACAGGCCGTGGCACTGAGCGCGAGCGCCGCGGACGCAAGGCCCACGGTGGTGATCCGGGTGATCCGGCGCAAGGGAAGGCTCCTTCAAACCTGACCGAAGCGCCTCTTCCGGCGCTGGTTTCGCGGCGATCGTAACGCGCGTAGATGTCAGATAAAGCCCTGTACGGAAGCCGTTATCGGATCGTCGCGAACCAGCGGTGACGAGTCCGGTTACGGATGGTTGCCGTCGAGCAACGCGGAGGCAGTGAACAGCTCCACGGCCACCGTGATCGCCTCCTCGTCGGCGTCGAAATCGCCGCGATGCAGGTCGAGACGGGCACTGTCGCCGGGGGTGCGGACGCCGAGCCGGGCCATGGCGCCGGGGACGTGTTCCAGGTACCAGGAGAAGTCCTCGCCGCCCAGGCTCTGCTCGGTGTCCTCGATCGCCCGCGGTCCTCGGCGCGCGGTCATCGCCCCGGCGAGCAGATCGATGACGGCGGCGTCGTTGACGACCGGCGGGACACCCTGCACGTAGTCGATCACCGTCTTGGCGCCGTACATCCCGGCCACCTCGTCGATCGCGGCGTGCACCAGGTCGGGGGCCTCCCGCCAGGCGGCCAGTTCCAGGCAGCGGACGGTGCCCGACAGTTCGGCGTGCTGCGGGATCACGTTGCAGGCGTGACCGGACTCCAGCCGCCCCCAGGTGACGGCGAGCCCGGCGCGCGCGTCGACCCGGCGGGCCAGCAGCGCGGGCACCTCGGTGGCGACCTTGGCGGCGGCGGTGACCAGGTCGGTGGTCAGGTGCGGGCGGGCGGTGTGCCCGCCGGGGCCGTCCAGGCTGACCTCCAGCCGGTCGCAGGCCGAGGTGATCGCCCCGACCCGCAGCCCGATCCGCCCCACGTCCACCTTCGGGTCGCAGTGCACCCCGATGATCCGCCCGACGCCCTCCAGCGCCCCGGACAGGATCGTGTCGGGCGCCCCGCCGGGCAGCACCTCCTCGGCCGGCTGGAAGATCAGCCGCACGGGGTTCGGGAGCAGCCCCCGCCGGTCCAGCCCGGCGAGCACGAGGCCGGCGCCGAGGACCGAGGTGGTGTGGATGTCGTGTCCGCACGCGTGCGCCCGGTCGGGGACGGTGGAGCGGTACGGGACGCCGGTCTTGGTGTCCGGGATGGGCAGTGCGTCGATGTCCGCGCGCAGGGCGAGCATCGGCGCGGTGGAGCCGTCCCGCGTGCCCACGTCGCAGATGAGCCCCGTCCCCGTGTCGAGCACCCGGGGCTCCAGTCCCGCCTTCTCCAGCCGGGCCTTGATGGCCGCGGTGGTACGGAACTCCTGGTTGCCCAGTTCGGGGTGCATGTGCAGGTCGCGCCGGAAGGCGATCAGCTCGGCACGCAGGTCCTCGGGCAGGGTGCCGGGCAGCGCCTCGTCGCCGGGCGGCTGGGCATCGGAATCGCGGGACATCAACTGGTTCACCTGGTGAAGGGTAAGGCCCTTCCCCCTTCAACTGACCATGAAACAAGAAAAGTTCAGCCACATAGACGAATAAATGACTGCGTCGTGGCGTGTGAGGTGATGGCCGGGTGGGTACACTCGCCTCCTTTTGCGCCGTGATCGGCAGCCGCGACGGGCCACCGGCCCCCCCTTCAGCCGGACAGCCCCCGGCGCACCGGCATCAGCGCCGCCCCGAGGCACAGGGCCCCGACCGGCAGCAGATCCAGGCTCACGGCCATCAGCACGGTTCCCGCCAGCACCAGCACCGGCGCCCACGCCCGGACCACGTCACGGCGGAGGAAGGCGAGCAGGGTGACCAGGGCCAGCAGCCCGAGCCAGAACAGCATCGGCACCACGGTGTAGACCAACGGCATCACACCGGGCACGCCCTGCACCCGGTCGAACATCTCGCTCATGGCCGCTTTGTCCGCCGAGACGAACGCGACCCCCAGGTCGATCACCGCCTGGACCACCACCGCCGCCGCACCGAGCAGCCCGGTCCAGGCGGCCACTTCGCCCGCGACCCGCCTGCCTCCGCGCTCCCCGGCGAGTCCCCGCAGCCCCAGGAAGACCGGCACGAAGGCGAGCACCCCGGCCAGGAACAGCAGATGCGCCACCGTCCACCACACCCCGGGCCCGTAATCGCCGACGGCCCGCCCGACCAGCCGCACCACCCCGTACCCCGCCATCAGGGCCGGTCCCGCGAGGAGTGCCGTTGCGGCCGTCACCCCGGCCGTGCCACCGTGCCGCTCCGTCGCCGCCCTCATCGTTGTCATGCGTTGATGCTCGCGCCCGGCCGGCCCTGACCGCCATCGGGACCTTCCCCCAACAAACCCTGGGTGTACGTCACTTACGGGTCAGGGTGATCCATGACGTACCGCTCGGGCCTGTCCGCCCGCATCGGCATCGACCGCCATTCCCCAACAGGCGGGAGCCGGCCGCCACCGGCGCATGCGCCGGGATCACGGAGTAAACTTAGTCCAGTGGTTAGTCCGCCCTCGACCCGTCCCTGCGAGGCAGCCGTGGAAGCAGCTCGTCAGTACAACGTCCATGAGGCCAAGACCCACCTCTCGCGCATCCTGGAGCAGGTGGCCACGGGCGAGGAAGTAGTGATCTCCAAAGCGGGAGAGCCAGTGGCCAAGGTCGTGCCGCTCCGCACCCGGGTGAAACGGACCGGGCGCGGCTCGCTCCAGGGACAGATCCGTATCAGGGAAGACTTCGACGAGCTGCCGGACGACCTGGCCGACGCCTTCGGGATGCGCTGATGAAGATGCTGCTCGACACACATGTCGTCCTGTGGTGGCTCGACGACTCCGCCGAGCTCACCGACGAGATCAAGCACCTGCTGGACACGGAGCCCTCGGTCTTCGTCAGTGCGGTCACCCCGTGGGAGATCGCGATCAAGCAGTCCCTGGGAAAGGTCGAAGGTCCCGATGATCTGGCCGAACGAGTACGGGACAGCCAGTTCACCCCGCTTCCGATCACCGCGGGACACGGCGTGCGGGCGGGCAGGCTGCCCGCACATCACCGCGATCCGTTCGACCGGATACTGATCGCACAGGCCCAGACCGAGGGAATGACGATCCTTACCCGCGACAAGTGGATCCCCTCCTACGACGTGCAGGTCATGCCCGTCTGACGGATCTGCGCCCTCGGCCCCGGGCGGGGCCGAGGGATGTTCGCCTGATGCGTCCTTACGCCTCCGTCACCGCCGTGGCCCGCCAGGGCGCCAGGCGCTGGACGCCGCGGGCGGTCTCCGTGACGCCGCTCAGGAAACCCTGGGCGCGCGGGGACGCCGTCTCGCGGAGCCATTCCGGGGCGATGTCGCAGACGGCGACCTTCACCTCGGTGCCGGCCAGGGCCAGCGGCAGGGTGTGGACGACCGTGGAGGGGAAGCTCAGGACCGTGCGGCCGATGGGGCCGCGGCGGGCGATGAGTTCCAGGGGGAGGTCGGGGCGGACGATCTCCAGGCCGGTGGCGGCCTCCAGGGCGTGGAGCTTGTCGGTGGACTCGCGGCGGTGGGCGAAGTAGCGGGTCGCGCCGTGGGTGCGGGACAGGGAGGCGACGGCCTCCAGGTACTGGTCCCGGTCGACCACGCCCGTCTCGACCAGGGAGGTGCCGACCAGGTCCGCGCCCTTGGTGAGCAGCGGCGGGCCGAAGCGGGCGCGGGTCCAGGCGAAGGTGTTGGGGGTGACGGTCACACCGGGCGGAGCCTCGACCGGCATGGCCGTGAAGACCTCGACCGTACGGGTGGCGGACGGGGTGAAGCGGCTGCGGGCGCGGGCGGTGACCGGGGCCAGGACCAGTTCGCGGGGGCCCGAGCTGCCCTTGCGGTGCCAGCGCACCAGGCGTTCGCCGCGCGCCAGTTGGGCGACGAACTCCATGGTGGCCGTGCCGTCGTCGACCACGGTGAGGCGGCGGGCCCGGACCATGGTGAGCAGGAGTTGTACGTACCGGGAGAACGGGTCGCCGATGACGACGTGCTGCGCCCTGCGGACCAGTCCGGACAGGTCGCGCAGGCTCTTGAGGGGCGCGCCCGCGCCGCCGCGCGCCTCCTGCCAGCGGACGTTGATGCCCTCGTCGCGGGCCAGCTCCGCCATCCGGCGCAGCTGACCGCGCGACATCGGGTCGACCGGGGGGAGGACGACGACCGTGATGTCCGTGAGGACCCGGTCGCCGCCTCCCTCTGTGTAGGCCCACTCCAGGACGTTCAGGAGCTGGACCGGGCTCTCGACGAAGGCGAGGTTCACCGGTCGGCCCGTCAGACCGCGACCGGCTCGGCGACCGGGGCCGCCTCGGTGCTCTCGGCGACGACGCCCGCGACCCGGCGGAGCTTCTTCATCGGGCCGAGCTCGGACTCGTACACCTTCTTGACGCCGTCGCCGAGCGAGGCCTCGATGGTGCGGATGTCGCGGACGAGGCGGGTGAGGCCCTGCGGCTCGACGGAGGCGGCCTGGTCGGAGCCCCACATGGCGCGGTCGAGGGTGATGTGGCGCTCGACGAACGCGGCGCCGAGGGCGACGGCGGCGAGGGTCGTCTGGAGGCCGGTCTCGTGGCCGCTGTAGCCGATCGGGACGTTGGGGTACTCCTGCTGGAGGGTGTTGATGACCCGCAGGTTCAGCTCCTCGGCCTTGGCCGGGTACGTCGAAGTGGCGTGGCAGAGAAGGATGTTGTCCGAGCCGAGGACCTCGACCGCGTGGCGGATCTGCTTCGGGGTGGACATGCCGGTGGAGAGGATGACCGTGCGGCCGGTGGCGCGCAGGGAGCGCAGCAGCTCGTCGTCGGTGAGGGAGGCGGAGGCGACCTTGTGGGCGGGGACGTCGAACTTCTCCAGGAAGGCGACGGCCTCGGTGTCCCACGGGGAGGCGAACCAGTCGATGCCGCGCTTGGCGCAGTGCTCGGAGATGGCCTGGTACTCGGCCTCGCCGAACTCGACGCGGTGGCGGTAGTCGATGTAGGTCATCCGGCCCCAGGGGGTGTCGCGCTCGATGTCCCACTGGTCGCGCGGGGTGCAGATCTCCGGGGTGCGCTTCTGGAACTTGACGGCGTCGCAGCCGGCTTCGGCGGCGACGTCGATCAGGGCGAGGGCGTTGTCGAGGTCGCCGTTGTGGTTGATGCCGATCTCGCCGGTGACGTAGACGGGCTGACCGGGGCCGGCGGTGCGGGTGCCGAGGGTGCGCAGACGGGAGGTGCTCATGAGGTGTGTTTCCTTAGTTCGATCGGGTTCGGGGGACCCGGGGGTTACTTGGGGGACTGGGCAGTGGGAGTCGTGAGGGTGGGGCCGAGCAGCCAGGCCGCGATCTCGCGGATGGCGCCGAAGCCGCCGGGGGTGGTCGTGACGGCGCGTGCGGCCGCCCGTACCGAGTCGTGGGCGCTCGCGACGGCCACGGGCCAGCCGGCGAGTGCGAAGCACGGCAGGTCGTTGACGTCGTTGCCGACGTAGAGGACACGGTCGGGAGCGATGGACTGTTCGTCGCACCACTGCTTGAGCGCCCGGTCCTTGCGGTCGATGCCGTGCAGGACCGGGATGCGGAGCTTGTGGGCGCGGGCGGCGACGACCGGGTTCTGCTCGCTGGAGAGGATCAGCAGCGGCAGTCCGGCCTTGCGCAGGGCGGCGATGCCCAGTCCGTCGCCGCGGTGGACGGCGACGATCTCGCGGCCGTCGGCGTCGATGAGGACCCGGTCGTCGGTCTGCGTGCCGTCGAAGTCGAGGACGACCGCGTCGATGTCGTCGAGGGTGGGCAGCGGGGAGGGGTCCAGCAGCGGGGCGAGGGCGCGGGCGCGGTCCAGGTCGTGCGGGTCGTCGATCTCCAGGACCCGTGCGGCGTCGGTGCGCACCAGGGCGGTGTGGCCGAAGAAGCGGTGGCGGTGGGTGCGGAAGCCCGCCGCGTCCATGGCGTACGCGGTGCCCGTTTCGAGGAGGTCCTCGGGGCGGTCCTGGCGCATCTGGCGTACGGACTTGTCGTGGTTGACACCGTAGTTGCCCTCCTCGATCGCGCTGCCGTCGCGCCAGAGGAAGCCGTGGAAGGGGGCGACGGTGACCGCCGTGTCGGCGCCGTCGCGGGCGACCGCGGCGGCGACGCCGTCGATGTCCTCCCGCAGCACGAAGGGACTGGTGCACTGGACCAGCAGCACCACGTCGGCGGTCCGCTCGCGCATCGCCTCGTAGGCGTCCAGGGCGTGCAGCACCGCGTCCTCGCTGCTGGACCTGTCCCCGGCGATGGCCGCGGGGCGCTGGACGATGTGCAGCCGCTCGGAGGCGCCGAGCGTGTCGCCGGCGGCGCGGGCCGCGTCCGCGATGGCCGCGTCGTCGGTCGTCACGACCACATCGGTGACCTCGCGGGAGGCCAGGCAGGCGCGTACGGCGCGGGCGATCAGCGGTACGCCGCCGACCTGGGCGAGGTTCTTGGCCGGTACGCCCTTGGATCCGCCGCGGGCGGGGATCACGGCGAGCACGGTGGGGGTCGGGGTCATCTCTGCTCCTGAAGTGGTGTTCACAGCTCGCCCATCCGTCGGATCACCGGGGCGACCCGCTGGACGCCCTGCCGGTACGCGCCGCGCGCCGCCTCCCGGACCGCCTCGCGGACCGCGCCGCGCACCCCGCCGGTCTCGCGGGGCCGTTCGGCGCCCGGCAGCGGGTGGCCGTCGGGGGCGAGGTGGTGGCGGGCGAGGATGCCGGGGAGGTAGCCGGGAGCGGTGGCGGGCGTGTAGTAGGGCGCGAGGTCGGGCAGCCGGGCGGCGGCGAGCAGGGCGTCGACGCGGGCGCGGGCGTGGTCGTAGGCGGTGGCGTACGTGCCGTCGGCGGCGACGCCCTGGCCGGCCAGCCACCGCGGGTCGGGCTCCGGGCGGAAGCCGCCGTCCAGATGGTCCCAGGAGGTGAGCAGGCCGGAGCCGATGAAGTGGTGGTTGCCCAGCGCCTCGCGGACGCCGAGGTCGGTGAGGACCGCGGTCGGGACGCGCCGGTGCAGGGACTCCAGCGCGGCGGTCGAGGAGACCGTGACCAGCAGGTCGGTGCGGTCCAGGACCTCGCCCATGTGCCCGTACACCAGGCGGAAGTTGGGCGGCAGGCCGCCGGGCAGCTTCTCGGCGAGCCGCTGGTACGGGAGTTCCTCGATGTGCGTGGTGTGCTCGCCGGGCTTGGAGCGCAGCTTCAGCAGCACCTCGCGCTCCGGGTGCAGCCTGGCGTGCTCGACGAGCCTGCGCAGCAGGTACATCCGGTCGTCGCGGGAGGCCGGTACGGAGGGCTGGGCGGCGAAGACGACGGTGTCGCGGCCCTCCTGCGGGCGGTGCGGCTCGCCGCCGAGGAACGGCAGGGCGGCCTCGGTGACGGCGGAGGAGTCGGTGCCCACTCCCTCGTACACCGCGCGGAAACGCTCCGCGTCGTGGCGGGAGTTGGCGAGGACGACGTCCGCGCCGTGCCGCAGCAGCAGTCCGTCGGCGAGCTTCTCGTAGACGACGCCGACGTAGCCGGTGACGACGACGGGCCGGGTGGGCAGCCGCAGTGCGGCGAGTCCGTGCAGCATCGCCTGGACGGCTCCGCCGACGAGGGCGAGGACGACGACGTCGTACCCCTCGTCCCGCACGCCGTGCAGGAACTCGACGGCCGTCACCTCGCGGACCCGGCCGGTCTCGATACCGACGTCGCCGACCTCGGCGAGCTGGCGCGGGGTCGGGGTGGCCCGGCCGCGCAGCAGCAGTCCGCTGATCTCGACGCGCTGCGCCGATGTCCCGGACGCTCCGGCGGTGAGGCGGCGCGCGGTGAGCGCGCCCCATTTCCACCGGGTGTCGGAGTCGGCGAGTACGGCTACCCGGAGGGCGGTCGTCTTTTCGGTACGTGGGGGCACGTCCCAGAACTTAGGAAGGCATTCCGATTCGCGGCCCAACGTGACGGCAACAGCTGGTTAACAGCCCGCCGACGCTTGGCGAATCGCCTTCCCAAAGGGGACGCAATCGCCCATGATTCAGCCCGGTTCATCATTCCGACATTCGCCGTTCACCCGCCGTCCCTCCCGGCGCCAGGGCAAATGACGGGCTCGCGCCTAGCGTGAGACGGGTGGTTAAGCTCTCGGTCATCGTGCCGTTCTACAACGTGCAGACATACGCCCCCGACACCTTGAGAAGCCTGCGGGCGAACGCCCGCGAGGACTTCGAATTCATCCTCGTCGACGACTGTTCGACCGACGGGACCGCGGACATACTGCGCCGCGCCGAGGACGAGATTCCGGGGGTGGTCGTACGCAGACACAAGCAGAACGGCGGACTGGCCACCGCCCGCAACACCGGCCTGGACGCCGCGCGCGGCGAGTACCTCGCCTTCCTCGACGGGGACGACTGGCTCGCGCCCGGGTTCTACGCCGAACTCCTTTCTCGTACGGAGGAGTTGGGCTGCGACTTCGTCCGTACCGACCATGTCCAGGTCGAGCACAGGAACCGCACGGTGCACCGGGTGCCGCACGGCAGGCGCGGCGAGGTACTGGACCCGAGGGATGCGATCCTGCCCGCCGAGCGGTCCACCTCGGTCGACTACCCGTACGCCTGGGCCGGGCTGTACCACCGGCGGCTGCTGGAGCGCGGGCTGCTGCATTTCACGGACGGGCTGCGTACCGCAGAGGACCGGCCATGGATCTGGCGGCTGCATCGCGAGGCCGATTCCTTCGCGGTGCTGGGACTTCTGGGAATTTTCTACCGGCGCGGTGTCGCCTCTTCGCTCACGCAGATCGGCGACGTACGCCAGCTCGATTTCATTCGCTCGTTCGACCAGGTCATTCGGGAAACGGCGGAGGACCGCGACGCGGAGGCACTGCTGCCGAAAGCGGTCCGTACCTATTGCGCGATCATTTTCCACCACATGAGCTCGATCGAAAGGTTCGAACCCGCCGTGGCCCGCACACTGAGATCCATGAGTGCCGCCGCGCTCAGGCGAATGCCGCAGCAGGTGCTCGACGACGCCCTGGACTCGATGGACGTGCAGCGCGCCACCCTGCTGCGCCGGCTGCGCCGCCGCCCGGCCGCCGCGGGCGCCAAGGAGGTGACGGCCGCGTGAGCACCGCCCGGTCCCGCACCACGCAGATCTTCCTCGCCTCCACGCTCTACGGCACCGCCACGCTCGCCGCCGCGCTCGACGCGGGCTGCTTCCCCGACGCGGACCGCCGCATCCTGCTCGTCTCGAACAACGCGGCCGTGCCGGAGACGACGGCCTCCCTCGACACGATGCCCGGGTTCGACGCGCTGCGCGGCCGGTTCGACGACGTGGTGTCGTGGAACACGACGATCGCCCCGTTCCACCCGGGCGGCTGGGCGCCGCGCCCCGACGACCTGCCTCTGTGGGAGCGGCATCTGCGCCTGGCCTGGGGGCTCGGCGACGACGACATCGAGCTCGCGGTCGAGTCGATCCAGGTCAACCCCGCGCTGGCCGTCGCACAGATCTTCACCGGCGCGCCGGTCGATGTGTACGCGGACGGGCTGATGAGCTACGGCCCCACCCGCAACAAGATCGACCCGCTGGTCGGTACGCGGGTGCGCCGGCTGCTCCACCTGGACCTGGTGCCCGGGCTGAAGCCGCTGCTGCTCACGGAGTTCGGGGTGGCGCCGCAGCTCGTGCCGACCGAGGTGTTCCTCAAGGTGCTCGGTGAGCTGGCGGACGCGCCCGGGGCCCGGGACGGCGTTCCGGACGTGGAGGCGCCCGCGCTGCTGCTCGGCCAGTACCTCTCGGCGCTCGGGCTGATCAGCGCGGCCGAGGAGGAGGAACTGCATCTGCGGATGATGCGGGGCGCGGTCGCGCTCGGCCACACCCGTATCGTCTTCAAGCCCCACCCCACGGCACCGGCACAGTGGTCGAGGGCCCTGGGCGAGGAGGCCGGGAAGCTCGGCGCGGAACTGACGGTGCTGGACGACGGGGTGCTCACCGCCCCGGTCCTCGCCGAGGTCCTCTACCAGCGGATGCGGCCCGCGCTGGTCGTCGGCTGCTTCTCGACGGCGCTGCTCACCGCCTCCGCGTTCTACGGGCTGCCGGTGGCCCGGGTGGGCACCGGAATGCTGCTGGACCGGCTTGCCCCGTACGAGAACAGCAACCGCGTCCCGGTCACGCTCGTGGACGCGCTGGTGCCGGAGGTGACGGACCGGGCGGCCGTGGAGCGGGCGGGGACGGCGCGGGACGCCGGGCCGGTGGTTCCGGCGGAGCTGACCGGGCTGGTCACCGCGGTCGGATTCGCGATGCAGCCGAAGATCTACCCGGGGCTGCGCCCGGCCGCCGAGCGGTATCTGGCCGCCCACCTGGACGCCGCCACCTGGCGCTACTTCAAGCGCAGGCGGCTGACCTCGCTGGCGCTGCCGGGGGCGGTGCCGGCGCAGCTCGCGTTCCTGCCGCGCAACGCGGTGGTGCGCCGGGTGGCGCGGTCGGTGCGGCGCCGGGTGGTGCGGCACTAGGGACACGGAACGGGAGCGGGGCGGGGCCGGATCCGGTACCCGCCCCGCCCCGTTCCCGCGCCGTCAGACGGGCACGCCGCCCTGGATCACCCTCAGGTCCGCCGCGTTGGCCTCGGTGACCTTCCACAGCTCCCGCTGCCGGCCGTGCACATCGGCGACGGTCGCCGCGTGGTCGTCGAGCAGCCCGGCCGCCCGCTCGGTGAGCCGGGCCCCCAGGTGCCGGTCGTGGACCGAGATGCCCCACTCCGGACGGTCGATGTCGGCGAGGAAGTACGCCATCTTCGGGTGCGAGATCAGGCTGATGATCGGCGTGCCGCAGCCGAACGGGATCATCCCCGCGTGCCCGCGCATCCCGATGACCAGCTTGGTGCGGGCGTAGGTGTCCCGGATCGCGTCGTTGTCGAAGTCGTACATCGGGATCACCGGCAGCGCGATCCCGTGCTCGCGCCGCAGGTCGAAGGCGATCCGCTCGTCGTCCAGCGAGTGGGCGACGCACCGGACCTCGGCCCGCTCGCCGAGCTTGCGCACCGCGGTCGCCATCTCGCCCAGGAAGTGCCCGTAGTCGTGCCCGAAGCGGAGCCCGGAGCGGTCGTAGGCGGCGTTGATCAGCACGGTGTCCTCGCGCCGCTCCGGGTCCGTCCAGCCGTCCACCAACTGCCTGGTGACCGTGGTCGGGCAGGGCTGGAAGCGCACCTTGTCGTGGAGCGAGGCGGGCAGCAGTTCGCGGACCTTCTCGATGGAGCCGTGGTTGCGCAGCCCGAAGAACGAGGCCCGTTCGACGAGCCTGCGCAGGCTGGAGAGGAACCTCTCCCGCCCGTGCCCGTACGCCTGGCCGTCGAAGGCGTTGAAGCCGACCGCGTACACCATGACGGGTACGTCGATCCGGTCGAGCAGTTCGTCCGGGACGTTCCACTGCCAGCCGCTGTTGCCGTTGGGCGCGGTGTCCGGGATGAAGAGGCCGCCGCCGCCGATGACCAGGCCCCGGCGTTCGTTGACCCGCTCCAGCGCGGCCTCGTCGAAGAGCCGGTGGGCGTGGACCGAGTGCCACCGCCGCGGTCCGGTGTCCCGGCCGAAGGCCAGCCGTACGCTCTCCGGCAGCAGCTTGTCGCCGGCGTTGCCCTGGCGCTCCATGTAGAAGGCGACATGGGCCAGTTGGCCGGAGGCGGGGCCCTCCACGGGGGCGGCGAGGTCCGTGGTGCGCGTGTGCATCAGCCGGTTGGCGCGGTGGGTGGGGTCGACCGCGAGGCCCTTCAGGGCGTACTCGGCCGCCGCGCCGTCGTCGCCGTGGATCCAGGCGATCTGGGCGAGGCGGGCGAAGGCGGTCGCGGCCCGGTTGGGGGAGGCCGTGGCCAGCAGCAGCCGGGCGCGGGCCTCCTCGTAGCGGGAGACGCTCATCAGGGCGTGGCCGAGCACCTCGTGCGGCCAGGACTCGTCGACGGGGATCCGGACCCGGCCCAGCAGATCGGCCGCCTCCTGGTACTCGCCCACCGCGATGTGGGCGGCGGCGACCTTGCGGGCGGCCTCCGGGGAGCCGGTGCGCGCCACGTGCGGGGTGCCGTAGTGGACCAGCAGGTCGGGGTGCTTGGCGCCGGGCAGCTCCAGGTACGCGGAGTGGAACTCGGCGTCGGACAGCTCGAATTCGTGCCAGCGGCTCTCCGCCTCGCGGTAGCCGGCCTCGCCGCCCTGCCAGGGCTTGTGCCGCCCGGTGAAGTGCAGGATCGCGGTGGAGTCGGGGACCGGGAGGTCGCCGGAGAGCCGCCGCTTGACGAAGTTGTAGCGGGCGTCGAGCTGGACGAAGTCGCCGTCGAGCACGGCGTTGAGGATGCCCTGGTCGTGCTTGTCGAGCTCGTACGTGCCGGCCCGGCCGACCTCGTCGAGCCGGGCGCAGAACGCGTCGCTCAGGTACTCGCGCTGGATGACCAGCAGTCCGCTGTTGAGCTTGTGCTGCCCGTAGAAGAACTGCGGTACGGCGGCCAGTCCGTCGCGCAGGGTCAGCAGTTCACCGAGATCGTCGAGGACGACCATGTCGGTGTCCAGGGTGATCACGGTGTCGTAGTCGCGGACCCGGAAGACGTCGAGGATGAAGTAGGCCTTGCGGACCAGGTAGTTGTCCTGGTCGCCCTTGGCGTACGAGTCGTAGTGCCCGGCGTCGACCCGGCGGAAGTCGACGCGCGGGTGCAGGGCCCGGATCCGTGCGACGGAGGAGGGGCGCAGCCCGTCGTGCAGGACGAGGAAGTCCTCGCAGACGTTCGGGTTGGACAGGGCCAGGCTGCGCAGCAGGGCGAGGAAGCCGGGCAGGTAGTTCTCGTCGACGAAGCTCGCGAAGGCGACCCGGCGCTTGCCGGTGAGCGGGTTGGCGGGCGCGGGCGAGGCGGGGAGGGCCGTCGCGGAAGGAGGCGTAACGGTCGTCGTCATCGCAGTCGGATCCTCATGTCGGTGACGCTCTGGGCGCGTTCCATGACCCACGCCTTCTCGCTGGTGTACTCGTGCACGGAGGTGATGGGCATCCGCATCGCGTCGGGCAGGCGGTAGGCGCCGCTCTCGTAGAAGTCGAAGCCGATCAGGTCGATCCGGCTGCTGACGTCCAGGTGGTCCAGGAGCCACAGCATGTTGAATCCGGTGGTGGGGATGGCCGGCCAGACGTCGGCGCCGACGCGTCCGATGTCGCGCAGCGGCCAGCGCAGCGACTCGTCGCCCAGGTACTGCTGGGCGCCGGGGACGAGGCGGTTGCGCAGGGAGTGCTTCCAGTCGCCGGAGACCCCGCCGAAGACCAGCCGGGTGTGGACCTTCTGGTCCCAGTTGAACCCGTGCTTGTGGATGGTGGCGTGGATGTCGGTGCGCCGTCCGGTCGCCGCCGGGTCGATCCGGTACGAGTTGAAGCGGACGACCAGGTCGTAGCCGTCGATCTCGGCGCCCATCGAACTGCTGCCGACGCGCTGGGAGTTGGCGATGAGGCAGATGGACCTGCCCGCGATCCGGTTGCGGAACTCGCCGACCGTGGTCCACTCGACGCCGCCGAAGGTGGGGTCCTCGACCGGGCCGCGCATCCGGCTCCGGCGCTGTTCGGCGTAGAGGCCGACGAGCCCGGTGAGCCCGGCCACGGCGCCGGGGTCCGTTCCGGCCTCCTCCATGGCCAGCCCGAGGTACTGCGAGGTGGCTTCCTGGAGCTCCGTCACCGGGGCTCCGGCGCGCTCCTGGGCGAGCAGGGCGCCGACCAGCCGGGGCTCCGCCCGGTCCCAGTCGCCGCGCGCCTGGAGGGCCAGGCCCTCGGCCCAGGTCTCGGTGACGGGGTGGTCGGCGTACTCGGCGGCGGCGGGGCAGTCGCGCTCCAGGCCGCGCAGCAGCTCGTCCTGGAGCCGCGCGCCCGCCCGCAGCCCGACGACCTTGGCCGCGACACCGAAGCCGTCGTCCTCGGTGTACGAGAGGTAGCGCTCGTACGCCTCGATGGCCGCGGTCTCCGCGCCCATCGCCTCCAGGGTCCTGGCCCGCAGCCGCCAGCCGGCCCGCGAGCCCTTGCGCTGGGTCAGCACGGTGTCCCCGATGAGCACCGCGAGCTTCAGCTCGTCCTCGTAGCCGCAGTCCAGCGCCTTGTTGCCGACCGCGAGCAGCGGGTCGAGCAGTTCGTCGGCGAGAGCCGGGGCGGAGGCCGTGCCCGCCTTGCCCGGGCGCCGCATCAGTGGGATCGGGGAACCGGCGGCCGGGGGGCCGGCGGGCTGCGTCGTGGCGTGCACGGCCAGCAGATGACGCAGCGCCTCGCCCAGTGCCGTACGCCGCCGGTCGAGCCCCGCCACCAGTTTGGTGCTGTGCGCGGCGCAGGCCCGCAGGCACACGTCCACGTCGGTCGGGGTGACGGAGGCGAGCGGCGAGGCGGCACCGCCGGGCGGGGCCGCGTCACGCTGCCGTGACCAACGGGTGCGGGCTTCTCTCATGGCGCTCCAAGCGTCTGTGCCCGTGGGGGGAGGGGGCGTGTCCGGTCGTGCGGTCACCGGAGCGCACCGGGGCCCCGCCCCGTCGGGGGGCGGATGCCCGGCGCGTGTGTTCGGTTCCGCGTCACGCTAAGAAACCTGAGCGGCCGCCGGATGAACTCGCCCTTTCGGTACCGGAAACTGCGCACCGACCCCGCAGGTACGCGCGCTGGTCAGCGCCCCCCGTACCGTGCCTCGATGCCCGCGACGATCAGCCGCAGCCCGTCCTCGAAGCGTTCGTCGTAGTGGTCGAAGATCTCGGCACCGGCCGCCGCGGCGAGCGGGTACGCGGACATGCGGGCGGCCCGCGCGTCGACGTCGAAGCCGTCCCGCCGTTCGTCCGGCATCGGCCGGACGCCCTGTTCCTCGGTGACGAAGCCCATCGTGTACGCGTACGCGGTGGTGCCCGCCCGGACGGCCTGCCACAGCTCGAACCCGGCGTCGACCATGGTCCGCAGATGGACCTCCAGTCCGTCGGCGTGGTCGGTGCCGGTGAACCTGGCGCCGCTGTAGACCTTGGCCCCGTCGCGGTAGCGCAGCAGGGCGGCGCGCAGGGCGCTGTTGTACGCGACGAGCTGGTCCTGCCAGCGCTCCGGGGCCGGCCCCGGCAGGTCCTCGGCGAGCATCCGGCGGTACATCACCGTGGCCATCTCGTCGAGGAGTTCCTGCTTGTCCTTGAAGTGCCAGTAGAGCGCGGGCGCCTTGACGTCCAGCTCACGGGCGATGGCGCGCAGGGTGAGGCCGTCGAGGCCCACCTCGTTCAGCAGCCGCAGCCCGGTGTCGGCGACCCGTGCCCGGTCGATCTTCGTCGTACCCACCTTGACAATTTAACAGCGTTAAGCACACACTCCGAATCATGGAACTTAACAGCGTTAAGGAAATCGAGGTCCTGATTGTCGGCGCCGGGCCGTGCGGCCTGGCCCTCGCCTGCGACCTGGCCCGCCGCGACGTGCGCGCCCTGGTCGTCGAGCAGGCGCCCACGCTCTTCCCCGGCTCGCGCGGCAAGGGCATCCAGCCGCGCACCCGGGAGGTGCTGGACGATCTCGGCGTCGGCGACGCGGTGCGCGAGCACGGCGCTCCGGCCCCGGTGGGGATGGTCTGGCAGGACGGGAGGCGGCAGCAGGAGTACGACATGTTCCGCCGCGCGGCCCCGACGGAGACCGAGCCGTACGGGGAGCCCTGGCTGATGCCGCAGTGGCGCACCCAGGAGATCCTGCTGGCCCGGCTGCGCGAACTGGGCGGTGACGTCGCCTTCTCCACCGCGCTGACCGGCCTCGGCCAGGACGCGGACGGCGTCACCGCCCACCTGGCCACGGGCCCGGTCCGGGCCTCCTTCCTGGTCGCGGCGGACGGCGGGCGCAGCACGGTCCGGCGCGCGCTGGGGATCGCGATGACCGGTGAGGACGTGGACCCGGCGCCGGTGCTGGTCGCCGATGTGCGGGTGGCCGAGGACGCGCTGGACCGGCTCAACTGGCATGCGGTTCGCGGGGAGCAGGGCTTCCTCACGCTCTGCCCGCTGCCCGGCACGGCGGACTTCCAGCTGGTCGCCCAGTTCGAGGAGGGCGAGCCCGACACGTCCCCGGAGGGGGTGCGCGCGCTGGTCGCCGCCCGTACGCATCTGGCGGCCCGGGACATCACCGAGGTCCGCTGGTCGTCCGATTTCCGGCCGCGCGCCGCGCTGGCCGACCGGTTCCGCGACGGCCGGGTCTTCCTGGCGGGCGACGCCGCGCACGTGCACTCCCCCGCGGGCGGCCAGGGCCTGAACACCAGCGTGCAGGACGCGTACAACCTGGGCTGGAAGCTCGGCCTGGTCCTGCGGCACGGGGCGCCGGCCGCCCTGCTCGACAGTTACGAGCAGGAGCGCCGCCCGGTCGCCGCCGACATGCTCGGCCTGTCCACCCGGATCCACCGGGGCGAACAGGAACGCGGCGCGGCCGCCCAGCAGCTCGGCCTCGGCTACCGCGAGGGTCCGCTGTCGGTGGGCCGGGCCGGCGCCCTGCGCTCCGGGGACCGCGCCCCGGACGGCCCGACGGCCGGGGGCCGGCGCCTCTTCGACGTCTTCCGGGGTCCGCACTTCACCCTGCTGGCGGCCGGTACGGACGCCGCCCTCCCGGCGTTCGACGGCGACCTGGTGCGCGTGCACCGCACGGACGCCCACGAGGCGTACGGGAAGGGCCTGTTCCTGGTCCGCCCGGACGGCTACATCGGCTGGGCGGGCGAGGACACCCAGGGCCTGGCACGGTACCTGACCCGGTTCGGACTCTCCCCGGTCACGGCCTCCTGAGCCGGAACGTCACACGCTGCTGAGCGAGAGCTTCGCCGCGAAGCCGAGGAAGAGCAGCCCGGCCGCCGAAGTGGCCCCCGCCGACAGCCGCTTGCGGCGGCGGAACGCGGCGGACAGCCGGGTGCCGCCGAATATCAGCATCGAGAGGTAGAGGAAGCTGGCGATCTGCAGCAGCGTGCCCAGCACCAGGAACGACAGCGCCGGATAGGCGTAGCCCGGGTCGACGAACTGCACGAAGAACGAGATCAGGAAGAGGATCGCCTTCGGGTTGAAGAGGCTGACCACCAGCGCCCGCCGGTACGGCCGCTCCATCGCCGCCGCGGCCGCGGGCCCGGCGTCCTCCTCGGTCAGCTCGGCCATCCGCCGGTGGCGCTCGCGCCACATGGTCACCGCGGCCCGCAGCATGCCGATCGCCAGCCAGGTCAGATAGCCCGCGCCGGCGTACTTGACGACGGCGAAGAGTACCGGCGTCGTCTGAAGCAGCGACGAGGCCCCGAGCGCGGACAGCGTCATCAGTACGGTGTCCCCGGTCCACACCCCGGCCGCCGCCACATACCCGGTCCGCACCCCGCGCCGGGCGGCGACGGAGAGCACGTACAGCGAATTCGGTCCCGGCAGCAGGACGATCAGCACCAGGCCGGCGAGATAGGTCGGAAGATCGGTGACACCCAGCATGAAACGGAGTGTCGCACGCGGGTACGACACTCTGTCCAGGGGGTTCGGGAAGGCGCCGGGTCAGTCCTCGTCGCCGTCGAGGAGGCGGTCGACGGAGAGTTTCATCTCGACGCCGACCACGTCCGGCACGGTGAACGAGGTACCGCGCTTGTGGTGCGCCTTGTTCTTGTACTCGCCGCCCCGGGGGTCGGTACAGAGCAGCACGTCGCAGTGAGCCTCCCCCGGAGAATCTCCACGCGATGCCCAGGCAGTGAGCGTGCGAGCCGGTCGGCGGCCTCGCCGAGCGTCAGCTCCGGCTGTTCCTGCACGTGCACCTGCTCCTCGTGCTGTATTACGGCCACGGCATCCTCCTTTCGGGGACCACTGTTCATGAGCTTGTCCACGGTTGCGGACATTCAGCGAGAGATCACCCGCACGGGTACCCGCCCCCTCAGAACGCGTCCGACGGCACATACCTCCCCCACACCTCGCGCAGCGCGTCGCACACCTCGCCCACCGTCGCCCGCGCCCTGAGCGCGTCCTTCATCGGGTACAGGACGTTGTCCGTGCCCTCGGCCGCCTTCCGCAGCCGGGCCAGCGCGGTGTCCACAGCGGCCTGGTCGCGCCCGGCGCGGAGCTCCGCCAGGCGGGCCGCCTGCTCGGCCTCGATCGCGGGGTCGACGCGGAGCGGCTCGTACGGCTCCTCCTCGTCGAGCTGGAAGCGGTTCACGCCCACCACGACTCGCTCCGCGCTGTCGGTCTCCAGGGCGATGCGGTACGCGGAGCGCTCGATCTCGCTCTTCTGGAAGCCGCGCTCGATCGCGCTGACCGCGCCGCCCATCTCCTCGACCTTGGCCATCAGCTCCAGGGCGGCCGCCTCGACGTCGTCGGTCATCGACTCGACGACGTACGACCCGGCGAACGGGTCGACCGTGGCCGTGACGTCCGTCTCGTACGCCAGGACCTGCTGGGTGCGCAGGGCCAGCCGGGCGGACTTGTCGGTGGGGAGGGCGATCGCCTCGTCGAAGGAGTTGGTGTGCAGCGACTGGGTTCCGCCGAGGACCGCGGCCAGGCCCTGGACGGCGACGCGGACCAGGTTGACCTCGGGCTGCTGGGCGGTGAGCTGGACACCCGCGGTCTGGGTGTGGAAACGCAGCATCAGCGACTTGGGGTTCTCGGCGCCGAACTCCTCCCTCATCACCCGGGCCCAGATCCGGCGGGCGGCACGGAACTTGGCGACCTCTTCGAGGATCGTCGTACGGGCGACGAAGAAGAAGGAGAGCCGGGGCGCGAAGTCGTCGACGTCCATGCCGGCCGCGACGGCGGTACGGACGTACTCGATGCCGTCGGCGAGGGTGAACGCGATCTCCTGCGCGGGCGAGGCCCCGGCCTCGGCCATGTGGTACCCGGAGATCGAGATGGTGTTCCACTTCGGGATCTCGGCCCGGCAGTACTTGAAGATGTCGGCGATCAGCCGCAGCGAGGGCCCCGGCGGGAAGATGTACGTGCCGCGTGCGATGTACTCCTTGAGCACGTCGTTCTGGATGGTGCCGGTGAGCTTCTCCGCCGGGACCCCCTGCTCCTCGCCGACCAGTTGGTACAGCAGCAGGAGCAGCGCCGCCGGGGCGTTGATCGTCATGGACGTGGAGACCCTGTCCAGCGGGATGCCGTCGAACAGGACCCGCATGTCGTCGATCGAGTCGATCGCGACGCCGACCTTGCCGACCTCGCCGGACGCGATCGGGGCGTCGGAGTCGTGGCCCATCTGGGTGGGCAGGTCGAAGGCGACGGACAGCCCGGTCGTCCCGTTGGCGATCAGCTGCTGGTAGCGGGCGTTGGATTCCGTCGCCGTACCGAAACCCGCGTACTGGCGCATCGTCCACGGCCGGCCGGTGTACATCGTGGGGTAGACGCCGCGTGTGAAGGGGTAGGCGCCCGGCTCTCCCAGCTTTTCGCCGGGGCTCCAGCCGTCGAGTGCGTCCGGCCCGTAGACCGGTTCGATGGGCAGTCCCGACTCCGACTCGCGCGTCATCTGCTGTGCCTCCCGCTGAAGCTGCTCAGTAAAGCTACTTGCTGGTAACCACGGTTCCCGCGACGGACTGTAGCGGCGGGCGCGGGACCGTTGGAGGGGCAGGGGCTGGGACCTTGCTCACAGCCCCTGCCCGCGGCCCCGTCTTTGCTCTTCCCCATCATGCGCGGGCTTTGGCAACCGGGCAGAGCGGGAATCCGTCCAAGGGGACACCGGACACCCAGGGGGCCGAGATGATGGACAGCACCACCAGGAGCACATCGCGCGCCGGGACACGGGGCCCGGCGCGGACCGGCGGACGGGGCAGGGCGGGGGCCGCGGCGGTGCTCACCGTCCTCACCCTCGCCGCCGCGACGGCCGGCTGCCGGGCGCAGGCCACCGGCAGCGCGCCGGCCGCACCGTCGGCACCGCCGAGGGCCACGGCCACCGACGACGGCAAGCCCGAGCCCGCACCGTCGTCGCCCGCCGCCCCGTCGCCGACGGCCACCGCGTCGCCCACACCCGAGCCGGACCCGCAGGGCAGGACGCTGATGGCGAGCGGATCCGAGGGCGGGCAGGTGCGGGAACTCCAGGCCCGGCTGCGGCAGATCGGCCACTTCGACCGCAGCCCCACCGGCTACTACGGCACCGTCACGGTCGCCGCGGTCCAGTCCTTCCAGGGCAAGCGCGGCCTCTCCCGTACGGGGAGGACGGACACCCTCACCTGGCAGAAGCTGCTCGGCATGACGCACGAGCCGACGGCCGCCGAGCTGAATCCGCCGACCACGCGGACGGTCGCCAAGCCGGACAAGCGCTGCATGACCGGCCGGGTCCTCTGCATCAGCAAGAACAGCCGGACGCTGTCCTGGATGATCGACGGCCACGTCATGTCGTCGATGGACGTCCGCTTCGGCTCCCAGTACACGCCGACCCGCGAGGGCACCTTTTCGGTCTACTGGAAGTCCCGCCACCACGTGTCGACGATCTACCACACGGCCATGCCGTACGCGATGTTCTTCAGCGGTGGCCAGGCGGTGCACTACTCGGCGGACTTCGCGGCCCGTGGCTACGACGGCGCCTCGCACGGCTGCGTCAATGTCCGGGACGAGGCGAAGATCGCCTCGCTCTTCGCCCAGGTGAAGACCGGGGACAAGGTCGTGGTCCATGGCTAGGGCCCGACCGATGGAACCCGCCCGGGGGAAGGAGAAGGGGCGCGGACGGGACCGGGGGAACGTGTCCCGCCCGCGCCATGTGCGCTGAGCCGTAGGTACGGGGGGAACCCCGGCTCTGTGCGCTGCCGATGACCAGTCGGCTCACTCAGTACTGCGTCACGGCCTCGAAAAACGTCACACCCGGCGATGGACGGCCGAAAATAGCCCCTCGCGCGGGGCTCCGCTCAGCCCGAGGTCCGGACCGAAGGCGTCAGGGAGACCGGGGTCGAGGGCAGCCGCACACCGTTGGCGAACCGGACCGATGAGGACATGGCGGCCCCGGAGTCACTGTTCGCGTTCGAGGCGCCGTCGCCCTGCTCGTCCTCGCCGCTGTCCTCGCCCTCGCTGTTCCGACCGTTCTGGCCCTTGGCGGATCTCGCGATCACGCGGTCGCAGAACAGGTCCAGGTTGTGGGCCCCCTTCGCCAGCGCTTCGAGCTTGCGTCGCTGGTTGTCGTTCAGCTTCCCGTCGCGGTAGTCGCGGCAGGCCTTGAGCGCCTTGGCGTACCACTCGCCGGAGCCGGCGTTCCCGGAGTTCTCGGGCGTCCTGCCGTTCTCGGCCCTGCCCGCGGAGCCGGTCGCGGCGCCGCCGGGCCTGCGCTCGCCGCCGCCGTCGCCCTTCTTCGCCCGGCCCGAGCTACCGGGGGCCGGGTCACCGGTCGGGACGGAGGGGTCCTCGGCCGGCGCGGAGGTGCCTGTCCTCGGGGAGGCGGGCGGCGCCGACTCGGGGGTCTCCTCCTCGGTGATCCCCGAACCGAGCTCCTCGGACGTCGGCGCGGCCGAGACCGAGCTCGCCGGCAGGGGGGCGTCCCCGCCGAACGGCCCGGGAAGCATTCCGGTCCCCGCCGCCACGGCCACCCCGCCGAGCGCACAGCCCGCGAGGGAGGCGACCAGGCCGAAGCGGACGGGCCGGCTCCAGCGCGAGGAGCGGATACGGCCGGAGCCCGCGGACGGCGCGGAGCCGACGGAGGCGACCCCGATGCGCACCGGTTCGGGCAGCTCGGCACCGGCCGGCCGGGCCGCCTTCCCCGCGCCGCCCTTCACCTGCGCGTCCGCCCGGGTCCTCGTACCCGCCGAGTGGGTGGCGGTGCGGAAGGCGGCCAGCGCCGCGGCCTCGCCGGGCAGTTCACCGGCGGCCGGGCGGACGGCCCGCGCGGCGGCGTCCAGGGCGGCCACGAGCCTCTCGGCGTCCGTACACGACTGGCCTCCGACGGGATCGACCGGCTCGCCGCGGAGCAATCTCTCCGCCGCGTCCTTGTCAAGCCATTCGTACCGCTCGTCGGCCATCACATGTCCTTCTGCGTCCACGGACGCGAATGCGTCACACCGGCCGGCGCCGCCAGGCCGTTGCGGGCGGGGCGCTGGGCGGGCACCGCGTCGAGTTCCGCCGTCCGGTCCGCCGTGCTCCGGTGCGCGCCGGACGGCCCCTCCGGATCGCCCGCGGGGGCGGCGCCGTCGGGGCCGTCGGCGTCCGTTCCGCCGGGGCCGGCGTCGGCGCTGCCGGTGTCCGTACGCAACAGCTCGGCCAGCCGCTTCAGGCCGCGGTGCGCCGCCGTGCGCACCGCCCCCGGGCGCTTGCCCAGGGTCTGCGCGGCACTCTTCGCGTCCAGACCCACGACCACCCGCAGCACCACGGCCTCGGCCTGGTCCTGCGGCAGCTGGGCGATGAGCGACATCGTGCGGCCGGTGGCCAGGGCCTCCATCGCCTCGCCCGCGGTGTCGGACTCGGCCGGCCGCTCGGACAGTTCGGACTCGTCGCCGCCGATCGCGGGGCGCCTGCCGCGCATCCGCAGATGGTCCAGCGCACGGTTGCGGGCTATGCGCGCCGCCCAGCCGCGGAAGCGGTCGGCGTCGCCGCTGAACCGGTCGAGGTCACGCGCTATCTGCAGCCAGGACTCGGACGCCACGTCCTCGGCGTCCGGCTCCCCCACCAGTGTCCTTATGTAGCCCAGCAGTCGCGGCTGCACAGCGCGGTACACAGTACGGAAGGCGTCCTCGTCCCCGTCCTGTGCCGCGAGCACCGCGGCGGTCAGCTCCGCGTCGTCCCCCAGCACTCCCTCAACCTGCCCTGCTGTCCCGAATCGCAGCTGGTCATCACTGCCGCGCCACCCTGCGCGACTCCGCACGCTACGTCCTCGGCGGGGGTCGCGTCCATGTCTTGTACAACCCGCAACATTCCTCGGCCACCTGGCGGTGTGACAGAAAACGCAGCGGCGGCGCTGAGTGGAGTACGGGGTCGTCCTACGGCCCCGCGGAAGACGACCGGGGCCTCTCCTGTGGGGGGTGGCGGCCCCGGTCGTCCTCGTTTTTCCCGCTCCGACCAGGCGATATGCGGGCCACGGGGATTCACATGACCAACGCGTGACCAACGCGGCCGAGTGTTCAGCCGGCCCGTCCCGGCCGAATGCACCGCAGCGCCCCCTGCTCGAACGATGGGCAGATCCACTGTCCGCGTCGATCCGGCCAGACTCTGCGCTCGCCTTCTCGAAGCAGTGGCAGCAGGTACGGACAGCGGGCGTCGCGCCCTTACCCCTGAGCTGTCCCGTGGCCGGCGCTACGGAGCAATCCCCACATCGCCCTCGCTTGCCGGGCACGCCTCCCCGAGAACGGCCACGCCGCGTCGCGAATTCGCCCTGGTCACCGACCACGGCCTGGGCCACCTCGCACGGCTGTCACCTCGGTCGACCATGTGATGCGGGCCACTCTTCAAGGCGCGCACGCGACCGCCTCCTCCGCACGCGGGTCGTCTCCCGATCTCTCGATCAGCAGAAACTCACGAGCGCAATTGCGCAGTCGAGCTGCGCATACACGGCGAGGCCGGGGCACGGACCTGACCTACGACCCCGACCGCACCTGGTACGCCCCGGAGCACGTGAAGCTCGTCGTGGAAGTCGTCTCCCCCCGAGTCCGCCCACCGCGACCGCACGGTCAAGCTCCACAAATACGCGGAAGCCGGCATCCCGCACTACTGGTGCATCGAGGACGAGGACGGCGCACCCGCCGTCCACGTGTACGAGCTCGACGAACCGACGAGCGCCTATGCCCCCGCCGGTATCTTCCGGGGCTCCCTCCAGCGCCCGGTGCCCTTCGAGATCAGTCTCGACCTCAACAAACTCACGCCTCCCCGAAGCAACTGAACACGTAAGAGACGGGACCCACCGGAGTCCGGCCCTCCAGAGCCGCATGTCCGGCCGTCCCGCATGCCGTACCACCCGGCTCCCCTGCGGACCGGCCTGACCCGCGACAGCCCCCAGAGGCCGACTCGCTGGTCGGACGCCGTGGCCACCGCGCGGCCAACCCGCCGGCCGGCCCATCCGAGTTCCGTCAGAGCGACGCGACGCGCCGTCCCCGAAGCCGCCTTGCGAGCCCCCTCGACCCGACGCCTTCCGCATGCAGCCATCGCCCGCCCCGGCCCGCGGCCGGATTTCGGCGCCCGCTCCCCACCGTTCCTCACCCAGAAATCCCGGCGGCGCGGTGTGAAGCGTGTGACAGACGGGCAAGGCTTGACGGAATTGGCAGGTACATGTGGCGAATCAGTGAATACCTCGGGGGGATGGGGTGTTGGGAGACCGGTCCGGCGCATGGGGCTGGGGCAGCGGGCGATCGGCGCCGACTTCCCTCGTGGTTCCGAAAGGGTGCGCATGAAGCGTTTTCGGCTGCTCGTTCTCGGTAACGGCGTTTCCGCGTACGGCAGTTATCTGAACATGGTCGCGCTGAACGTCTTCGTCTACGACGTCACCGGGAGCGCCCTGGCCGCAGGGCTCTTCATGGCGGTACGGCTGGGGACGAGTGTGGGAGCGGGGTTCGTGAGCGGGCGCCTCGTCTCGGCGTACGACCGCAAACGTCTGATCGTCGGCGCCGATCTCTGTCAGGCGCTGGCACTCCTGGCGCTGCTCCTGGCCCCGGAGGCCGGCCGGGTCTCCTTGCTGTACTGCCTGGCCGTGGTCACCGGGGGCTGCTCGACGCTCTCGCAGGTGGCTCTGCGCAGCAGCATCCCGGAGATCGTGGGGGCCGAGCACCGGAGCCGCGCCAACGGGCAGTTGGTCACCGGCCGTTCCCTCGCCATGATCGCGGGCTTCGCCTCGGCGGGTGTGGTGGTGGCGCAGCTCGGGTACACGGCGGCGTTCGTCCTGGACGCGGTCACGTTCCTGTTCTCCGCGTCGGTCCTGCTGATGCTGCCGATCCGCACGAGGGCCCGGTCCGAGGGCTCCGGGGGTGCCGGGGACGGCACGCCGGACGCCGGGCGCCATTCGCTCCGGCTGCTGTGGGCCGGCGCGCCGGTGCTGATGGCGATGATCGCCGTGCGGGCGGTCGACGGGCTGGGGTCCTCCTCGCACAACGTCGCGCTGCCCGTCTACTCCAGCCTTCTGGACCCGGATCATCCGGCCACCTTCATCAGCCAGTTCTGGGCCACCTGGGCGGTCGGCACCATCATCGCCCAGCAGGTGCTGGCCCGGTACACCCGCCGGACCGGGCACACCCTGGGCGAGCGGGCCTTCGCGGTCGGCGCCTGCGTCATGTCGGGGGCGTTCATCGTCGTGTTCAGCGGGCTGCCCACCGTATGGACGCTCGCCACGGCACTCGTCGCCGGAGCGGCGGACGGAGTCACCGAAATCGTGTACGTGTCACGGCTCCAGACGGTCCCCGACGAGCAGCGCGGACGCCTCTTCGGGCTCTCCGCCTCGGCCGAGAACGCCGGGTTCGGGCTGGGGATGCTGGTCAGCGGATCGCTGCTGGAGTCCTTCTCCCCGTTCCAGGTGGTCGCCTCCCTGCACGGCCTCGCCATCGTGCTGTGCCTCGCCCTGCTGACGCTGCTCGTAATGCGCCGTTCCCCGGCCGGGCCCGACCGGGTGCGGCAGCCCGGCAGCGGCACCCTGCACGAAGGGAGCGGCCGATGAGCGGTGGCGGGCAGGACCCACGCATCGCCGTGGTCGGAATGGCCTTCCGGCTGCCGGGGGCCGACACACCGGAGGACCTCTGGCGCATCATCCGGAGCGGCGAGGACCGCTTCACCCGTTTCACGCAGGACGAACTGAAGGCCGCGGGCGTCCCCGAGGAGCTGTACGGGCGCGACGACTTCATCGGGGCCTCGGCCGTCCTGGACGACATCGCCGGGTTCGATGCCCGGCACTTCGGGATGAGCGCCCGCGAGGCCCGGCTGACCGACCCCCAGCACCGCCTGTTCCTGGAGTGCGCGCAGCACGCCCTGGAGAACGCCGGCTACCCGGACGAGCGGGACGGAAAGCGGATCGGGGTCTATGCCAGCACCGGCTACCACCTGTACAACATGCAGTCCTATCTGCTCAACAACGTCCTGCCGAACGAGGACATCGCCGACTGGCTGGCCGGGATGCAGGTCCTGGTGGGCAACTTCACCGACTTCAACGCGACCCGGGTCGCCTACCGGCTCGGTCTCACCGGCCCCGCCGTCAACGTACAGACGGCCTGCTCCAGTTCGCTGGTGGGGGTGCACCTGGCCGCCCAGTCGCTGCTGCTGGACGAATGCGACATCGCGCTGGTCGGCGCCGGCGCCATCCATGTCCCGCAGGTCCTCGGCTACCACTACGTCAAGGGCTCGATCCTCTCCAGGACCGGCCGGCTCCGGGCGTTCGACGCGGCCGCGAACGGGACCGTCGGAGGCACCGGTGTCGTGGCCGTCGTACTGAAGCGGCTGACCCGTGCGCTCGCGGACGGTGACACCGTGCACGGCGTCATCCGCGGCTGGGGCATCTGCAACGACGGCGCAGGCAAGAAGGCGTTCGCGGCACCCAGTGCGCGGGGCCAGCAGGAAGCCGTACGCCGGGCGCTGGACCACGCGGGCGTCGGCGCGGACACCATCGGGTATCTGGAGACCCACGGCACCGGCACCCTCAAGGGCGATCCCATCGAGCTGGAGGGTGCGGGCGCGGCGTACCGGCAGGACACGGACCGGACCGGCTACTGCGCTCTCGGAGCCGTCAAGGCCAACATCGGGCACCTCGACGTGGCGTCCGGACTCGCCGGTCTCGTCAAGGCGCTGCTGGTGCTCGGACACGGTGAGATCCCGCCGATCGCGGGCTTCAGCGATCCCAATCCGCTGCTCGGGCTGGAGGACAGCCCGTTCTACGCACCCCGCGCCCTCCAGCCGTGGCCCGAGAACGGCACCCCCCGGCGGGCGGGTGTCACCTCGCTCGGGATCGGCGGCACCAATGTCCATCTGGTCCTCGAGGAGGCCCCCGTACCCGGGCCGCGTTCCGCCACCGCGGCCCCGCCGGACGTGCTCCTGGTCTCCGCGACGAGCCGGGACGCCCTCGCCGACAACGTACGGTCCCTGCGCGACCGGCTCCGCGGGCGGACCGCCCCGACCTTGGCGGATCTCGTCACGACCGCCGCCCTCGGGCGCTCGCACGGCCGGCACCGGATCGCGGTCCGGGGCAGCACACCGTCCGCGCTGGCCGACGCGCTCGACGCCTGGCTGTCCGGCCCCGCACCGGTCGCGGCCGAAGCGGGCCCCGCGCCGTCGTCGGGGGACGCGCCCGCCCGGGTGGTCTTCCAGTTCACCGGCCAGGGTTCGCTGCTCCCCGGAGCGGCGGCGGCCCTGTACGAACGGTTTCCCGTGGTGCGCGAGGTCCTCGACGCCTGCGAGGTGTGGCACCGCGATCTCACCGGTGAACCGATGCTGACCGGGCTCCTCACCGAGGCGGCGGGCACACCGGGGGCCGTCTGGCCGACCGCGACCGCGCAGCCGGCCCTGTTCGCCCTGCAGTGCGCCCTGGTCCGGCTGTGGGAGGAGGCGGGCATCAGGCCGTGGGCCGTGACGGGCCACAGCGTCGGTGAGTACGCGGCGCTCTTCGCGGCCGGGGCGCTGTCGCTCGCGGACGGCCTGGAACTCAGCACGCATCGTGGCCGGTTGATGCAGGATCAGTGCGCGCCGGGTGCCATGGTGGCGGTGGCGCTGGAGCGGGAGGCCGCCGCGGAGCTGGCCGCCTCGCGGCCCGGCGTGGAGCTCGCCGTGACCAACGGGGAACGTTCCCAGGTGCTGGCAGGTCCCGTCGCGGACGTGGACCGGCTGTGCGCCGCGCTCGACGGCCGGGGCATCCCGTACGAACGCCTCGCGGTGGACCGGGCGTTCCACACCGCCGCCACGGAGCCGATGCTCGACGCGTTCGCGGCGGTGCTGGCGAAGACCCCCTTCACACCGGTACGGACCCGCTTCATCAGCTCTCTCGACGGCCGGACCCGCGAGCCCGGCTGGCTGCCGGACCCGGAGCATCTGATCCGCCACGCCCGCGAGCCGGTGCGCTACGACGCGGCGCTGCGTGCCGTCGCGGGTGAACGGCCCGACGTACTCCTGGAGATCGGGCCGCACACCACACTCAGCAGCCTGGCCCGCCGCTCCCCGTCCGCGGTGCGGGCGATCCCCTCCCTGCACCGGAAGACCGGACTCACGGCGCTCTTCGGCGCCGCGGCGGCTCTGCACTGCGCGGGCGCGGATGTCCGCTGGGAGACCTTCCTGGCCGGCACCGGAGGGCGGCGTGTCCCGCTGCCCGGCTACCGCTTCCAGCACCGACACCACTGGGTCGGGGCCCCGCCCGGACCCCGCGCACCCATTTCCCCGGCGAGAGAGGAACGCATCATGACGTCAGAAGCGATGGAGACCACGCGCCTCCTGGACAGCATCCTCGGGGTGCTCTCCAGAGCCTTCGGAGAGGACCTCACCTCCATCCCGGCCGACACCTCGTTCTTCGATCTCGGTGCGGACTCGCTCCTCATGATCAACGCACTCCGGGAGATCGAGCAGGAGCACCACGTCAAGGTCACGATGCGCGAGCTGTTCGACGAGACGGGAACGCCCCGGCTCCTCGCCGGACTCGTCGCCGCGCGGCTGGCCGGACGGCCCGGGACCGGCCCCCTGCCGGCCACCGCGCAGTCGCCCCTCCCACCCATATCGCAGCCGTACGCGGCGGAGCCCCTCACCGCCGGTCCGCTGCCCCCGCCCGCCCAGCAGCCGCCCGCCCCCGCTCCGCAGCCGTTCGCCCACCCGCCGATACCCGGGCAGCGCACCACACCGCCCTCCCCCGGCGTACCGCCGGTCCCGCCCGCCGTCGTGGACGCCGGTCCCGTCACCCGGCAGGAGCTGCTGGAACTGGCCGAACGGGTCCAGCAGTTGTCACGGATCCAGCTCCAGATGCTGACCCAGCTCTCCCAGATCTCCGAGCTGCTCGCGCTCCGGAGCAACGCGACGGCGACCCTGCCGAACGGCGAGGTGCTCCGGTGACCGAGCAGCAGAGCCTCACGGCCGCCCTGGACCGCGACCTGGCCGCCATGGCCGGACTCTCCCGGCGCATCACCGAACAGATCGACGCCGGACGGGCCATGACCGGGAGTGCACCACAGCCTCAGGCGCACGGGCCGCGCGTGGTGATCGCACCCGACGCCGGTATGGTCCGCGCCACCTCGCCCCGCACGCAGCAAGAGCATCTCGACGACCTCGTACGCCGGTACACGGCACGGACGGCGGCCTCCAGACAGCTCGCCCAGCGCCACCGTCGAAGACTCGCCGACAGCCGGGCGGTCGTCGGGTTCCGCAGGTCGACCAAGGAGATGCTCTATCCCGTGGCGGCCCGTCGCGCGGACGGCGCACGGATCGAGGACATCGACGGCAACAGCTACACCGACATCACCATGGGCTTCGGGGTGCTCCTCTTCGGCCACGAGCCCGGCTTCGTCCGGGACGCCGTGCGCGAGCACCTCTCCCGGGGCATCCGGCTCGGTCCCCGCAGTGTCGAGACGGGCGGGGCCGCCGAGCTGCTGTGCGAACTGACCGGGATGGAACGGGTGGCCTTCGCCAACTCCGGTACGGAGGCCAACGCGGCGGCGATCCGGCTCGCCCGTGCCGCCACCGGCCGCGACCGGATCGTCACCTTCCAGGGCTCCTACCACGGCCATGCCGACCAGGTGCTGGGCAGGCTGGCCGGACACGGTGCCCAGGAGGGGACCGTGCCCGTCTCCCGGGGCATCCCGCACAGTGCCGTCTCCGAGCTGACCGTCCTCGAATACGGCAGCGAGGAGGCCCTGCACGCGATCGAACGGGACGCGTCACGGATCGCGGCCGTCATCGTCGAACCGGTGCAGAGCAGACATCCCTCGCTCCAGCCCGTCGCGTTCGTCCGCAGGCTGCGCGAACTGACCGCCCGCCACGGCATCGTGCTGATGTTCGATGAGATGCTGACCGGATTCCGTCCCGCTCCCCGTGGCGCCCAGGAGCTCTACGGAGTCACCCCGGATCTCGCCACCTACGGCAAGCTCCTCGGCGGCGGATTCCCCATCGGCGCGGTCGCCGGCCGCTCCGACATCATGGACGGGATCGACGGCGGCTACTGGAGTTACGGGGACGACAGCGGCCCGACCGCCGACACCACCTTCTTCGGCGGGACCTACCTCCAGCACCCCGTGTCGATGACCGCGGCGCACGCCGTACTCACCCATCTGAAGGAGCACAGTCCGCGCCTCCAGGAACGGCTCAACGCCCGGACGACCGAACTGGCCACCGGGCTCAACGACTTCTTCGAGGCCGAGGAATTCCCTCTGCGGATGGGCTGGTTCGGCTCCCAGTTCCGCTTCGAGCACCGCGCCGACATGGAGCTCCTCTACTACCACCTGATGCTGCGGGGCGTGCATGTGTGGGAGTGGCGCAACTTCTTCCTCTCCACGGCTCACACCGACGGCGACATCGAGCACGTGGCCGACGCCGTGCGGGGGTCGCTGAGGGACCTGCGGGAGGCCGGTTTCTTCCGCACCGGCACAACCCCGTCCCGGCGGCCCGCCGGGCGTCCCGTTCCCGTGGCCGAACCCGTGGCCGACGCACCTCCCGTTCCCGTGGCAGCCCCGGCCCCCGTTCCCGTGGCCGCCCCGGACCCCGCGGCGCCCACGACACCGCGCCGCGCGGACTTCAGCCTCTACTTCTTCGGCGACTACCCGGACGACGGACCCGGCCCGAAGGAGGGCCGCTACGAACTGCTCATGGAGGCGGCCCGGTTCGCCGACCGCCACGGGTTCGAGGCGCTGTGGATGCCCGAACGGCACTTCAACTCGTTCGGCGGCCTCTTCCCGAACCCCGCCGTCCTGGCCGCGGCGCTGTCCCGGGAGACCCGGCGCATCCGCCTCAACGCCGGCTCGGTCGTGCTCCCGCTGCACGACCCGATCCGGGTGGCCGAGGAGTGGTCCATGGCGGACAACCTCTCCGGCGGACGCATCGGCCTCGGTGTCGCGAGCGGGTGGAACGCCAACGACTTCGTCTTCTTCCCCGAGCGCTTCGGGCCGCACAAGCAGGAGATGTACGACCGGCTGGAACAGGTACGGAGCCTCTGGCGGGGCGAGCCCCTGCGCCGCACCACGGGGGACGGCGAACGGGAGATCCGGCTCTTCCCGCGCCCCGTACAGACGATGCCGCCGCTCTACACGGCGGTGGTCGGCAACCCGGAGTCGTACGAACGCGCCGCCGCGCACGACCTGGGCATCGTGACCAACCTGATGACCCAGGACGTCGACCAGCTCCGGGAGAACATCGCCCGCTACCGCCGGGCCCGTGCGCTCCACGGCCTCGACCCGGACGCCGGACGGGTCGCCGTCCTGCTGCACACCTACCTCGCCGAGGACCACGACACCGCCCGGTCCGAGGCCTTCGCGCCGATGGCCCGCTACATGCAGGCCTCGCTGTCCCTGTTCAGCGGCGTCACCAACAGCCTCGGGGTCACCACCGACCTGAGATCGCTCAGCGAGGACGACCTGGACGTGGTCTTCCGGCGCGCCTACGGCCGCTACTGCGACCAACGGGCCCTGATCGGCGACATCGACACCGTCCTGCCGGTGGTCGAGGCGGTGACCGACGCGGGCGCGGACGAGATCGTCGCGCTGGTCGACTTCGGCGTCTCCGCGGACCGGCTGCGCGCCGGTCTCCCCCGGCTGGACGCCCTCCGCCGCCGCCACCGGGAGCGGCGGGCACCCGACCGGGGTGCGCCCCTCTCCCCGGGCCAGGAGCGGATCTGGTTCCTGGAGCGCCTGCTCCCGGGGCGCACCGCCTACAACGAGGTGAAGGCGATCCGTCTGCGCGGTGCGCTCGACACCGAGGCGCTGCACACCGCGCTGCGTCAGCTCGTCGCCCGCCACGAAGGGCTGCGCACCGTCTTCCGGCAGGCCGGCGATTCGGCGGTCCAGCTGGTGCGGGAATCCGCCGAGCCCGACTTCGGAGTGGTGGACGGCACCCTCCGGGCCGAGGCCGCCGTGCGGGAGGCACTGGCGACGGAGAGCGCCCGCCGCTTCGATCTGGAGAACGGCCCGCTGTTCGTCAGCAGGCTCGTGCGGACCGGGGCCGACGAGCACGTACTGGTCCTGTCCTTCCACCACATCGTGGTCGACGCGGCCTCGGCGACCGTCCTGTGCCGGGACCTCGCCGCCTTCTACCGGGCGGAACTCGACGGTACGGAGGCCGGTCTGCCCGCACTCACCTGGAACTACGCCCAGCACGCACGGGAGCAGCGCGCGGCGGCGGACGGCCCCGGCACCGCGCAGGACCTGGACCACTGGCTGCGCGTGCTCGGCGGTGAGCTGCCGGTCCTCGAACTGCCCACCGACCGTCCCCGCCCGGCGGAGATGACCTCCGAGGGCCGCGCCGTCTTCCGCGCCCTCGACCCCGGCCTGTCCGAACAGGTCAGGCAGCTGGGCCGCGACCGCCACGCCACCCTGTTCATGACCCTGGTGGCCGGCTGGGCGGCGATGCTGCGACGGGTCACGGGGCAGGAGGACGTCGTCATCGGCATCCCGGTCTCGGACCGGCCGCAGCGGGCCGAGGAGCTGGTCGGTTTCTTCGTCAACACCCTCGCGCTGCGGGTCGACCTCACCGGCGATCCCGGATTCGCGACGCTGCTGGACCGGGTGCGTGCCGTCGCGCTCGACGCCTACGACCACGCGGGGACGCCGTTCGAGGAGGTGGTGCGCGCGCTCGCTCCGCCACGCCGGACGGACCGCACGCCGGTGTTCCAGGTGTGCGCCGAGTTCCAGTCGGCGGAGCCGTTCCGCCTCGACCTCCCCGGCATAGAGGCGGTCGCCCTGGACGCGGGCCCCGACAAGGCGCTGACCGATCTGACGGTCTACTTCACCGACCGGCCGGAGGGCGTTCGCTGTCATCTGGAGTACAACGCGGACCTGTTCGAGCCGAGCACCGTCGACCGGTTCTTCACGGTCTTCCGCGACCTCCTGGCCGCCGCCGTCGACAAGCCGGGCACACCGCTGTCCCTGCTCGCGCGTGCGGCGGTCGAGGGCGACGAGGTGCCGGAGAGCTGGGAACACGGCCCGGTCCGGCCGGTCGCGGACACCACCGTGCACGACTGGATCGCCCGGCATGCGGCGGAGCACCCCGCGCGGACCGCGGTGGTGGGCGAGGACGCCGTGCTGACCTACCGGGAGCTGGACGAACGCGCCGGCCGGCTCGCCGCCGTGCTCGCGGAACACCGGGCGGACGGTGACCGGGAGTCCCTGGTGGCGGTGTGGCTGCCGCGCTCCGCGGAGTTCGTCGTGGCGCTGCTCGCCGTACTGCGGGCCGGTTGCGCGTATGTGCCGCTCGACCCGTCGCTCGGTGCCGTCCGCGCCACGCAGGTGATCGCCGAGAGCGGCGCCCGCACGGTGATCAGTGGGGCCGGCGGAGCGGAGGACCTGCGGCTGCCCGGACCGGTGACCGTCATCGCACCGGACGCCGCTCCGGAGGGAGGTCCCGGGCCGGGTACCCGGCCGACGACCGGCACCGGGGGCTCATCCCCCTTCTCCGTCATCTACACCTCGGGCAGCACCGGCACACCCAAGGGCGTCGTGCTCACCCACCGCGGTGTCGTGGATCTCTGCCGGTGGCACCACGAACGCTTCGCGTTCACCGACGACGACCGGAGTGCCGTCGTGTGCAGCCAGAGCTTCGACGCCTCCCTCATGGAGATCTGGCCGGCGCTGACAGCGGGCGGCACGGTCGTCGTGGCCGGTGAGCCGGTCCGCCGCGACCCGCTCGCCCTGGCCCGGTGGTACGCGGACCAGGACATCGCCTTCGGCTTCCTGCCGACGGCGATGGGCGAACAGGTGCTGCGCCTGCCGGTGGCCGATCAGCCCCCGCTGCGCCATCTGCTGCTGGGCGGCGAGGCGCTCCGGACCCGCCCCAGGCCCGAGGCGCCCTACGAGACGGTGAACATCTACGGCCCGACCGAGACGACCGTGCTGTGCGTCGCCGACACGGTCGCGCCCGGGGCCGAGGGGCCCGTCCCGGACGAGGGAGCGGACGTGATCGCGATCGGGCGTCCGGTCGACAACGTGACGGTGCGCGTGGTGGACGCGTCGGACAAGCCGGTGCCCATCGGTGCGGTGGGGGAGCTCCTCGTCGGCGGTCCGGGGGTGGCCGCGGGCTATCTGCACCGGCCGGACCTCACCGAGGAGAGGTTCGCGGTCACCCCGGAGGGCGGGGCGGAGAACCGCTGCTACCGCACGGGGGATCTGGTCCGCTGGACGGCGGACGGGCGGCTCGTGTTCGTGGGCCGCACCGACGACCAGGTGAAGATCCGCGGGTTCCGGGTCGAGCCGGAGGAGGTGGCGCGGGCGCTGGGCCGTCTCGACGGTGTCCGCCGGGCGGCCGTGGTCGGCCTGCGCCGTGCGAACGGCGAGGCGTTCCTGGCCGCCTATGTGGTGCCCGCCGAGCCGGGCTGCGACAGCGCGGCGGAGCAACGGTCCCGCACGGACCGGTGGGCCGAGGAGCTCCACCACCACCTGCCGGAGTACATGGTGCCGCGTGCCTGGCGGGTCCTCGGCGAACTGCCGCTGACCAGCAACGACAAGCTGGACCGGACCCAGCTCCCGCCAGTCGGTCCCTTCCTCCCACCGGCCGATCCCTTTCTCCCGGCGGACGGCCCCTCCCTCCCCGCGGACAGGGAGGGCGCCCGCCCGGCCGACGGCCCGTCGCCAGAGGCCGCACCCCGCACCGGGGCGGAGAGCGGACTCCGTGATCTCTGGGCGGCCGAGTTCGGCCTCGCCGCGTCCGGCATCGATCCCGATGTCTCCCTCTTCGACCTGGGCGGCCATTCCCTCACCGCGATGAGACTGGTCAACCGGATCAGGGAGGCGTGGGGCATCGAGTACCCCCTTTCGCGGCTCTACCAGGAACCCACACTGCGCGCGATGACGGAGTTCGTGCGCGGTGCCGGATCGAGAAGGGTCCTCCGCCGGGGCCCGGCCAGCCAGCAGCAGTCGCGCTTCGCCACCGTGCACGCCCGTCACGCCAAGCCGCAGGTCTTCAACGTCGCCCTGCGGATCACCTTCGCCGGCCCGCTGGACCCCGGATCGCTCCATACCGCACTCCAGCAACTGACGGACCGCCATGAGGCGCTGCGCACCCGACTGGTACGGGAGGGTCTCGACTCCTGGCAACAGGAGGTGCTCGAATCCCGCCCCCTGGACCTGCCCGTCGACGACCTCACCTCATGGCCGGAGCCGGAACGGCAGGCCGAGGTGGGACGGCTCGCCGAGCAGGCGGCGGAGACACCGCTCGACCTCTTCGAGGGGGACGTGCTCTCCACCCGTCTGCTGCGCACCGGCGCCGAGGAGTGGGTGCTGCTGTTCGTGCTGCACCACTGCACCTGCGACGGATGGGCCCTGACCACGCTGCTGAAGGAACTCGCCGCGCTCTACCGCGCGGCTGCCACCGGAACCGGACACGGTCTGTCGGCCTCGGCGCCGCAGCAGGTGGAGTACGCGCACTGGCAGGTCGCCCACGCGGCGGCGACCGGTGCCCGCCGCACGGACTACTGGGTGGAGGAACTCGCCGACGCCCCCTTCGCGGCGGATCTGCCACTGGACCGGCCGAGGCCCGACACCCTCAGCGGGCGGGGCGGGGTCATCGAATTCACCGTGCCCGCCGAGGTCCGGGCCGCTGTGGAACGGCTGGCCGTCCGGCGGGCGACCACGCCCTTCGTGGTGACCGCGGCGGCGCTCGGCCGGCTGCTGGCGGCGAAGGCGGAGCAGGAGGACGTGGTCATGAGCATCTCCTACGCGGGCCGGGAGAGCCGCGAGTTCGAGTCCCTGGTGGGCTGCACGGCCACCGGGTTCGCCCTGCGGGTCCGTGACGCGCGCTCCGGTTCCTTCGCGGAGCTGACGGACCGGGTCACCCGTACGACGGTCCTGGGCATGGAGCACGCCCTGTCGCCGCGCCAGGTGGCACCGGCGCTGCGGGAGCGCAGGGGCGTCGAGGTACCGGACGGACTGGCCATCGCTCTGGCCTACGAGAGTTCGCTGGACACCGGGATCGAACTGCCGGGGCTCACCACCACGGTGGCGGAGATCGCCCCGGCCGCGTCCCGGTCGGAGTTCATCATGGTGCTGACCCCGGCCGAGGGCGTTCTGCAGGGTGCCGTGGAGTACTCGGCCGACCTGTGGGACCGGGCGACGGTCGAGACATGGACACGGGAGTACGTACGGCTGCTGCGGGAGGAGGTCGGGGAGGCCCTCGCCGACGGGACGGGCTGACCCGAGGGGGACAGGGCGTGCGGACCCGGGGGAACCCCCGGCCCCGCACGCCCTACCCCCGCCCCCGCGCCCGTCGCGAGACCGCCGCGCGCAGCACCCTCTGCCCCTCCGCCGACGCGTCCAGCACCTGCCGCAGCCCGGCCCCCGCCGCGGCGGCGTCCGCCGTCTCCGCCAGCAGCTCCAGGATCCGGATCTGGCGGCGCAGCTCCCCGGCCGGCAGCGGAGCGGCCCCGTCCGGACCGGCCTCGCGGCAGCGGCGCGCCGTCTCCGCTCCGGCGTCCGACGCCGCTTCCGTCCCGAGGTGGACCTCCAGGGCCAGCAGCGAGCAGGCGTCGGCCCACTCCCGCAGCCCCGGCGCCGCCCGGCCGGCCGGTGCCTCGCCCAGCAGCTTCCGGATCCGCGGGGCCGCACCCTCCGCATCGGCCGCGGCGTCCAGCCCGGCGCGGACCTCCGCGAGGCGGTCGGGCCAGAGCGCCGGGTCCGCGCACGCCGCCCAGAGCGGACGGAGCGGATCCGGGTCCGCTCCGTCCGGGGGCTGCGGCAGACAGCGGTCGAGGCAGGCGACCGCACTCGCGGCGAGCCCGCGCTCGTCGGCGGAGGCGATCAGTTCCAGCAGGCTCATCGGCGTCTCCCGTCGGCACGTCCCCGTGTGCGCACATGGGGACGAGGCGCTTCCTGTTACCGCGTTCAGCGCCGGATGGCTCAAAACCGTCACTGCCGAGGGCCGAATTGCGTCGTTCAGTGGGCGCGGCCCCAGGAGGCGCGCTCCGCCAGACCCGGTGTGCTCGGCGGATACACGCCGAGGGCCGCCCGCTCCCCCTGCATCCGGGTCAGCCCGCGCACGAAGAGGATGGCGAGCACCGCGGCCGCGATGTCGACGGCGTCGGTCGCCACCAGCAGGAACGTGGTGTCCAGGATCTCCTGCGGCTGCTCGGCCGCCCAGTACCGCCGGGCCGTGTACTGGGCGATGATCTGCGAGCAGACCCAGGCGCCCCACCACAGGTTCATCACGGTGGCCGGGACCGTGCGCCGGCTGCCGTCGGTGCCGGTCCGGGCGCTCGCGGTCCAGATGCCGCTCGCGATCCGGCGCGGCAGCACCCAGTTGGCGATCGGGATGAACCAGGCGCCGACGGCCCAGCCGGGCCGCATCGGCTGCACGCCCGGGTCGAACACCTCGGCGTTGAGCCGTACCCGCCGGAACCAGATGATGAAGACGACCACGATGGCCAGGCCCACGAGGGTCTGCAACGAGCTCGCGGCCCCGTACAGATCGTCCGCGAGGGTCGCCGCCTCCTCGTCGTACGTCACGAAGTCGTTCGCCGCCCCGGCCGCGAGCACACGGTGGGTGTTCAGCCCCGCCGCCACGGCGAGCAGGTCCGCCACGATCATGACCGCCAGCAGCACGACGACCGCCTTCGCGAGCCCTTCGGGCGAACGCGGGTACTGCTGCGGCGCGAAGAAGGCCGGGGCGGGCGGCATCGGGGCGGGCGCCGGACCGGCCGGACCGGCGCAGAGCAGGCAGCGTCCGTCGTCGGTGACCGGCGGTCCGAGACGGCAGGTGGAGCAGAGCATGAAGCGGAACCCCCCGAGGTCCTGAGCGCGGACGCGAGAACGCGCACCTCTCCCCGGTTGTGCGCGGCATGCGGAACCTAGCTCCCGCCCACCCCGCTGTCCACGCCGATTCCGCTCAGCCCGTCCCGTCGATCCGCGCGGCCAGTGCCCGGAACCGGTCCCAGCTCAGCGCCGGCTTCCCCGGGACCCACAGCTTCTGGGCGGTCGCCCGCAGCGGCATCCGGATGCCCTGCGCCACCTGCGCCGGCGTCTGCGCCTGCGGGAGATCACCCCAGACCGCGAACCGGCCGCCGAGGATCTGGCCGGAGTAGCGCGCCGGGACGGGCTGGGTGCCGCGCAGGACGAGCGGGGTCCACTGCTCGTAGATCCGCTCGCCCGTCGGGTAGACGAAGTTGTTGGGCTGGCCGAGCACGTAATAGAGGAACTCGTCGTTGAGGTTCACCACGCGCCGCCCCTCGCGCAGATACTCCTCCGGCTGCCGGGCGCCGTACTCCTTCCCCGTCCAGTACTCGACCTCGATGTCCTTGTCGGCGTGGACGATCCCGTCACGGAAGAAGCCGTCGTTCCAGGCCTTGGGCCGTTTGCCGTGCGGGCGCACCACCGCCGCGCGGTCGTTGAGCCAGCCGGTCGCCAGGTCCTTGATGCCGGCCTGGGCCCCGTACTTCCGCTGGGCGGCGCGCTGGAGCTGCGGGTAGGAGGCGGCCGGGTCCCGTGCCATCAGCGCGAGGTACTCGTCGCCGCCCAGATGCCAGTACGCGCCGCCGAACAGCTCGGTGTACTCGCCGAGGAGTTCGTCGACGAGCTTCGCCGAGCCCGGGTTGGAGATGTCGAGCGACCCGGGCGAGCGGGTTCCGGACACATTGCGCAGCTGGAGGTCGGGGTGGGCCCTCAGCACCGCGCCGAGATGGCCCGGCGAGTCGATCTCCGGGACCACCTCGATGTGCAGCCGGGACGCGAGGCCGAGGATCCGCCGGACCTCCGCCTTGCTCAGGTGCTCCGGCGACACCACCTCGGGGTGGGTGTCGGACTCGATGCGGAAGGCCTGGTCGTCGGAGAAGTGCAGGCCGAGCTGATTGAGCTTGAGGTCGGCCATCTCGCGCAGCCGGTCCTCGATCCAGGCGGCGGTGTAGTACTTGCGCGCGATGTCGAGGTTGAGGCCGCGCTGAGGCCGGTCGGGGCGGTCGCGCACCTCGCCCTCCGGCATCGCGCCGTCGGCGCGGACCGACTGCTTGAGGGTGCGGGTCCCGTAGAAGACCCCGGCCTGGTCGGGTCCGCTGATCCTGACCCGTCCGTCGTGGACGGCGAGGGTGTACGACTCGGGGGCACCCCCGCCCGGGGCGAGGGCCAGCTCCACGTCGCCCGCGCGGGCGGGGACCTCGCCCCGGTACTGGATCTTCAGCTCCTTGGCCAGCAGCTGTCCCTCGTCCGCGAGCGTGCCGCTGCCGCCGGCGACGACCACCCCGCCGCCCGGGCCGGGGCGCCAGCCGGGGCCGCGGGCCGCGATGTGCTCCCGTACGGCGGGGATGGTGCGCGGGGCGGTGGAGAGCGGGTAGCTGCGGGTGGGTGAAGGGGCGGGCGCGGGGGTGCGGGCGGTCGCCCCGTCCCCGGCGAGTCCGCTGTCGGAGCCTTCCGGCCAGACGACGACGGCGATCGTCGCGGCGGCCGCCGCGGTGAGGACCGCACCGGCCGCGAGAGCGCCACGTGAGGGCGACATGGTTCAGAAACCTCCGTCGTTTACGAAAAACAAGGCTAAACCAGGCAGACCCGATCAAAATCGAGCGGACAGCTGGATGTTCTCCTTGGATTACGGTTCAGCGGGCGTTCCGAAACTCTCCCGTCCGGGTGAAGTTCGCGCATTTGTCGGACGTCCGTTGCCCCGCCTCGCTAGCTTTGAGGCACATTCGTCTCTCCCTGCACCCTGCATCTGCCTGGTCCCATCCGTCCCTGCCCGCTCCAGGGCGACAGATGCCGTTGATCCGAGGAGCCCACGCTGTCCAGGTCCAGCGAGTCCCCCACAGGCCTCCCGGAGCAGCTGCGGCAACCGGCCACCCGGACGGCCGTACCCGTCCAGAGTTCCGGATCCGCGCACGCCCAGGGCCTCTGCCTCTTCAACACCGTGCCCTCCGCCGAGGTGGAGGCCGCCCTGCTGGAGTGCTGCGGCAGCCGCCGCTGGGCGCAGCGGCTGACCGCCCACCGCCCCTATCCCGACCTGGACGCACTGCTGGCCGCGGCCGACGAGGCGGGCTACGACCTGGCCCCGGCGGATCTCGCCGAGGCGCTCGCCGTCGAGGTCCCGCCCGGTCTGCACCACGCCGCGCCGCACTCCGCCCATCTCGCGCTGCGGGCCGCGCACGCCGCGTACGAGTCCCGCTTCGGCCATGTCTTCGTGATGTGCGTGGACGGGCTGGAGCCGGCCGAACAGCCCGACCAGGTGCTCGCCGGGATCCGGGCCAGACTGGGCCACGAACCCGACCAGGAGCGGGTGGTCTCCGCGGACGAGATGCGCCGACTCGCCCGGGGCCGCATCATCGAGCTGGTATCGGGTTCATAACGGAACGGGCTCGGTGGCGAGGGCCAGGGCCTGTCCGGAAGGTCATGGACAGGTCCCGACGGACCTTTCTAGCCCGTCCGTGCCTGTTTGATTGCCACTTTGATCACACCGCGGGCCCCCGCGCGAACGAACCGACAAACCGTCGCTACGATGGCCGGGGCCGGTGGACCGTACCCGGCCGGGTCAGACCGACAGTCAAGCCGGCCGACCCCAATCCCCGCTCCCGGAGGGTTCTTCCGTGCCGGCTGGAACGCTGTACCGCGGCCGGGAAGGCATGTGGTCCTGGGTGGCTCATCGAGTCACCGGTGTCCTCATTTTCTTCTTCCTGTTCGTACACGTCCTGGACACCGCTCTCGTCCGCGTCTCCCCGGAGGCCTACGACGACGTCGTGGCCACCTACAAGACGCCGATCGTCGCGCTCCTCGAATACGGCCTGGTGGCCGCGATTCTCTTCCACGCGCTGAACGGTCTCCGGATCGTCGCCGTGGACTTCTGGGCCAAGGGCCCGCGCTACCAGAAGCAGATGCTCTGGTCGGTCGTGGGCATCTGGGTCGTGCTGATGGTCGGGGCGCTGTACCCGGTCCTCGGCCACGCCGTACGCGAAGTATTCGGGAGCTGAGGCCAATGTCCACCGAGTCCTCCGCCGCGATCGGCGCCGTCGAGGGGGTCGGCCTGTACGACGTCGACAACCCGGCCCCGGTCATCGAGCCGCCGCGCAAGCGGACCGGCAAGACCCCCAAGGGTTCGCGCACCAACTTCGAGATGTACGCCTGGCTCTTCATGCGCCTGTCGGGCATCGTCCTGGTCGTCCTCGTCATCGGCCACCTGCTGATCCAGCTGGTGCTGGACGGCGGCGTCTCCAAGATCGGCTTCGCCTTCGTGGCGGGCCGCTGGGCCTCGCCGTTCTGGCAGCTCTGGGACCTCGGGATGCTGTGGCTGGCCATGCTGCACGGCGCCAATGGTCTCCGTACGGTCATCAACGACTACGCCGAACGGGAGAACACCCGTTTCTGGCTGAAGATGCTCCTGTACACCGCCACGGTGTTCACCGTCCTGCTGGGCACGCTGGTGATCTTCACCTTCGACCCGAACATCCGCTAGGCGCCGGGCCAGAGGGACCAGAGGAAATCATGCAGATCCACAAGTACGACACCGTCATCGTCGGCGCCGGCGGCGCCGGTATGCGCGCGGCCATCGAGTCCACCAAGCGCAGCCGCACCGCCGTGCTCACGAAGCTGTACCCGACCCGCTCCCACACGGGCGCCGCGCAGGGCGGCATGGCCGCCGCGCTCGCCAACGTGGAGGAGGACAACTGGGAGTGGCACACCTTCGACACCGTCAAGGGCGGCGACTACCTGGTCGACCAGGACGCCGCCGAGATCCTGGCGAAGGAGGCCATCGACGCCGTCCTCGACCTGGAGAAGATGGGCCTCCCGTTCAACCGCACGCCCGAGGGCCGCATCGACCAGCGCCGCTTCGGCGGTCACACCCGCAGCCACGGCGAGGCCCCGGTCCGCCGGTCCTGCTACGCCTCGGACCGCACCGGCCACATGATCCTCCAGACGCTGTACCAGAACTGCGTCAAGGAGGGTGTGGAGTTCTTCAACGAGTTCTACGTCCTGGACCTGCTGCTCCAGGACGTGGACGGGGTCAAGAAGTCCGCCGGCGTCGTCGCGTACGAGCTGGCGACCGGTGAGATCCACGTCTTCCAGGCGAAGTCGGTCATCTTCGCCTCCGGCGGCACCGGCAAGTTCTTCAAGGTGACGTCCAACGCGCACACCCTGACCGGTGACGGCCAGGCCGCGGCCTGGCGCCGGGGCCTGCCGCTGGAGGACATGGAGTTCTTCCAGTTCCACCCGACGGGCATCTGGCGCATGGGCATCCTGCTGACGGAGGGCGCCCGCGGTGAGGGCGGCATCCTCCGCAACAAGGACGGCGAGCGCTTCATGGAGAAGTACGCGCCGGTCATGAAGGACCTCGCGTCCCGTGACGTCGTGTCCCGCTCCATCTACACGGAGATCCGTGAGGGCCGCGGCTGCGGTCCCGAGGGCGACCACGTCTACCTCGACCTCACGCACCTGCCGCCGGAGCAGCTGGACGCCAAGCTCCCGGACATCACCGAGTTCGCGCGCACGTACCTCGGCATCGAGCCCTACACGGACCCGATCCCGATCCAGCCGACCGCGCACTACGCCATGGGCGGCATCCCGACCAACGTCGAGGGCGAGGTGCTGGCCGACAACACCACCGTCGTCCCGGGCCTGTACGCCGCCGGCGAGGTCGCCTGTGTCTCGGTGCACGGCGCCAACCGCCTCGGCACCAACTCGCTGCTCGACATCAACGTCTTCGGACGCCGCTCGGGCATCGGCGCCGCCGAGTACGCCGCGAAGAACGACTTCGTCGAGCTTCCCGAGAACCCGGCGCAGATGGTCGAGGAGCAGATCGAGCGGCTGCGCAACTCGACGGGCACCGAGCGGGTCTCGGTGATCCGCACGGAGCTCCAGGAGTGCATGGACGCCAATGTGATGGTGTTCCGCACCGAGCAGACCATCAAGACGGCCGTCGACAAGATCGCCGAGCTGCGCAGGCGCTACCTCGACGTGTCCATCCAGGACAAGGGCAAGCGGTTCAACACGGACCTCCTGGAGGCCGTCGAGCTGGGCAACCTGCTCGACCTGGCCGAGGTCATGGCGACCTCCGCGCTGGCCCGCAAGGAGTCCCGCGGCGGTCACTACCGCGAGGACTACCCGAACCGCGACGACGTCAACTTCATGCGCCACACCATGGCGTACCGCGAGGTCTCGGCCGACGGCACCGAGTCGATCCGGCTCGACTACAAGCCGGTCGTCCAGACCCGCTACCAGCCGATGGAGCGTAAGTACTGATGGCAACCCCGATTCTGGACAAGGTCGAGGCGGAGTCCGCCGCTTCCCCGTACATCACGGTCACCCTCCGGATCCGCCGCTTCAACCCGGAGGTCTCCGACGAGGTCCAGTGGCAGGACTTCCAGATCTCGATCGACCCGAAGGAGCGTGTGCTCGACGCCCTTCACAAGATCAAGTGGGAGACGGACGGCACCCTGACCTTCCGCCGCTCCTGCGCGCACGGCATCTGCGGCTCCGACGCGATGCGGATCAACGGCAAGAACAGGCTCGCCTGCAAGACGCTGATCAAGGACATCAATCCGGAGAAGCCGATCACGGTCGAGGCCATCAAGGGCCTCACGGTCCTCAAGGACCTCGTGGTCGACATGGACCCGTTCTTCCAGGCGTACCGCGACGTCATGCCCTTCCTCATCACCAAGGGGAACGAGCCGACCCGTGAGCGCCTGCAGTCCGCCGAGGACCGCGAGCGCTTCGACGACACCACCAAGTGCATCCTCTGCGCCGCGTGCACGTCCTCGTGCCCGGTGTTCTGGAACGACGGCCAGTACTTCGGCCCGGCGGCGATCGTCAACGCGCACCGCTTCATCTTCGACTCGCGCGACGAGGGCGGCGAGCAGCGCCTGGAGATCCTCAACGACCGTGACGGGGTGTGGCGTTGCCGCACCACCTTCAACTGCACGGACGCCTGCCCGCGTGGCATCGAGGTCACCAAGGCGATCCAGGAGGTCAAGCGGGCGCTGATCACGCGCCGCTTCTGACCGCCGCACCACGGCAGCCGCATCCGGCCCCGTTCTCCGCAGGAACTCTGCGGGGAACGGGGCCTCTTGCTGCGCCGTCCGGGCCTTGACGGTACGGTCGTGCGGAACCGGGCACCGGTTCGCCGCCGGCGCAGCAGGGCCCGGGGCGCACAGGCTTGATCGAGAGCGGGGAACGTTGAGCGATCCGAATCCGTACGCGGACGACTCATACAAGTGGGGGCCGTCTCCCCAGCAGCCGGGCAATCCGCCCACCGTCGCGGACGGCCAGGAACAGCCCGCTCCGGGCGCCCCGGCCTACGGCTACCCGCAGCCGCTGCCCGAGTCCGCGGCCCAGCCCGGCCCCGCCTACGGCTATCCGCAGGGCACCGCGGCCCAGCCGACCATGCCCGGTCACGGCTTCCCGCAGCAGCCGGGCGCCCCGATGGGCGCCGGGATGCCGGTCCTGACCTTCGGTGACATCGCCGTGATGCAGGACCAGATCATGACCCCGGCCGGTCCGATGCCGCTCAAGGGCTCGGTGTGGACGGCCACGGACCTGACCCGCACCGAGGAGAAGATCCCGACGGTGGGGATCGTGCTCGCGATCGTCTTCGCGGTGTTCTGCCTGGTCGGGCTGCTGTTCCTGCTGATGAAGGAGAAGCAGACGACCGGCTTCGTCCAGGTCTCGGTGACCAGCGGCGGGCGGCACCACTCGACGATGATCCCGGCGGTCGGCCCCGACACCTTCCCCATGGTGATGGCCCAGCTCAACACGGCCCGTGCGATGAGCGTCTGACGGTTGTCCACGATGGTCCGGGGCGCACCCGGCGGTCCGCGCCCCGGCCGGCCGCACACCTGAATCACCGGCCTGAATCACCGGCCGGACAGGCCCTGGTCCCAGGCGGCGCCGCCCCGGTCCTCCGCGACCACCATGATGCGCCGCAGCATGTCGTTGAGGAGTGTGCGTTCGTCCTTGCCGAGGACGCCGAGCAGCCGGTACTCCTCGTGACCGAGGACGTCCATCGCGCCCAGCCAGGTCGAGCGGCCCTCGTCGGTGAGCTCCACGTCGACCCGGCGGCGGTCGGTGACGGAGGGCGTACGGCGGACGAAGCCGCGCCGTTCGAGCGCGTCCAGCCGGCCGGTGACGGAGGCGGGCGCGAGGTCGAGGTCGGCGGCGAGTTCGGAGGGGGCCGCCTTCCCGCCGCGCCCGGCCAGCTTGTGGAGCGTGTCGAACTCCTGGCGGTCCAGGTCGAAGTCGACCAGGGACTGTTCGCGTACCCGGCGCAGATGGACGGAGAGCTTCTTCATGCGGGTCACCGCGCCCTCGATCTCGGGATCGAGGCCGGGAAGCACGGGCTTCCAGCGCTCCACATGTCCGTCGGTCCAGTCGCGTCGTTCCATGGGGAGAGCGTACGCCCGCACCCCAACTACCTTTCGGAACAAGATATTTCGTTGACGAATAGTTCGGTATCGAAATAGATTCTCGCGCATGCCGCACCCCTTGCGCACGCGCGCCTTCCGCCTGCTCTTCATCGGCCGCACCCTCTCGCTCCTCGGCGACGCCGTCATCCCCACCGCCCTCTCCCTGGCCGTCTACCTGGCCACCGGCTCGACCGGGGCGCTCGCCCTCGTCCTGGGCTGCGCGATGGTCCCCAAGCTGCTCCTGCTGCCACTGGGCGGCGTCGTGGGCGACCGCTTCAACGCCCGTACGGTCGCGCTCACCACGGACCTCGTACGGTGCGCGACCCAGCTCTTCGTCGGCGCGGAGCTGCTCGGCGGCTCCCCCGCGCTCTGGCAGATCGCTCTCGCCGAGGCGATCGGCGGCGCCGCCGGGGCCTTCGCGATGCCGACCGCGTCGCCGCTGATCCGCGGCACCGTCGGGGAATCCGGGCTGCTGCGCGCCAATTCGCTGATGGCGGTCGTCAACAGCTCCACCCGGCTCGGCGGACCGGCCCTCGCCGGGGTGCTGATCCTCACCGCGGGTCCGGGCTGGGCCTTCGTGCTGGACGGCGTCACCTTCGCGGTGAGCGCGGCACTGCTGTCCGCCGTCGAGGTCCGGCACGTACCCATCCCCAGGCGCTCGCTGCTCACCGACCTCAAGGAGGGCTGGAGCGAGGTCCGCGACCGCGACTGGTACTGGACGAGCCTGATCGCGCACGCCGCCTGGAACGGCGCGGCGGCCGTCCTGATGACGGTCGGCCCGGCACTCTTCGTCCGGGAGCTGGGCGGCAAGGGCGTCTGGGTCGCCCTCCTCCAGACCGGCGCGGTCGGCCTGCTCCTCGGCTCCCTGCTGGCCGGCCGGGCCCGCCCCCGCCGTCCGGTCCTGGTGGCCAACCTGGGCCTCGCCACGTACGCCCTGCCGCTCGGCCTGCTGGCCGCCCACGCGCCCGTCGCGCTCACCATCGCCGCGTACGGCGTCGCCCAGGCCGGTCTCGGCTTCCTCGGCCCGGTCTGGGAGACCTCGGTCCAGTCCGCCGTACCGGCGCACGCGCTGGCACGGGTGACCTCGTACGACTGGCTGCTCTCCCTCGGCGCGATGCCGCTCGGCTACGCCCTGGCCCCGCTCGCGGCCTCGGCCTGGGGCGCCGAAGCACCCCTGACCGTCGCCGCGGTGGCGGTCGGCGCGGCCTGCCTGGGGACGGCGGCGGTGCCGGGCGTACGGCGCCTCGGAGCGCCCGGAAAACAGGTGGAGCACGCCACCCCGACCCCGGCTTGAACATGTTCAAAAGCAGGTCTACAGTCCATGACAACGGCTTTTGAACGCGTTCAAGGGAGGGTGGGGCATGGACCTCACTGTTGTCGCGTACGTCATCTACCTGCTGATCAGCGTGGCGTTGACCATCTGGGTCGCGCGCACGCTCAGCCGCAACGGCAGGGTGTTCCTCGCCGATGTGCTGCACGGGAACGAGAAGCTCGCCGATGCCGTCAACCATCTGCTGGTGGTCGGCTTCTACCTGGTCAACCTCGGCTTCGTCACCCTCTATCTGAGGAGCTCCGACGGCGTCACCGACGCCCGCGGGCTCTTCGAGGCGCTGTCGGTGAAGCTCGGCGTCGTCCTGCTCGTCCTCGGCGTGATGCACCTCGGCAATGTCTATGTGCTCAACAGGATCCGCCGCCGCGGCCTGATGGAGCGTGAGCAGATCCCGCCGGTGGCCCCGCAGGGCTGGACGGGACCGGGCAACGGTCCGTGGGCGGCGCCCGCCCCGAAGGCCTGAACGCCATGACGGACGGACCGGGCGGGCGGCCGCTCCCCGTCGGGCGCCTCACGGTGCTGTACGACGCGCGGTGCCCGCTCTGCCGGCACCTGCGGCAGTGGCTGATGAAGCAGCGTCAGCTCGTCCCGCTCGACCTCGTCCCGGCGGCCTCCGAGGAGGCGCGCCGCCGCTTCCCCGGGCTCGACCACGCCGGGACGCTGGAGGAGATCACGGTGATCGGCGACCGGGGGCAGATCTACCGCTCGACCTCCGCGTGGATCGTCTGCCTCTGGGCACTGGCCGAGCACCGCCCCAGGGCGCACTGGCTGACCACCCCGGCGGGCCGCCCGTTCGCCCGGGCCACCGTGCTCGCCGCCGCGAAGTACCGGTCCCTGACCGCTCCACCGTGCGGCGAGGGGGACGGGGGCGGTGCCTGTACGGTCCCCGGATCCGGAGGCTGACCGCGGCGGATACCCTCGGGGCTGTGGTGAAGGAAGCGAAGGACGTGAAGGAAGTCAAGGCTCCCAAGAGCGAGCAGACCCGCACACTCATCCTCGAAACGGCGCTCCGGCTCTTCCAGGAACGCGGCTACGACAAGACGACGATGCGGGCCATCGCCCAGGAGGCCGGCGTCTCCGTGGGGAACGCCTACTACTACTTCACGAACAAGGAACACCTCGTCCAGGGCTTCTACGACCGGCTCGCCGCCGAGCACGCGGCGGCGGTGCAGCCGGTCCTGGACGGCGACAGGGACCTCGCGGTGCGCATGCGCGGGGTCCTGCTCACCTGGCTGGACGTGGCGGAGCCGTACCACCGCTTCGCCGCCCAGTTCTTCAAGAACGCCGCCGACCCGGAGAGCCCGCTCAGCCCGTTCTCGGCGGAGTCGGTCGCGGCCCGCGAGGCGGCGATCTCCATCCACCGGCGGTGCCTGGCCGGATCCGACACCAAGACCGACCCCGAACTGGCCGAACTTCTGCCGCAGTTGATGTGGCTGATGCAGATGGGGCTGGTGCTGTACTGGGTGTACGACCGGACGGAGCACACCGAGCGCAGCCGCCGCCTGGTCGAGCGCTCCGCCCCGATCGGCGCCCGCGCCATCGCGCTCTCCCGGTTCCGGCTGCTGCGGCCGCTGGTGCGGCAGATCCACGACGTACTGGAGGAGTTCCTGCCCGGCGCCGCGAAGTCCGGGGGCCGGGGGCGCTCCGGCGCATCGGACAGGCCTTAGGAAAGCGGCGGGGCGGCCGTCCGGCAGTGCCGGTACGACCGCCCCGTGTCCGGTCCGGCGGACCGTCAGGACCTCGGATCCGTCCGGCCCGCCAGGTCCGTCCGGTCCGTCCGGTCCGTCAGATCCGCTTCAGTTCCCAGAGCCGCCAGAGGCCGGTGCCGTCCGAGAGGTACTGCGAACCGGAGACGTCCGTCGTGCTGACGACGTAGTCCTTCTTCTGCCACAGCGGGACCAGCGGCACGTCCTCGCCGACCTGCGCCTGGAGCTCCTTGAAGTCGGCCGCGGTGCGCCCGCGGTCGCTGTACTGCAGCGTGGAGCTGATCAGGCTGTCCACCTTCTTGCTGGAGTAGCCGTTGTGGAGGCTGTTGTCGCGGCCGACCAGCGGCTGGCTGAAGGTGTCGGAGTCCGGGTAGTCGGGGAGCCAGCCGACCGTGTACGCGTCGTACTTGCCGGCCGCGTAATCCTTCTGGAACTGCTGCCAGTCGACAGCGTGGACCGTGACCTTGAACAGCCCGTCGGCCTCCAGCTGACGGCGGAGCTCCGCGGTCTCCTTCGTGTACGCCTCGTCGCCGCCGCGGTAGCCGAAGCTGATCTTCACCGGCGTCTGCACGCCGGCGTCCCTCAGCAGCTGCTTGGCGCGTGCCGGGTCGGGCGAGGGGTAGGCGTCGAAGAACGGGGTGCTGTGCCCGATGTAGCCCTGCGGGATCAGCGAGTACAGCGGCTCGACGGTGCCCTTGTAGATACCGGTCACCAGCGGCCCGCGGTCGATGATCGAGGCGATGGCCTGCCGGACCTTCTTGTCGGCCAGCGGGGAGCTCGGGCGGACGTTGAAGACGAGGTTGCGGATCTCGGCGCTGTCCGCCTCGGTGACGCGCAGATCGGGGTCACCGGGGTTCAGCTCGGCGAGCGTGGCCGGCGGCAGTTCGCGGTGCGTGACGTCGAGCTGCTTGGCCTTCCATGCGGCCAGGAGCCCGTCCGACTTGTCGTAGTAGTGCACGGTGACCGGGACACCGGTCCTGCTCAGCGCGCCCTTGTAGAGGGGGTTGGGGACCAGCTCGGCGATCTCGCCCGCCCGGTACGACTTCAGGAGGTACGGACCCGAGCCGTCGATGGTGTTGCCCTTGCGGAGCTTGTCCGCCGGGTACGACTCGCGGTCGACGATCGAACCGGCTCCGGTGGCGAGCTTCTGCGGGAAGGTCGCGTCGCGCGAGGAGAGGTTGAAGGTGATGGTGCGGCCGTCGGCCACCACGTTCTTGAGACTCGGGAAGAGCACCCAGGGACCGACGTCCGTCTTGATCTTGATCATGCGCTCGATGGAGTACTTGACGTCCTCGGCCGTGATCTTGCGGCCGTTGGAGAACGTCAGGTCGTCGCGGAGCCTGCACTGGTACGTCTGGAGCTTCTGGCCGATGAACCCGCAGCTCTCGGCGGCGTCGGGCTCGGGCACGACCGCCCCGGACTTGAACGTCATCAGGGACTGGTAGATGTTGCTGTACATCGCCCAGGAGCCCGCGTCGTACGCACCGGCCGGGTCGAGCGAGGTGACCTCGTCCGTCGTGCCGACCGCGATGGGGTCGTCCTTCACCTCGTCCGAGGGGAGCAGCTGCCAGGCGACAACGCCTGCGATGACCAAAACCGCGAGAATCGCGAGAATCCGTAGCCGGACCGACCGCATTGACGTGCTCTCCCTTACCAGCCCCACCTCGGCGTCGTGCTCAGATCCGCACATCACCGCATGCTCGCGATCAGCCAATCACACGATTTTCACATCTGGAAGAGTAAAACTGTGACTCATAGCCTTTTGTTCGGCAGTTGAAACCTTGGGTGCATGTGAACGTCCGGAACCTGTCGTCGACGGAGAGTCACGCCCGCAGTGAGGCGAGCTCCACGACGGTGATGTCGGAGGGTGCGCCGACCCGTACTGGCGGGCCCCAGGCGCCCGCGCCGCGTGAAACGTAGAGCTGGGTGTCGCCGTACCGGTCGAGCCCGGCGCCCGTGGGATTGGCCAGATCTGCGAGGTAGTTGCCCGGCCAGAGCTGGCCGCCGTGGGTGTGACCGGAGAGCTGGAGGTCCACTCCGTGGGCGACCGCTTCATGGATGACGACGGGCTGGTGGGCCAGGAGAACGGCGGCGCGGGTGCGGTCCCGGTCGCCGAGCGCGCGGGCGAAGTCGGGGCCCTGCCCTTCGCTCTCACCGGCCACGTCATTGACGCCCGCAAGATCGAATCCATTGATCTCGACCCGGGAGTTCTCCAGCGGGTGGAGCCCCAATTCCCGCACCTGGTCGATCCATTGCGCGGCGCCGGAGTAGTACTCGTGATTACCGGTGACGAAGAAATTCCCCTGCCGGGAACTCAGCCGGGCGAGCGGCTCCGCGGCGGGCCCGAGGTCGGCGACGGTTCCGTCGACGAGATCCCCGACCACGGCGACCAGATCCGGCTGGGTCCGGTTGATGGTGTCGACGATCCGCTGGGTGTGGGCGCGGCCGAGGGTCGGGCCGAGGTGGATGTCGCTGACGACGGCGATCCGGTAGCCGTGCGCGGAGCGCGGCAGTTTGGCGAGCGGGACGGTGATCCGCTCGACCCGCGGTCCGCGCAGCACCCCGTAGGTGCCGTAGCCGACCGTGCCGAACCCGGCGACGGCGGCGGCACCGCCGACGGCCCGCGCGACGAACATCCGGCGCGTGGGAGCGGCGGGGCGCCACGGAGCGGGGGCGTCGGCGACGAGGGTGGCCGGGGCGGCTCCGCCGGATGCCTCCGCGGCCGGGGCGGTCGGCAAACGATCCGCACCATGCGTACGGTCCGTGGGGAGCGCGCTCTGCGCCGACACCTCGTCCGCGCCCTCCGCCCGGCCCGCCCGGTCCGCCCGCTCGGCGAGCACCCGGCGGAGCACCGGCCGTACCGCCTCGCCCACCAGCAGAGCCAGCGTCAGGTACAGCACCGCGGCCAGCCACAGATAGCCCGGCCAGGCCAGCGCCTGCTGGAGCCGGAAGGGCGCACCCGCGCGGCCGGAGACCAGCGCGCCGATGCTCAGCAGGGGCAGGAGGTACGCGGCCACCGTGCCGGCCCGGCGCAGGGCGCTGCCCTCGGCCGTCGTGTCACCGACGAAGCGCCGCCAGAGATAGCGGTGGACAGCGGCGAGCAGTGCGAGCACCACGATCACCGTCACCACGAGACCGGCCACTGCCACCTGCCCTCACCCGTCCGCCGTACGGCCTGTTATGCGCGCTCGCGGCGCAGGGCCCTGACACCACGGAACCCGATCACACCAACAGCCGTCCCCAGGAGAAAGGACGTGATGGCGAGCAGCAGATGCACCCAGAAGTACGCAGTCGGGTCACCCGCGTCGTCGAAGGCGAGTCCGCTGCCGTCCTTCCACAGGTTCTTGACGAAAGTGATCCAGATGAACCAGCTCCACACCCCGAAGGCGAGCAGGAACCAGGAGACGGGGCGGCTGAGCTTCATGGCCCCAGTATCTCCGCCGCGCTCCGGCAGAGCCGCCCGGGGTGGGCTGTCCTGGCGGTACGCCCGGCGGGTCAAGCCGTCCGCACCCATTTTCATATCTTCTCCCTGTACGTTTCCGACCGTGCCTGCTCTCAAAAAGACCGCACTGACGGTCATCTCTGCCGCCTTGTTGTCCACTTTTGTCGTCAGTCCGGCATCGGCGGTCGGCAAGGACACCTCCGACGACCGGCCGAAGCCGCCCTCGGACATGTCCAAGGTCGGTGGCGAACTGCTGGGCAGGTCCGGCACGCAGGTCAAACTGGGACCGGACGCCCCGGTGCTGCCGAAGGACCTCACGGGCCGGTCCTGGATCGTCGCGGACGCGGAGAGCGGCCAGGTCCTCGCCTCGCACAACCCGCACTGGCGGCTGCCTCCCGCCTCCACCCTGAAGATGCTCTTCGCGGACACCGTGATGCCCGCGCTCCAGCCGAAGACCCAGGAGTACACCGTCAAGGACGAGGACCTCGCCGACCTCGGCGAGGGCAGCAGCCTGGTCGGGGTCAAGGAGAAGCTCACCTACACGGTCCACGACCTGTGGCTCGGGGTGTTCCTGCGGTCGGGCAACGACGCGGTGCACGTACTGTCCTCGATGTACGGCGGTGTCCCCAAGACGGTCGACGCCATGCAGGCGCACGCGGAGGAGCTCCAGGCCCTCGACACCAAGGTGGTCTCGCCCGACGGGTACGACGCGCCCGACCAGGTCTCCAGCGCGTACGACCTGACGCTCTTCGCCCGCAGCGGGCTCCAGAAGGCGGACTTCCGGGAGTACTGCTCGACGGCCGAGGCGCAGTTCCCCGGCGCGGAGAAGAAGGGGAAGCGCGAGAGCTTCGGCATCCAGAACACCAACAAGCTGCTCACCGGCGCGGACGGCGTCACCCCGTACAAGGGCATCGCGGGCGTCAAGAACGGCTACACCACGCACGCCGGCAACACCTTCACCGGCGTCGCCGAGCGCAACGGCAAGGTGCTGCTCGTCACCGTCATGAACCCCTCGTCCGACAAGGCCCACGCCGTCTACAACGAGGCCGCCAGCCTCCTCGACTGGGGCTTCGACGCGAGCGGCAAGGTGACCCCGGTCGGTGAGCTGGTGCCCCCGAAGTCCGCCACCACCGACACCGGGACCGGGAAGGGCCCCGCGGCCGAGCAGGGCAAGGACGAGGGCAGGAACGGCCCCGCGCGGACCGCGGAGAACGCCGCGGCCGAGAGCGGCGGCGGAGGTGTCGGGATCGCACTGGGCATCGCCGGGGGCGCCCTGGTGCTGCTGGCCGGCGGGGTGTTCCTGGTCAACCGGCGCTGGCCGCTGCCGGACCTGATGCGCCGCCGTCCCCGCCGCTGACCTTCCCGGACGCCGCCCCGGTGTCCTCGCCGTTCCGCGTCGCCGTCCAGGCGGCGCAGAACAGCAGCAGCCTCGCCGAGAAGTTGATCCACAGCAGCAGCGCCACCGGCACCCCGAAGGCGCCGTACATGCTCTTCGACGCCACGCTCCTCATGTAGCTGCCGAGCAGCAGCTTGAGCAGTTCGAAGCAGACCGCGCCGATCGCCCCGGCGACCAGCAGACGGCGCCGCGGGGGCTCGACGCCGGGCAGCAGGGTCAGCATGTAGAGCAGCAGCAGGAAGCCGGCGAGCGCAGCCACGACCAGGGCGGCCACCCGCAGCACCACACCGCCCGCACCCCGGTCCGAGATGTTCAGCAGACCGGCGGCCCAGCCGACGGCGACGGAGCCGACCGACGACACGGCGAAGGTGGCGAGCGCCGCCCCGCCGAGGCCGAACAGCAGCCCCACGTCCTTGAGTCTGCGCAGGATGGGATTGCCCAGGTCCATGTCGTCCATGCCCCAGACGGCACGCAGGCAGTCCCGCATCGAACCGATCCAGCCGACGCCGGTGAGGAGCAGCAGCGCACCGGCCACCAGTCCGACCGTGCCCGCGTGGGTCACCAGGTTCTCGATGCCGAGCTGGTCGGAGATGCCGGGCACCTGCTCGGCGAGCTTGCCCTCGATCTTGTGGAGCTGCTCGGCGGAGAGCAGCGCGGCACCGATCGCCGCGCCCACCGCGATCAGCGGGAAGAGCGCCAGGAAGCTGATGAAGGTGATCGCGGCGGCGAGCCTGGCCCAGTGGACCCGCTCCAGCGTCTCGTAGGAGCGCCAGGCGTGCGTCGCCATCAGCCGGGCGACGATCGGCCCGATGACGGGGAGGTTCTTCAGCCAGTCCATGACGTACGGCTTACCCGCCCGGGCGCGGAAAACCGGCACCGGGCCCCGTCGCCGTACGGACTGACGCTCCCTCAATCACCCATACCGGTGAGTGTTGTAACAAATACCTCAAAAGTGTTTTCCCGGGCGATACGGTCACCGTCATGTCTGTCGACACCGTGTCCCTGACCGGCTGGGGCCGCACCGCCCCGACGACCGCCCTGCGCTTCCGCCCCCGTTCGTACGAGGAGGCGGCGGCGACGGTACGCGGCTGCGGGCCGCGCGGCTCCATCGCCCGGGGCCTCGGCCGGGCCCACGGCGACGCGGCCCAGAACGCGGGCGGCTCCGTCCTCGACATGACCGCGCTGAACCGGATCCGCACCATCGACGCCGGGACCGGAACCGTGGTCTGCGACGCCGGGGTCAGCCTGCACCGGCTGATGGAGGTCCTGCTGCCGCTCGGCTGGTTCGTCCCCGTCACGCCCACCACCCGTTACGTCACGGTGGGCGGCGCGATCGGCGCCGACATCCACGGTCACAACCAGCACGTCTCCGGCTCCTTCTCCCGGCACGTCCAGGAGCTTGAGCTGCTGACCGCCGGGGGCGGGATCCGTACGGTCCGGCCCGGCACCTCCCTCTTCGACGCGACCGCGGGCGGCCTGGGACTGACGGGTGTGATCCTCTCCGCCACGCTCCGGTGCCACCGCGTCACCAGCTCATGGATGTCGGTCGACACCGAACGCACCGTCGATCTGGACGACCTGCTGGAGAGGCTCTGCGCCGGGGACCACCGCTACCGCTACTCCGCCGCCTGGATCGATCTCCGCGCCCGCGGCCGGGCGACGGGGCGCTCCGTGCTCACCCGAGGGGAGCACGTGCCCCGGTACGCGCTACCGGCGCGCGCCCGGCGCACACCGCTGGCGTTCCGCCCGGGGCCGCTGCCTGCCTCCCCCGCCCTGGTACCGGAGGCGCTGCTCGGCGGGGCCCCGGCCGCCCTGTTCAACGAGGTCCGGTACCGCGGCGCGCCCAGGTACCGGATCGGCGAGCTCCAGAGGCTGGCCGCGTTCTTCCACCCGCTGGACGGGCTGCCGCAGTGGAGCCGGGTCCAGGGGCGGGCCGGGTCCGTGCGGTACCAGTTCGTCGTCGGACACGGCCGGGAGGAGGCGTTGCGCCGGATCGTGCACCGGCTCGCCCGGCGGCGCTGCCCCTCGTCGAACGCGCTGCTCAAGCGGTTCGGCACCGGCGACCCGGGCTGGCTTTCGTTCCCCGCGCCCGGCTGGACGCTCGCGCTCGACCTGCCCGCCGCGCTGCCCGGACTGGCCCGCTTCCTGGACTCGCTGGACGAGGAGGTCGCGGCGGCCGGCGGCCGGGTCTGTCTGGCGAAGGACTCCCGGCTCCGGCCGGAGCTGCTGGCCGCGATGTATCCGAGGCTGGCCGACTTCCGGTCGCTGCGCGCCGAGCTGGACCCGGACGGGGCCTTCCGCTCGGACCTGTCGCGCCGCCTGTCGCTCTGATCACCGCTGCCCCGCCCCTCCCTCCCCATGTCGCAAGGAGTGTTCCCGTGAAGGACGCCTTCGGAGCCCCGCAGTCCCTGCTCGTCCTCGGCGGCACGTCGGAGATCGCCCTGGCCACCGCACGGCGGCTGATCGCCCTGCGGACCCGTACGGTCCGGCTGGCCGGGCGCCCCTCCCCCGCGCTGGACGCGGCCGCCGCCGAACTGCGCGCACGCGGCGCCGACGTCCGCACGGTCGACTTCGACGCCCTGGACTCCGCGTCGCACGAGACCACGCTCGGCAAGGTCTTCGCCGAGGGCGACATCGACATGGTGCTGCTCGCCTTCGGCATCGCGGGCGACCAGGGGCGCGACGAGGAGGAGCCGCTCGCCGCGGTCCGGGTCGCCCAGACCAACTACACGGGAGCCGTCTCCGCCGGGCTGGTGTGCGCCGGCGCACTCCAGGCGCAGGGGCACGGCTCGCTGGTGGTGCTGTCCTCGGTGGCGGGCGAACGCGTCCGCCGCGCCGATTTCATCTACGGGTCCAGCAAGGCAGGGCTGGACGCGTTCGCACAGGGGCTGGGGGACGCGCTGCACGGGACGGGGGTGCACGTGATGGTCGTGCGCCCCGGTGTCGTACGTCCGGAGACGGAGCTGGAGACGGAGACCGGGACGGTGCGGGTGCTGGGAGCGGGAGCGGTGCGGGCCGCAGGAGCGACGCGGGGAGCGGTGCGCAGTGCGGGAGCGGTGGGGGCCGCCGCCCGGTTCGTCTCGGCGCCGCTGGAGGCATCGCCGCTCACCACGACCCCGGACGCGGTCGCGGAGGCCATCGTGACGGGGCTGCGGCGGCGTTCGGAGACGGTGTGGGTGCCCGGGTCGCTGCGTGCGGTGATGTCGGCGCTGCGGCATGTCCCGCGCCCGCTGTTCCGACGGCTGCCGATCTGAGCCGGAGCCGCCGGGCGGTGATCAGGGCTGCAGGGAGGGCTCGTCCACGGAGGAGCCGCCCTGCGCGGGCACGGCGGGGGTGCCGCCGCCGGCGCCGAACGGGAACTCGTTGATCTTGCGCCAGACGCTGTCCGAGCCCTGCTCGTACAGCGCGAAGGAACCGCAGGTCCAGGCGGCCTCGTAGTCGGCGAGCTCCGCGTACGCCCGGTCCATCGCCGCCTCGGCGATGTCGTGCGCCACGGTCACATGCGGGTGGTAGGGGAACTGGAGCTCGCGCACCAGCGGCCCGGAGGCGTCCCGGACCCGCTTCTGCAGCCAGGTGCAGGCCGAGGCGCCCTCGACGACCTGAACGAAGACGACCGGCGAGAGGGGGCGGAAGGTCCCCGTACCGGACAGCCGCATCGGGAAGGGGCGGCCGCCCGTCGCGATCTGGGCGAGATGCGCCTCGATCGCGGGCAGGTCGGCCGCCTCGGCCTCGGTCGGCGGAAGAAGGGTGACGTGGGTGGGAATGCCGTACGCGGCAGGATCCCCGAAGCTCGCGCGCCGCTCCTGGAGCAGGCTGCCGTAGGGCTCCGGGACCGCGATCGAAACGCCGAGCGTTACGGTCCCCACGTCGTCCTCCTCAATGCTCGGTGGCCGATGGCCTGTTTTCGGCCACCGACCGGTTCAGCTTCCCGTCGCCAGTGTGACCCCTGCGGCCGTGAAACCGCCAGGGTCCTTGGACTCAGTGCTTCGCGGGCAGAAAGCCCATCCGGTCGTACGTCAGGGCCAGGGTCTCGGCCGCGACGGCACGGGCCTTCTCCGCGCCCTTGGCCAGGATCGAGTCCAGCGTCTCCGGGTCGTCCAGGTATTCCTGGGTGCGGGTGCGGAACGGTGTGACGAACTCGACCATGACCTCGGCGAGGTCGGTCTTGAGCGCACCGTAGCCCTTGCCCTCGTACTTCTGCTCCAGATCCGCGATACCGGTCCCGGTGAGTGTCGAGTAGATGCTCAGCAGATTGCTGACACCGGGCTTCTCCGCGCGGTCGAAGCGGATCACCGTGTCGGTGTCGGTGACCGCGCTCTTCACCTTCTTGGCGGTGGCCTTCGGCTCGTCCAGGAGGTTGATCAGGCCCTTCGGGGTCGGCGCCGACTTGCTCATCTTCGCCGACGGGTCCTGGAGGTCGTAGATCTTCGCCGTCTCCTTGAGGATGTACGGGTCCGGCACGGTGAACGTGTCGCCGTAGCTGCCGTTGAACCGCTCGGCGAGGTTACGGGTCAGCTCCAGGTGCTGGCGCTGGTCCTCACCGACCGGGACCTGGTCGGCCTGGTACAGCAGGATGTCGGCCACCATCAGCATCGGGTACGTGAAGAGACCGACCGTGGTGCGGTCGGCGCCCTGCTTGGCGGACTTGTCCTTGAACTGCGTCATGCGCGAGGCCTCGCCGAAACCGGTGAGGCAGTTCATGATCCAGCCGAGCTGGGCGTGCTCGGGAACATGGCTCTGGACGAAGAGCGTGCAGCGCTCCGGGTCGAGACCGGCGGCGAGGAGCTGGGCGACGGCGAGCCTGGTGTTCGCCCGCAGCTCCGCGGGGTCCTGCGGGATGGTGATCGCATGCAGGTCGACGACCATGTAGAAGGCGTCGTGTGATTCCTGCAGCGCCACCCACTGGCGGACCGCACCGAGGTAGTTGCCGAGGTGGAACGAGCCTGCGGTGGGCTGGATTCCGGAGAGCACGCGGGGGCGTTCAGAGGCCATGGAACTCATTGTCTCAGGTGCGGGCGGCGACCCCCGACCGGCCTGGCGCGCCGGGAAATACAGGTTTCCTCGCCCCGGATCCGACCGACGATACAAAGTGGGCACCACCCCGCCCACGCCGCACGACGAACGGAGATCCCGTGTCGACCACGGAAACCGCCATCGCCTCCGCCGAGGCGCACAGCGCGCACAATTACCATCCGCTGCCCGTCGTCGTCGCCACGGCGGACGGAGCCTGGATGACCGATGTCGAGGGCCGCCGCTACCTCGACATGCTCGCCGGCTACTCGGCGCTCAATTTCGGTCACGGCAACCGGCGCCTGATCGACGCGGCGAAGGCGCAGCTGGAGCGGGTGACCCTCACCTCGCGCGCCTTCCACCACGACCGGTTCGCCGACTTCTGTACGCAGCTCGCCGCGTTGTGCGGCATGGAGTCGGTGCTGCCGATGAACACGGGCGCGGAGGCCGTGGAGACCGCGGTGAAGACGGCCCGCAAGTGGGGGTACCGGGTGAAGGGCGTCCCGGACGGCATGGCGAAGATCATCGTCGCCGCGAACAACTTCCACGGCCGCACGACGACGATCATCAGCTTCTCCACGGACCCGGAGGCGCGGGAGGACTTCGGCCCGTACACGCCGGGGTTCGAGATCGTGCCGTACGGGGACCTCACGGCGCTCCGGGAGGCGATGACCGAGAACACCGTGGCGGTGCTCATGGAGCCGATCCAGGGCGAGGCCGGGGTGCTGGTGCCGCCGCCGGGCTATCTCCCCGGGGTGCGCGCGCTCACCCGCGAGCGGAACGTGCTGTTCATCGCGGACGAGATCCAGTCGGGCCTGGGCCGGACCGGCCGGACCTTCGCCTGTGAGCACGAGGGGGTCGTGCCGGACATGTACGTGCTCGGCAAGGCGCTGGGCGGTGGCGTGGTGCCGGTGTCGGCGGTGGTCTCGTCGCAGGCGGTGCTGGGGGTGTTCCGGCCCGGTGAGCACGGTTCGACGTTCGGCGGCAATCCGCTGGCCTGCGCGGTCGCCCTGGAGGTCATCGCGATGCTGCGCACCGGCGAGTTCCAGCAGCGGGCGGCCGAGCTGGGCGAGCACCTGCACCAGGAGCTGGGGCTGCTGGTCGGCGGCGGCGCGGTGGAGGAGGTGCGCGGCCGCGGGCTGTGGGCGGGCGTCGACATCGCCCCGGCGCTCGGCACCGGCCGGGAGATCTCCGAGAAGCTGATGGACCGCGGGGTGCTGGTCAAGGACACCCATGGCTCGACGATCCGGATCGCCCCGCCGCTGGTGATCAGCAAGGAGGACCTGGACTGGGGCCTCGAACAGATCCGCGCCGTGCTGCGCGGCTGACCCCGGCGTCCGCCCGCCGGGCGGCCCCGGGGCCGTCCGGCGGGCCGCCCTGGCAGAATCCGCCCCGTGAGACCTGACCTGACACAGCTGCGGGACCTGGTCGAGGATTCACCGGGGTTCGGCCGCGGGCGCGCCACCGCCGTACCGGAGGCACTGATCCGCGGGGCCGAGGCCCGGGTCGGCCCGCTGCCGCCGTCGTACCGGTGGTGGCTGGCCGAGTACGGCCACGGGCGGGCCGGGAACGCGGACATCGCGACGGTGTGGCCGGGCGGATCCGAGGACGGCACGGCCGGGTCCGAGGACGATCCGTACGAGGCCGTCACCGCCGGGTGGCGGCTGAGCGGCGACCGGCTGTGCTTCGCCGTCGAGCCGGACTGCGGCGACGAGTACCGCTTCGCGCTCGACCGGGCCGGGGAGGCCGGGGACGGGGAGTACCCGGTGGTCCGGCGCGACGGCACGGACGGCTGCGAGTACCCGACGGCGGAGTCCTTCGCCGGCTTCCTGGCCGTCCGGGCCTCGGAGCTGCGCGGGCTGCGGGACGGGCCCAATCCCGCGGTCGCCCGGCTCTGGCGGTCGACGCCGGGCGTGCTGCTCGGCAACGGCGTCCAGGTCTACGGCCCCCACCTCATCCAGGAACGCAACGAGACCTTCGAGGTGGCCCGGTACGCGCCCGGCTGGGTGCTGGTCGGCGACGACAGCGGGGGCGACGGGTTCTTCATGCGCCACCACGGCCGCGACCGCGTCTCCGTCCACCGGCTGGCCTGGGCGCCATCGGCGGGGACGTGGCGGCGGCCGGGGAACGGGTGACGGACGACCTGCTGGGCTGGCTGCGCGCGGGCGGGGCGTCCTGAGCCGCGTCCGGCCCTGGGGCCTCTCGTCCGGATCATGCCGGGCTCGATCCGGACGGAAGACCCTAGAGGATGACGTGCGGCAGGAAACGGGCGTACTCGTCCGTGACCGGGCCCTGCGACTCACGGATGCCGAGACCGGCCGCCTCGTCCTCGACGACCCACGCACCCAGCACCACACGGTTGCCGTCGAAGTCCGGCAGCGGTGCCAGTTCCTGGTAGCAGCACGGCTCGTCCCGCTCCACCGCCGGGCTTCCCGGCGCGTGGAGCGTGACCCCGGCCCCCTCGCGGCCGAGCAGCGGCTTGGCGGCCCAGCCGGCCGACGCCGCGAGTCCGCGGGGGCCGTCGAGGTAGGAGGCGAGCAGGTTGGGGTGGCCCGGGTAGAGCTCCCAGAGGATCGCCAGCAGCGCCTTGTTGGACAGCAGCATCTTCCAGGCGGGCTCGATCCAGCAGGTCGTGCCCGTACCGCCGCCGTTGTCGAGGGTGTCCAGCACCTGCGGGCCGAACCGGTCGGTCGCCAGCCACTCCCACGGATACAGCTTGAAGCAGCTCCGGATGAAGCGGAGCCGCTCGTCGACGAACCGCCCGCTCAACCGGTCCCAGCCGATCCGCTCGACGGAGAGCGCCTCCGTCTCGATGCCGGCCTGCGCGGCGGTCTCCCGCAGATAGGCGACCGTCATCAGGTCCTCGCCCAGTTCGTCCCCGTCGGAGTGCGCGAAGTGCAGCGGCCCCGGCGGCAGCAGGGCGCCCTGCCGCCGCCACGCCGCGACGAGCCGTTCGTGCAGCGAGTTCCACTGGTCGGCGCCCGGGAAGCGGTCCTCCATCCAGAACCACTGGGCGCTCGCGGCCTCCACCAGGGAGGTGGGGGTGTCCGCGTTGTACTCCAGCATCTTCGCCGGACCGGTGCCGTCGTAGCACAGGTCGAACCGGCCGTAGAGCGAGGGGAGTTCGTCACGGCGCCGCCAGGACTGGGCGATCAGCGCGGCCAGCCGCCGGTCGGTGATGCCGAGTTCGGCGAAGCGGTCCCGCTCCACGATGTGCGCTGCCGCGGCCAGGCACATGGTGTGCAGTTCCTCGACGACGTCCTCCAGCGCCTCGACCTCGGGCAGCGAGAAGACGTAGTAGGCGCTCTCGTCCCAGTACGGGCGGAGCGATCCGTCCGGGTAACGGGTGAGCGGGAAGACGATCCCCTGCTCCTCCACCGTCTGCTGCCAGCCCTCGCGCGGCTGTGCGGTGCGGCGTTCCACGCGGGTCAGCCGCCGCCGGTGCCCGAGCAGCCGAAGCCGCCGCGCTCGACGGCCGACTTGTCGAAACTGCCGCCCTGTACCTTGCCGTTCCTGCTGCTGCCGCCGTAGTAGTACGACCCCTGGCCGTCACTCCGCTTGCACTCGTAGCTCGGCAGTTTGTCCTGGGTCACCGGGTCGACGCACCGCTTGTCCGGCTCCGAACCGCAGGAGGTGATCATCGCCGCGAGCACCCCCATGCCACCGAGCACCACGGTGCTCGACCTCAGCCTGCGTGTGGCCATGCTTCCGTCTCCCCCGCCATACGAATCAAGCCAGTGTGGCTGTTCGTCAGATTAGAGGGCTGCCGGGTACGGCAGGAAGCGGGGGCACCGAACCTCCCCGAAGTAGAGTCCCCCTGTGCTCCTGGGAATGATCTGCGCGCTCGGCGCCGCCGTCTGTTTCGGTACGGCCTCGGTCCTCCAGGCCGTCGCCGCGCGGGCCGCCGCCGAGCCGGGGTCGGACGCGGGGGTCGATCCGGCGCTGCTGCTGCGCGCCCTGCGCCAGTGGCGCTACCTCGCCGGACTCGCCCTGGACGGCTGCGGTTTCGTCCTCCAGATCATCGCCCTGCGTTCGCTGCCGATCTACGCGGTGGGCGCGGCGCTGGCCGCGAGTCTCGCGGTGACGGCGGTGGTCGCCGCCCGGCTGCTGAAGGTGCGGCTGAGCTCCGTCGAGTGGACCGCGGTCGGCGTCGTCTGCGCCGGTCTCGCCCTGCTGGGGCTCTCCTCCGGCGGCGAGGGCCATGAGGCCGGTCCGGCGGCCCTGGGCTGGTGGATGCTGGGGATCGCGCTCGGAGTCCTGCTGCTCGGCGCGGCGGCAGGGCGTCTCCCGGAGAGGCCGCGGGCGCTGGTGCTGGGGCTCGGCGCGGGCTGCGGCTTCGGGGTGGTGGAGGTCACGGTCCGGCTGATCGACGACGTGTCCCCGCCGGCGCTGCTCGCCAACCCCGCGACGTACGCGCTGCTGCTGGGCGGCGGTTCGGCGTTCCTGCTGCTCACCTCGGCCCTGCAGCGCGGTTCGGTGACCACGGCGACGGCCGGCATGGTGATCGGCGAGACGATCGGCCCGGCGCTGGTGGGCGTCGTCTGGCTCGGCGACCGCACCCGGGAGGGCCTGGAGTGGCTGGCGGTCGCCGGTTTCGTGGTCGCGGTGGCGGGCGCGCTGGCCCTGGCCCGGTTCGGCGAGGCCCCGGCGGACACCCCGGGTCCGGCCGTCCCCGAAGAACCCTGACGGCTGTCCCGTAATCCCTGGTGGATCAGCGTGCGGCGTCAGATGCGGTGCATCGAAAGGCGGAGGAACTCCCGAATACTGGGTGTATTCGGGTGTTCCGACAACGCGTGTTCCGACAACGCGGCGAGGTGCCGTAGCTGTCGTCGCACGCCCGCCGGGGATTACGGGACAGCCGTCAGGGCAGCACCCGGCAGAGCGCGTCCAGCGCGCCCGCCCAGGCGCTGTCGGTGGGTGTTCCGTAGCCGATGACCAGCGCGTCGCGGCCCGGCGCCGCGTCCGGGTGCCGGAAGCGTGAGATCCCCTCCAGCGCCAGCCCCTGCCACGCCGCCGCCCGGAGCACCGACGCCTCGCTGCCCTCCGGCAGTTCGAGCACGGCGTGCAGCCCGGCCGCTATCCCGCTGATCCGGACGTCGGGGGCCCGCTCCGCCAGTGCCGCGACGAGTTGGTCGCGGCGGTGCCGGTAGCGCAGCCGCATCGAACGCACATGACGGTCGTACGCACCCGACTCGATGAACTCCGCGAGCGTCAGCTGGTCCAGCGCGCTCGACGACCAGTCGCTCATCCCCTTGGCCTCGGCCACCTCCCCCACCAGCGACTCCGGCAGCACCATCCACCCCAGCCGCAGCCCGGGGGCCAGCGACTTGCTCGTCGTCCCCAGGTGCACCACGCGTTCGGGGTCCAGTCCCTGGAGCGCGCCGACCGGCTGCCGGTCGTAGCGGAACTCGCCGTCGTAGTCGTCTTCCAGGATCAGCCCTCCCGTGCCGCGCGCCCAGTCCACGGCCGCGGCCCGCCGGTCGGGATGGAGCGGCACCCCCGTGGGGAACTGGTGCGCGGGCGTCATCAGGACCGCGCCCACCCCCCGCATCCCGGCCAGCTCGCCGGTCCTCGCCCCGAGTCCGTCGACCGGCAGGCAGGGCAGCCGCAGCCCGGCGTCCGAGAGCAGGTCCCGGTGGATGTCCAGCCCGTACGACTCGACGGCCACTTCCCGCACCCGTCGCTTGCGCAGCACCGGCCCCATCAGTTTCATCGCCTGCACGAAACCGGCGCAGATCATGATCCGTTCCGGGTCCGCGTACACCCCGCGGACCCGTGCCAGATAGCCGGCGAGCACGGTGCGCAGCTCGATGCGCCCGCGCGGATCGCCGTATCCGAAGGCGTCGTTGGGTGCGGCCGTCAGGGCGCGCCGGGATGCCTTGAGCCAGTCGGCGCGCGGGAAGGTCGAGAGGTCGGGCGAGCCGCCCAGCAGGTTGTGGACGGGCCTGGAGCGCACCGTCCGCGCCCGCGTGGTCCTGGTGGCCGGCCGACGCGGCTCGGCCCGCTGCGCCACCCGGGTGCCCGAGCCCTGCCGGGCGGTGAGCCAGCCCTCGGCCACCAGTTCGGCGTAGGCGTCGGCGACGGTGTTCCGGGCGATGCCGAGGTCGGCGGCGAGGCCGCGGGACGACGGCAGCCGGGTGCCGGGCACCAGCCGCCCCGTCCGTACGGCCTCGCGCAGGGCGTCCATGAGCCCGGCCCGGAGCCCCGTCGCACCGGTCGTCTCAAGATGCAGGTCGGCACCGAAAGTGGCCCATGAATCCGTCATGTAAATGGACCATACCGGTGCGCCATCCGCCCCGTAACGTCGTAGCCATGACGACGAACGAGCACAGCCACCCGACCTCCGAGCTCAACCCCGAGCACACCCCCCGCCTGCAGCGGTGGGCCGAGCTCGCCCCCGATGTCTACAGGGCCATGGTCCGGCTGGACGCGGCCTCCCGTAAGGGCCTCGACCCGGTCCTGGGGGAGCTGGTGAAGATCCGAGCCTCGCAGCTGAACCACTGCGCGTTCTGCCTCGACATGCACACCAAGGACGCGCTCGCGGCCGGTGAGTCCGTCGAGCGGATCGTCCAGCTCAGCGCCTGGGAGGAGTCGCAGCACTTCTACACGCCCAAGGAGATCGCGGCCATCGAGCTGACCGAGGCGGTGACGGTACTGACCGACGGTTTCGTGCCGGACGAGGTGTGGGAGAAGGCAGCGAAGCACTTCGACGAGACGGAGCTCGCCCATCTCGTCGCCGCGATCACGACGATCAACGCCTGGAACCGCTTCGCCGTGACCACCCGCATGGTCCCCGGCCACTACAAGCCGGGCGACATCAAGCACTGACCCGACGGGGCCGGCCCCGCAGGCCGGCCCTCGCGGGCCTGCCGGGCAGGCCCGTACCCGCGCCGAACGCCACCGCTCGACACCCCACAGGAGCCCCGCGTGACCGCTTCCGTCCTCCGCGCCCTGCACCACGACCGAACCCCCGGCGACCCGCTGGTCGTCCCCGGCCCGTGGGACGCCGCGAGTGCGCGCGTCTTCGCCGACGCGGGCTTCCCTACACTCGCCACGCCCAGCGCCGGGGTCGCGGCCTCGCTCGGTTACGAGGACGGGGCCACGCCCGCCGCCGAGATGTTCGCGGCCGTGGCCAGGATCGTGCGCGCCGTCCCGGCCTCCGTGCCCGTCTCGGCGGACATCGAGACGGGTTACGGACTGGCACCGGAGGAACTCGTCGAGCGGCTCCTCACCACCGGGGCCGTCGGCTGCAATCTGGAGGACTCCGCCGACGGCACCCTCGTCGACGCCCAGCGGCAGGCGGACCGGCTCGCGGAGGTGCGGGCGGTCGCGGGCGACGCGCTCTTCATCAACGCCCGTGTCGACACCTACGTCCGCGGCGTCCCCGACGGCACCGACCCGGAGACGGAGACGGTCCGCCGCGCGCTGCTGTACGTGGCGGCGGGCGCGGACTGCGTGTACCCGATCATGGCCCCGCCCACGGCGCTGCCCGCCCTGGCCGCCGCCGTCCCGGCCCCGCTCAACGCCTTCGCCGGGCCGGACGGGCCGCCCCCGGGCCGGCTGGGCGAGCTGGGCGCCACCCGGATCACCTTCGGTCCCGGGCTGCAGCGCCGGGCCATGGCCGCCGTGCGCGACATCGCGGACGAGCTGCGGAAGCACTGAGCACTCAGGCCCGTCTGCCGCCGAAGGCCGCCAGGGTCCGCTCCAGCATCGGCATGGCCCGCACCACGTTGCGGGAGCGGATCAAGGCGTCCCAGGCGGGCTCGAACTTCTTCCAGCCGCCCGAGTACGCCAGGTGCCTGAGCCGTTCGTGCGTGCCCGGCTGGGCGCCCGCGCCGCGCCATATGTTGGACCACCGGTAGAAGTCGCGGTACGCGCGCCAGTACCCGTCCTCCAGTTGGCGCGGGGTCATGCCCTTCGGGCGGTACACGACATGGCGGGTGTCGTAGAGGTCCCAGTCCCGGTGGACGATCCGGTCCTGTGCCTCCAGCTGTTTCCACAGTCCGGTGGACGGATACGGCGTCATGATGTGGAAGGTGGCCGTCTCGATGCCCTGCTCGACGGCCCACTCCACCGTGCGGTCGAAGACGTCCGGACCGTCGTGGTCCAGTCCGAAGACGAAGCTGGCGTTGACCATGACCCCGGCGTCGTGGAGCCGGCGGACGGCGGCCGCGTAGTCCTCGCCGATGTTCTGGTCCTTGCGCCGCTCGGCGAGGTTCGCGCTGTTGACGGTCTCGAAGCCGACGAACAGGCTGCGCAGCCCGGCGTCCACGGCGCGCTCCAGCAGATCCGGCCGGAGTACGGACTTCACGGTGCCGGCGGCCTGCCAGAGCCGTCCCATTCCCGCCATCCCGTCGAAGAGCGCCTCGGCGAAGCGCCGGTTGCCGAGCAGATGGTCGTCGAGGAAGTACAGATGCCGGCCCGGCAGCCGCTCGATCTCGGCGAGCGCCTCGTCCACGGCCTGGGTGTAGAAGGACTTCCCGCCCTCGAAGAAGGCGTCCTTGTAGCAGAAGTCGCAGTGGTGCGGGCAGCCGCGCGAGACGACGATCGAGTTCGGCACGAGATACAGCTGACGCTTGATCAGGTCACGGCGCACGGGCGGCAGCCCGGCCAGGGTGCGCAGCTTCGAGTCGTACCGCCGGGCCGGCACCCCGTCGCGGAACTCCTTGAGGAACAGCGGCCAGGTGTCCTCGCCCGGCCCGGTGAAAACCGTGTCGGCGTGCGCCGCGGCCTCGTCCGGGAGCGAGGTCACGTGGAGGCCGCCCATGGCGACGTGGACGCCCCGGGCGCGGAAGTGGTCGGCGATCTCGTAGCCGCGCCGGGCGGAGGTGATGTACGGCTGGACGACCAGGAGGTCGGGGCTGTCGAGCGCCTCGATGTCGACCCGTTCGACGTGCTCGTCGAGGAGCGTCACCTCGTCGTCCGGGTCGAGGTACCCGGCGAGCGTCGCCAGGCCGAGCGGCGGGAAGAGCGAGTACTTGATGGGCCGGAACAGCGGGCTGGTCGCCTCGGTCAGGGCCGGAAGGATCATCGTCACGCGCATGACAGCCCAGACTCGGGAAGGGGCGCGGTCAGTTCCCTGCCACGGCCTCCCGTGTACGCGGCCGCCCCCGGCAGCGGGTGCTGCCGGGGGCGGCCGGGGTACGCGTGGAGAGGCGTACGGATCAGATCAGGCCGAGCTCGCGAACCGCGTCGCGCTCCTCGGTGAGCTCCTTCACCGAGGCGTCGATGCGCGCACGGGAGAAGTCGTTGATCTCCAGGCCCTGGACGATCTCGTACTTGCCGTCCTTCGTGGTGACCGGGAAGGAGGAGATGATGCCCTCGGGCACGCCGTAGGAGCCGTCCGAGGGGATACCCATGGAGGTCCAGTCGCCCGCGGCGGTGCCGTTGACCCAGGTGTGCACGTGGTCGATGGCGGCGTTGGCGGCGGAGGCGGCCGAGGACGCGCCACGGGCCTCGATGATCGCGGCGCCGCGCTTGGCGACGGTCGGGATGAAGGTGTCGGCCAGCCAGGCCTCGTCGTTGACGAGCTCGGCGGCGTTCTTGCCGGCGATCTCCGCGTGGAAGATGTCGGGGTACTGGGTCGCCGAGTGGTTGCCCCAGATCGTCAGCTTCTTGATGTCGGAGACGGCGGCGCCGGTCTTGGCGGCCAGCTGCGAGATCGCGCGGTTGTGGTCGAGGCGGGTCATCGCGGTGAAGCGCTCGGCCGGTACGTCCGGGGCCGCGGCCTGCGCGATGAGCGCGTTGGTGTTGGCCGGGTTGCCGACGACGAGGACCTTGATGTCGTCCGCGGCGTTGTCGTTGATGGCCTTGCCCTGCGGCTTGAAGATGCCGCCGTTGGCGGAGAGCAGGTCGCCGCGCTCCATGCCCTTCGTACGCGGGCGGGCGCCGACCAGCAGGGCGACGTTGGCACCGTCGAACGCCTTGTTGGCGTCGTCGGTGATCTCGATGCCGCGCAGCAGCGGGAAGGCGCAGTCGTCGAGCTCCATCGCGGTGCCCTCGGCGGCCTTCAGGCCCTGCGGGATCTCCAGGAGACGCAGGTTGACCGGCACGTCCGGGCCGAGCAGGTGGCCGGAGGCGATGCGGAAGAGCAGCGCGTAGCCGATCTGGCCGGCTGCGCCGGTCACGGTGACATTCACGGGAGTGCGGGTCATGGCGATCTCCGTTAGACAGCTGGCGGTGGGGGTTCCTGGCCCCTGGTGCTGGACATCCCTGAATCTTGATGTGAAGAGATATCCAGCGGTCAGGCTATCCGACCCGGAACACCCCGGCCGCCCTGCCCCCTGTGGCACCGCACACAACCCGTCACACAGCGCTCACCCGGCCGAACCCCGGTCACCCGGGAGGCGGCAGCCCGGCGACGGCGCCCGCACGGCCCGCCGTCGGCGCCCCGGGCCGGTCAGCGGCACCGCCGCACGCCCCCTGCTCCGCCCTCGGCCCGGCTCTCCGTTGCCTGACGATCACACAGTGGCGGAATGGTCACTTCCGTGCCACAGGCCACAGGCATCGCTTGAACCGGCCCCACCCGTCGACCAGGCTGAACTCCGGACGGGGCAAGGCCGCTCAAGTCACCGCATTCCGGGGCGTCTACGTTCCGGTGGGCCCCGAACACCGGTGTCCGTCCCTTCTCGGGGGAGGGGACGGGCACCGCTTCCGCGTGGTGCGGCCGGCCGTACCGGCGGGGCTCAGCGGATGGTGAAGTGGACCGCGTGCTCCAGGAACGGAATGTCCAGCCACGGCTTGGGCTGCGCCACCAGCGCGAGCATCACGATGAGAAAGCCGAGCAGTCCGTACGTCACCAGGTCCGTGAAGCGCGAGCGCACCGCCAGCATGCCCACCGACGGCACCACGAGCCGCAGCACGGCGCCGCCGATGAGGGCGACGCCGATCAGCATCGTGCCGATCCTGAAGGCCTCGGCGAACGGGTCGACCGCCACGATCAGCAGCCCGATCCCGGCCGTGCAGAGCACGGCCAGCAGCGGCCACTGACGGGCCGGGGCGGGTGCGTCCCCGGACGCGGCCCGGCCGCCGCCCTCGGGGCGCGCGGTGTCCCGGGTGAACGACGGAAAGCGCCGCGACGGCCGCTTGCCGCCGGGCACCGGCCCGCCCGCGGCTCCGTCACCGGACGCGGCCGTGTCCGGGCCCGGTGCGGCGTCGTCCGCCGCCCCCTTGCCGGCCGTCGACTCGTCCGACGCCCTCGCGCCCGATGCCCCCTCGTCCGACGTCCCCTCGTCCGCGCGTGACGGCACCGCGGACGTGCCGTCCGCCTCGGCGGCCGGGTCGACCGGACTCGTACCAGCACCCATGGGGTTCCCTCCGGATCGGGTCGGCCGGCTCAGACGGCGGCGGCGTTGCGCTCGGCCGCCTCGACCACGTTGACGAGCAGCTGGGCGCGGGTCATCGGGCCGACACCGCCCGGGTTCGGGGAGATCCAGGCTGCGACCTCGGCCACGCCCGGGTGGACGTCCCCGACGATCTTGCCGTTCTCGTCCCGGCTGACACCGACGTCGAGCACGGCGGCGCCCGGCTTCACGTCTTCGGGCTTGATGATGTGCGGCACCCCGGCGGCGGCGACGATGATGTCGGCCTGCTTGAGGTGGGCGGAGAGGTCACGCGTACCGGTGTGGCACTGGGTGACGGTGGCGTTCTCGGACTTGCGGGTCAGCAGCAGCGGGATCGAGCGGCCGATGGTGACACCGCGGCCGACGACCACGACATGCGCCCCGTTGATCTCCACGTCGTGGTGGCGGAGCAGCTGGACGACACCCTGCGGGGTGCAGGGCAGCGGGCCCGTCTCGTTCAGCACGAGCCGGCCGAGGTTCATCGGGTGGAGGCCGTCGGCGTCCTTGGCCGGATCCATCAGCTCCAGGACGCGGTTGGTGTCGATCCCCTTGGGAAGGGGAAGCTGCACGATGTACCCCGTGCAGTCGGGGTCGGCGTTCAGCTCCCGTACGACCTCCTCGATCTCCTCCTGGGTGGCGGTGTCGGGGAGTTCGCGCTGGATGGAGCCGATGCCGACCTGCGCGCAGTCGCGGTGCTTGCCGTTCACGTACCACCGGCTGCCCGGGTCGTCCCCGACGAGCAGGGTTCCCAGGCCAGGGGTGATGCCCCGTGCCTTGAGGGCCGCCACGCGGACGGTGAGATCGGACTTGATCGCGGCTGCGGTGGCCTTGCCATCGAGAATCTGGGCAGTCATGCCCCCATCCTCGCGGATGACCCCGCCCGCGTACCAATTCAGGCCGCAGGCGGTGGCGCGATGTTGCACTTGCGCAACAAGCAACGGTCACGACTGGACAAACTTACATTTCGTTTATAACGATTATTGCCGCAGTGCCGCAGTAGTACCCGGGGGGCGGACCACTGACCTTTCTTTCCTCCGTGCGGCCGCATCGTCCCCGCATGCACGTTGGAGGAACGCCCAGATGAGTTTCGGCGACCCGAACCCGAATCCGAACAACCCCTACGGCCAGCAGCCGGGCCAGCAGCCGAACCAGCCGCCGCAGGGCCAGCCCGGTTACGGCTACCCGCAGCAGGCCCCGCAGGGCGTGCCGCCGCAGGGTCAGCCGGGCTACGGCTACCCGCAGCAGCCGGGCCAGCAGCCGGGCCAGCCGGGTTACGGCTACCCGCAGCAGGCGCCGGGCACCCTCCAGGCCAACAACGGGTACATCAACGTCCCGGTCCTGGGCACCGTCCAGGTCGCCTCGATGGGCCGCCGCCTCGGCGCACGCTGTATCGACGCTGCGGTCATCGGTGTCCTCTACGGCATCCTCAGCGCGATCGGCCTGGCCGGTGCGATGGGCATAGCCAAGAGCGTCGACGACTGCGGCTCCTCCCTGGACCCGGGCTACCAGTCCTGCGTGAACGACGCGAGCAGCGGCATCATCGCCACCATGCTCGGCATGATCCTGATCTTCGGTCTGATCACGCTGCTCTACGAGTGGCTGATGATCTCGCTGCTCGGCTCGACCCTCGGCAAGATGGCCCTCGGCGTGAAGGTCGTCAAGGAGAACACCGGCCTGAACCCGGGCCTCGGCGCCGGCTTCATCCGCTGGATCATCCCGATCGTCGGCGTGTTCATCTGCTACATCGGTGCGCTGCTGGTCTACCTCTCGCCGTTCTTCGACAACTCCGGGAAGCTGCAGGGCTGGCACGACCGTGCCGCCGGCACCCTGGTGATCAAGAAGTAACACGCACCGCGCACGACACGAAGGGCCGGAACTCCTCGCGGAGTTCCGGCCCTTCGTGCTGAGGAACCGTCAGTGGAAGAAGTGGCGCGTGCCCGTGAAGTACATCGTCACGCCCGCCTTCTTCGCGGCCTCGACGACCAGCTCGTCACGGACCGAACCGCCCGGCTGGACCACGGCCTTGACACCCGCGGCGGTCAGGATCTCCAGCCCGTCCGGGAACGGGAAGAACGCGTCGGAGGCGGCGTACGCACCGCGGGCGCGCTCCTCGCCCGCCCGCTCGACGGCCAGCTTCGCGGAGTCGACGCGGTTGACCTGGCCCATGCCGACGCCGACCGAGGCGCCGTCCTTGGCGAGCAGGATCGCGTTGGACTTGACCGCGCGGCAGGCCTTCCACGCGAAGGCGAGCTCCTTCAGCTCGTCCGCGGCCAGGGCCTCACCGGTGGCGAGGGTCCAGTTGGCCGGGTCGTCGCCCTCGGCCTGGAGGCGGTCGGTGACCTGGAGCAGCGCGCCGCCGTCGATCGGCTTGACCTCGACCGGGGCGGTCGGGGCGTCGGGGCAGCGCAGCACGCGGATGTTCTTCTTGCGTGCCAGGATCTCGACCGCGCCGTCCTCGTACGCCGGGGCGACGATGACCTCGGTGAAGATCTCCGCGACCTGCTCGGCCATGGCGACGGTCACCGGACGGTTGACGGCGATGACACCGCCGAAGGCCGACAGCGGGTCGCAGGCGTGCGCGTTGCGGTGGGCCTCGGCGACGTCGTCGGCGATCGCGATACCGCACGGGTTGGCGTGCTTGATGATCGCGACGCACGGCTCGGCGTGGTCGTACGCGGCCCGGCGCGCGGCGTCGGTGTCCGTGTAGTTGTTGTACGACATCTCCTTGCCGTGCAGCTGCTCCGCCTCGGCCAGGCCGCCGGCGCCGGAGGTGTAGAGCGCGGCGGGCTGGTGCGGGTTCTCGCCGTAGCGCAGGACGTTCTTGCGCTCGTACGTCGTACCGAAGAAGTCGGGGAAGCCCGAGTCGTCGGCGGCTGCGTAGTCGTCGGCGAACCAGGAGGCCACGGCCACGTCGTACGCGGCGGTGTGCTGGAACGCCTCGGCGGCCAGGCGCTTGCGGGCGGTCAGGTCGAAGCCACCCGCCTTGACCGCGGCGAGGACGTCGGCGTACCGCTCCGGGCTGGTGACGACGGCTACGGACGGGTGGTTCTTGGCGGCGGCGCGGACCATGGACGGGCCGCCGATGTCGATCTGCTCCACGCACTCGTCGGCGGAGGCGCCGGAGGCGACGGTCTCCTTGAACGGGTAGAGGTTGACGACCACCAGGTCGAACGGCTCCACGCCCAGCTCGGCGAGCTGCTCGCGATGGGTGTCCAGGCGGAGGTCGGCGAGGATGCCTGCGTGGACGCGCGGGTGTAGCGTCTTGACGCGGCCGTCGAGGCACTCGGGGAAGCCGGTGAGCTCCTCGACCTTGGTGACCGGGACTCCGGCGGCGGCGATCCGTCCGGCGGTGGAGCCGGTGGAGACGAGCTCGACACCCGCCTCGTGCAGACCGCGGGCGAGGTCCTCCAGCCCCGTCTTGTCGTAGACACTGACCAGGGCGCGACGGATGGGCTTATTCACCGACATGACCGAGATGAACCTTTCGTCCCTCAATGCGATAGCCGTCGCGGGCGAGCCGCCCCACGGCCTCGACGAGCAGCTTGCGCTCGATTTCCTTGATGCGTTCGTGGAGAGCGGCTTCGCCCTCCGCCGTGTCCTCCTCGGTCACCTCGACCACGCCCTGCGCGATGATCGGACCGGTGTCGACGCCGTCGTCGACGAAGTGGACGGTGCACCCGGTGACCTTCACGCCGTACGCGAGTGCGTCACGCACCCCGTGGGCACCGGGAAAGCTGGGGAGCAGGGCGGGGTGGGTGTTGATGAACCGGCCGCCGAACCGGGCGAGGAACTCCTTGCCCACGATCTTCATGAACCCCGCGGACACCACGAGGTCAGGGCGGTACCCGGCCACCTCCGCCGCGAGTGCGGCGTCCCACTCCTCGCGGGTGGCGTGGTCCTTGACCCTGCACACGAAGGTCGGCAGTCCGGCGCGCTCCGCCCGTTCCAGGCCTGCGATGCCGGAGCGGTCGGCGCCGACCGCGACGATCCGCGCGCCGAAGCCCTCGGGGTCGTCACCGATGGCGTCGAGCAGGGCTTGAAGGTTCGTACCCGAACCGGAGACCAGCACGACCAGGCGTGCCGGGGCGGTGGAGGGGGGCGGGGCGGCCACGGCTGGGCCCTTTCTCGCGTGGTGAAGCAGAGCGACGCTGATTTGTATGGTCGTACGAAAGAACTGAGCCCCTCGATACGGGGAACTCTACGAACAGGCCGACCGTCAGCAACGATACCGGCACCTCGGCGGACTCCCACGGGACGGGGGTGGGCGTCCGGTGGCCCGGCTCCGGGGAGAGGGAGCGGGCCCGGGTGACGGATATCGGCCGTTCGGGCCCCGCTCCCAGCTTTCGGCCCCTCCTGACCGGGAGGTAGCGTCAGGGGACAGCGAACCGTCCGCAGGGCGGAAATGACGAGATGGGGAAGACGTTCACCACATGCCGGACCGACGCCACCGCACCGCCTTCCGCCAGCCGCTGCCCGAGCGGACCTCCCTGCTGATGCGAGAACGCCAGTCCCCCACGGGCCCCTCCTCCTCTTCTTCCTCCGCCGCCGGCTCGTCCGGTGCGCCGGGCTCCTCCGGCCGGGCGGACGACAACCCGTTCGCCGCGCCGCCCGAGAACCGGCCCGACCAGCCCTGGCAGCCCCGCCGCCCCGCGAACACCGGGAACGGGAACGGCCAGGGCGACGGGAACGGCCAGGGGAACGGCGACGGATCCCCCGAGGGCGGCTCCTCCGACGACCGGCCGGCCCGGGGCGGCCAGTGGAGCAGCCGGCAGCCCGGTCGCCAGAGCGGCGGCTTCGGCGGCCGGCCCGGGGGCCAGGGCGGGCAGAACGGCCAGGGCGGCCCCGAGGGCAGCCCCGGCGGGCTGCGCTGGGACCCCACCGACCCCGCACAGCGCCGCGCGCGCTACGCGCTGCTCTCCGGCATGTGGGCCTTCTTCTTCGCGCTCTTCGACTTCCCCGAGATCGCCCTGCTGCTCGGCGCACTCGCCGTGTACTGGGCGATCAGCTCGCTCCGCGCCAAGCCGAAGGGCGCGTCCGAGGGGGCGCGCGAGGGCGCCGGACAGGCGTCGGGCCCGGCACGGGCCTCCGGTTCCGCTCCGGCGCCCGGATCCGCGCCCGCCGCCCCGACCGGCGGCCGGCAGCAGACCACGGCCGCGGTCAGCGGCCTGGTGACGGCGCTGCTGGCGCTCTCGATCGTCGCGACGACGTTCACGGTGCAGCTGGTCTACCGCGACTACTACACCTGCGTGAACGACGCCCTGACCAAGGCCGGCCAGGTGGCCTGCAACGACCAGCTGCCGAAGCCGCTGGAGCCGTTCTTCGGCGTCAAGAACTAGGACCCTTCGTCCCGGACGGCCCGGCCTCCTCCGGCCGGGCCGTCCGCTCGTTCCAGGGGCCGGTCGGCAGGAAGTCGTACGGCGCGAAGTCCTCGTCCCCGTCCGGCGCGGTCATACGGGCGGCGGGCGGCACGGGTGGCGCCGGGGCACCGGTCGCCGGGGAGGCCACGGGCAGGGGCGCGGGACCGCCTCCCGGCGCCCGCTCCGGCTTCACGCCCATCCCCGACGCCGTGCGCGGAACCCCGGCGACGCTCGCCGCCCCGGCCCCCTCCGCCGGCACCGCGTCCGCCCGCCGCCACCACACGCCCCCGTCGGGCTCCCGCAGCCGCCAGGCCCGGAGCAGCAGCGCCGCGGGGACGCCGACGAGCGCCGTCCACACCAGCGCCGCCGCGCCGGTGAGCCACCACACCGGCCCGAACTCCGCCAGCGCCCGGGTGCCGAGCGGCCCCCCGGCCGCCGCCGCCAGCACCGCCGTACCGGCCCCGCACCCCACCGCGGCGAGGGCGGCAGCCAGCGCGGTCTCCCGCAGGCTCCACGCCTCCTCGCGTGCGGTGTGCGGGGGCGCGGCCCGCCGCACCGTGAACCAGGCGACCGTCACCCCGGCCGCGACCGGCACCGCGACGGCCGACCAGTTCAGGACCGTTCCCGGGCCCTCGGCGGGCACCGCGGCCAGCAACGGGAAGCGGGGCAGCGCCGGACGCCCCGCGAAGGCGACCGGGGTGACCGTGGACGCCGTACCGAGGGCGAAACCCGGCCCCAGCCCGTACGCCGCGCCCCATACCGCCGCGTTCGGCACCAGCACCAGCGCGAGCAGGAGCACCGCGACCCGGCCCGCCCAGTCGCCCGAGAGCTGGACGAACGACTGCTGGGCGGAGTGCGCGTGCCACATCAGCGCCACCGCGACGAGCAGCGCCCCGCCGCCTAGCAGCACCGCCACCCCGGCCGCCGCCGACCGCCACACCGTTCCCGCGCGCTCCCTGAACCGGCGGTGCGCCAGCGCCTCGTGCAGGCGCACCGGCGCCCAGGAAGGCGGCGGGCCGACCGGCCGCCCGGCCGCCGTCCAGACCCCGGCCGCCGCCGCACCCGCCACCACAACGGCCGAGGGGAAGAGCAGCGACAGCGGGTGCACGGCCGGCGAGCCGTCCCGCACGCAGTACGCGACAACCGCCCCGACCAGCAGATATCCACTGACGACCATGACGAACGCACCCACCGCCGAAAGCGCCGGGCGCCCCTCTTCCGGCACCAGGACGTCCCGGGCCGCCCGGTGCGCCAGCCGCACCGGGACCACGGCGAGCAGCAGCGGAACGAGGCCCACCGGGGCAGGGACCCCACTGAGCGTGTCGGTCCTGATCAGCTCGGCGCCGTGGGCGAGCAGCCAGAGCCCGGCCGCCGCGTGGAGCGCGCTGCCGGGGTTGCTGTCGGAGGCCGGGGAACTGATCCACAGCACCAGGACGAGAACGACGACGGAGGCCAGTCCGAGCCCGGCCGCAACCGCTCCACGCAGAAGAGCGAGGGCCAGCACGGCGGACCGGCCCTGCTCCGCCGACAACGACGGGTTGCCTTCGGTCACTTGGGTCACCGGGCCATGTTCCCAACGACACGCGCTTTTTCCGCGTAACAGGCAAATGGCCGCTGTGTCGCTCAATATACGCTTATGTACTTTTCTACCCGGTGCAGCCCTGCGGGGGGTCCGTCATGACACAGGGCCCGACCGATACGGCCTCCGCCCGCCCGCTCCCCTCCCCCAAGGAGCGACGCAGACTGCGTGAGGCGAAGTCACTGAGTGAAGAGCAGGTCGCGACGGTGGTGGGCGTCACCCGCGCCACGGTCCGGTCCTGGGAGACCGGCCGCACCACTCCCCGGGGGCGGAAACGTGAGGCATACGCCAGGCTGATCAGTGGCGGCCGGCCGAGCCCGCAGGCCACGCCGCCGAGCGCCCGGACCAAACCGGCCGCTGCGAACACCCGGCCGAAGGCCGCCGCCAAACGTGCGGCCCGCCCGGCGGCGCCGACGACGATCGCCAGGCTGTCCAAGCCTGTGACGTCCACGAAACCGCCGGCGCCGCCCCCCGTCGAAGCCACCGGGAGCACCGCCATGGCCCCGACCGAGCCCGGCACCACCCCCGATCCGCCCGGCCCGTCCGCGACGCCCGGACCGGCCCCCACCTCCAACGGCGTATCAGCGACGCCCGGACCGGCCCCCGGGGCCGAAGCCGGGCCCTCTCCCGCCGAGGTGTTCGATGCCCTGTACAGGCACTGCGCCGCGGCCCTTTTCCAGCAGACGTTTCTGCTGACCGGACGCCGGAACCTCTCCCGGGAGTCCGTCGCACGGGCCTTCGCGCTGGCCTGGGAGCGCTGGCCCGAGGTCGCGGTGGACCGGGACCCGGTCGGCTGGGTGCGGGCCGCCGCGTACGAGTACGCCATGTCGCCGTGGCACCGCCTGCGCCGCACCCACCGCCGGCTGGACCCGCCACCGGCGGAGCCCGGTCCGCGCGCCCTGCTCGACGCGCTGCTCGCCCTGCCGCCCTCGTACCGGGCCACCCTGCTGCTCTACGACGGTGTCGGCCTGGATCTGCCGGAGACCGCGGCGGAGACGGAGGCGAGCACCCCGGCGGCGGCGGGCCGGCTGATGAACGCCCGCGCCGCGGTCGCCGAGCGGCTGCCCGAGCTGGCGGAGCCCTCCTCGCCCGCCGAGCAGTCGGCGCTCCTGAACGAGCGGCTGGGCGCGCTCGCCCTGGCCCAGTCCTCCGACTCGCTGCCCCCGCCCGTCACGGTCCGCACGGACAGCGAGCGCAAGGCCCAGCTGTGGACCCGGGCCGCCATCTCCTTCACCGTGCTGATCATCGGGCTGACGCTCTTCACGCTGGGTACGGCCGCGACCCGTTACGAGACCCCGGAGTCGCCCGCCCAGCAGGTCGGCGGGGTACCGCCGCGCGGCGGTCCGCAGAAGCTGACGCCGCGGGACCTGAAGTTGCGGAAGAACCTCCACGGCGAGCTCGTACGGGGCCCGGCACGGCTGGTCCCCGGGGTGGGCTGAGCCGCTCCGGCGACGTCTCGGAGACACCGAAACGGCGCGGGCCCGTACCCCTTGATCGGGTACGGGCCCGCGCCGTCTGTGCGGTGACGCGATACAGCGGTGCCGCTCCGGTGTGGCGGAGCGATCAGGCGCCGAGGATCTCGCGGGCCAGCTTGGCGGTCTCGGTCGGCGTCTTGCCGACCTTGACGCCGGCGGCCTCGAGGGCCTCCTTCTTCGCCTGGGCGGTGCCGGAGGAGCCGGAGACGATGGCGCCGGCGTGGCCCATGGTCTTGCCCTCGGGGGCGGTGAAGCCCGCGACGTAGCCGACGACCGGCTTGGTGACGTTGGCCTTGATGAAGTCGGCCGCGCGCTCCTCGGCGTCGCCGCCGATCTCGCCGATCATCACAATCAGGTCCGTCTCGGGGTCGGCCTCGAACGCCGCGAGGGCGTCGATGTGCGTCGTACCGATGACCGGGTCGCCACCGATGCCGACGGCGGACGAGAAGCCGATGTCACGGAGCTCGTACATCATCTGGTAGGTCAGCGTGCCGGACTTGGACACGAGACCGATGCGGCCGGGCTTGGTGATGTCGCCCGGGATGATGCCGGCGTTGGACTGGCCGGGGGTGATCAGGCCGGGGCAGTTCGGGCCGATGATCCGGGTCTTGTTGCCCTTCGCGCCCGCGTACGCCCAGAAGGCGGCGGAGTCGTGGACGGCGATGCCCTCGGTGATGACGACCGCGAGGGGGATCTCGGCGTCGATGGCCTCGACGACGGCGGCCTTCGCGAAGGCCGGCGGCACGAAGAGGACGGACACGTCCGCGCCGGTCTTCTCCATCGCCTCGGCGACGGAGCCGAAGACGGGTACCTCGGTGCCGTCGAAGTCGACGGAGGTGCCGGCCTTGCGCGGGTTCACGCCGCCGACGATGTTGGTGCCGTCACCGAGCATGAGCTTGGTGTGCTTCATGCCCGTGGCACCGGTCATGCCCTGGACGATGACCTTGCTGTCCTTGGTGAGGAAGATAGCCATGGTGGTCTGAGTCCCTCTTCCTTACTTCGCAGCCGCGGCGAGCTCGGCGGCCTTGTCGGCCGCGCCGTCCATGGTGTCCACGCGCTGGACCAGCGGGTGGTTGGCGTCGGAGAGGATCTTGCGACCCAGCTCCGCGTTGTTGCCGTCGAGGCGCACGACCAGCGGCTTGGTGACTTCCTCGCCCTTGGACTTGAGCAGCGCGAGCGCCTGGACGATGCCGTTGGCGACCTCGTCGCAGGCGGTGATGCCACCGAAGACGTTGACGAAGACGGACTTGACGTCCGGGTCGCCGAGGATGATCTCCAGGCCGTTCGCCATGACCTCGGCGGAGGCGCCGCCACCGATGTCGAGGAAGTTGGCGGGCTTCACGTTGCCGTGGTTCTCACCGGCGTACGCGACGACGTCCAGGGTCGACATGACCAGACCGGCACCGTTGCCGATGATGCCGACCTCGCCGTCGAGCTTGACGTAGTTGAGGTTCTTGGCCTTGGCGGCAGCCTCGAGCGGGTTGGCTGCGGCCTTGTCCTCGAGGGCCTCGTGCTCGGGCTGACGGAAGTCGGCGTTCTCGTCGAGAGACACCTTGCCGTCGAGCGCGAGGATGTCACCGGAGGCGACCTTGGCGAGCGGGTTCACCTCGACGAGGAGCGCGTCCTCGGCGACGAAGGTGTCCCACAGCGTCACCAGGACCTCGGCGACCTTCTCGGCGACCTCGGCCGGGAACTTCGCCTGGGCGACGATCTCGCGGGCCTTCTCGATGTCGACGCCGTCGACGGCGTTGACCGGGACCTTCGCGAGGGCCTCGGGGGTCTTCTCCGCGACCTCCTCGATGTCCATGCCGCCCTGCACCGAGGCCATGGCCAGGAAGGTGCGGTTGGTGCGATCGAGGAGGTACGAGACGTAGTACTCCTCAAGGATCTCCGGCGCGGTCTCGGCGATCATCACCTTGTGGACCGTGTGGCCCTTGATGTCCATGCCGAGGATGTCGGTCGCGCGGGCGACCGCCTCGTCGGGGGTGGCGGCCAGCTTGACACCGCCGGCCTTGCCACGGCCGCCGACCTTCACCTGCGCCTTGACGACCGACTTGCCGCCCAGTCGCTCGGTCGCCTCGCGGGCTGCCTCAGGCGTGTCGATGACTTCACCGGCCAGCACCGGTACACCGTGCTTGGCGAAGAGGTCCCTCGCCTGGTACTCGAACAGGTCCACGCGCGTCCGTCCCTTAATCAATGGTCTCGCGGTTGGTTTTCTGCGTGGGCGTGCCGCGAGGGGCAACGTGACTGCTCTGTCACTAGGAATGCGCACACGGTGACCCCGGATACGCGGCATGTCCATCTCGCAGGTTATCCCCGTGGTCCGCAGGACCATAAATCAGAGATCGCACCTGAGCGGTGATTACGGTCACAGATCACGCCGGTGGCCGTGTGCCGGTGGACGGAACGGCAGCGTGTCAGCGGTGGGCCTCCTTGTCCGGCACGGGGAGCGGCCGCTTCTCGATGGCCGCAGCCATCACCTCCGGGAAGAGGTCCGGGGTGCAGGCGAAGGCCGGTGCGCCCAGGGCGCCGAGCGCGGCGGCGTGCTCGTGGTCGTAGGCGGGCGCGCCCTCGTCGGACAGTGCGAGCAGCGTCACGAACTGCACGCCGGAGGCCTTCATCGCGGCGACCCGCTTCAGCATCTCGTTGCGTATCCCGCCCTCGTAGAGGTCGCTGATGAGGACGACCACCGTGTCGGCGGGGCGGGTGATCCTCGACTGGCAGTACGCGAGTGCGCGGTTGATGTCGGTGCCGCCGCCGAGCTGGGTACCGAAGAGCACGTCCACCGGGTCGTCGAGCTGGTCGGTGAGGTCGACCACCGCCGTGTCGAAGACGACGAGCCTGGTCCGCAGGGTCCGCATGGACGCGAGCACGGCGCCGAAGACGGAGGCGTACACGACGGAGGCGGCCATCGACCCCGACTGGTCGATGCAGAGGATCACGTCCTTCTTCACCGACCGGGCGGCCCGTCCGTAGCCGATGAGCCGTTCGGGGACGACGGTGCCGTGCTCGGGGAGGTAGTTCTTGAGGTTGGCCCGGATGGTGCGGTCCCAGTCGATGTCGTGGTGACGGGGGCGGCTGATCCTCGCCGAGCGGTCCAGGGCGCCGGTGAGCGTGGCCCGGGTGCGGGAGGCGAGCCGCTGCTCCAGGTCCTCGACGACCTTGCGCACGACCGCTCTTGCGGTCTCCTTCGTCGTCTCGGGCATGGCCTTGTTGAGCGAGAGGAGCGTGCCGACGAGGTGGACGTCGGCCTCGACCGCCTCCAGCATCTCCGGTTCGAGGAGCAGCGCGGCGAGACCGAGCCGGTCGATCGCGTCCCGCTGCATGACCTGGACGACGGAGCCGGGGAAGTACGTGCGGATGTCGCCGAGCCAGCGGGCCACGGAGGGGGCGGAGGCCCCGAGCCCGGCCGAGCGGCTGTTCCTGCCCCTGCCGCCGGGCCTGCCTGCGTCTCCGTAGAGCGCGGTCAGTGCGGCGTCCATCGCGGCGTCGCGCCCGGTGAGGGTGCGGCCGGTGCTCTCCGCGCCGTCCGCGCCCAGGACCAGCCGCCACCGCCGTAGCCGCTCGTCGTTCGCCGGGCCGGGCTGCGGGCCGGTGTGCGTGGGCGGTGGGGTGTGGGCCGGGAGTGGTGCGACGCCGGCCGTTCCGGCGCCCGTGGTCGTGGTCGTGGTCATCCCGTGGCCCCCAGCGGTTCCTCGGCGTTCGCGGCTCTCCCGGGCGGGGTGTCGCCGTCCGGGTCAGGGTCGTTGTGCAGTCCGAGCAGCAGGCGCAGCACCGGCTCGACCGCGCGGGCCCGGGCCTCGTCCAGGCCCGGGGCGAATCCGGTGGCCGTCGTCCCGGGCGCCGTGCCGGCGCCGGTGGCGGCCGGTCCCCCGGTGGCCGGGCCCCGCCTCACGAGTTCGCCCAGGGTGCGCCGGACACCCGCTTCGTACGCCGAGAACGTGCGTCGCAGCAGGGGCAGTACGTCGGCGAAGAGCTCGGCGGGCACTCCGGTGAGCCAGGCGTCGACCAGGCCGAGCAGCCGCTCGTCGTGGACGAGCAGCATGCCTCCGCCGGCGGCTCCGCCGACGAACCCCTCGATCCACGCCGCGGCGTCGGCCGGGGGCATGCCGGGCGACAGGGCCAGGCCCATCAGCCGTGCCGCGTCGTCCTCCGCGAGCCGCCCGTCGTCGAGCAGCAGGCGCGTCGCGCGCCCACGGACGACCCCCGCGACCGTGTCCCGGGCGGCGAGCCGGTGCAGTACGGCTGTCCAGCGCTCGCGCAGTCCGTCCGTGTCCGGGCCGTCGGCGTCCGTGCTGGCACCGGTCCGTACGGCCGCGGTGAGCAGGCCGATCGCGGTGTGGACCCCGTCCACCCGGCCGCGCATCTCCTCGGCGCCGCCGGCGTCGAGCCCGGTGCAGGCAGGGGGCAGCGCGACACAGATCCGCTCGGCGAGCCCGGCCGCGACCGCGCCGAGTGCCGCGGTGTCCGTGGAGCGCACGTCCCCGTAGCGCAGGGTGCGGGCGAGCGCGGGCAGGGCGTCGGCGAGATGACCCACGTCGGCGTCGAGCGCGGCGCGGTCGGCGAGGGCCCGCATCACCACGGGGAGCGCGTCGGGCAGTTCCGCGAGGAGGCACTGCTCGGCGAGGGCGGTGACCTCGGCGAGCGTGGTCGCCGATGCGGCCCGGGAACCGGCCTTGGCGGTCGCCGCGGAGAGCACGGTGGTGCCCCAGGTCCCGGCCTCCGCGACCTGTACGTACAGCTCGGGCTCCCAGCGCAGCCGCCAGCTCTCCCGGAAGGTGCCGGTGCCGGCGCGGCCTTCGGCGGGCTCGCCCCAGCCGACGGAGAGGACGCGCAGCCGGTGGAGCAGTCTGCTGCGGGCCGCGTCGTTGTCCTTGCGCAGGTCCAGCTCCAGCTCCCGTTCCTGCGCCTCGGGTTTGAGCCGGAGCGTGCGTTGTCGACGGGTGAGGTCGCGCTGGAGGGGGACGGCGGGGGCGGTGTCCGGCACCTGGCCGAGGGTCTCGCCGACGATCAGCCGGTCCTGGACGAGCGCGAGCGGCACGTCGGAGCCCTCGCACATCACGGCCCGGATCGCGTCGGTCGTCTCGCCCAGTCCGGCGAGCGGGCGGCCGCGCATCGCGGCGAGGGTCTCGGCGAGCCGGACGGCTTCGATGACATGGGCGGACGAGACGAACCGGTCCTCGTCGCGCAGGAGTCCGGCGACCTTCGTCATCCACCGCTCGACCGGGCGGTCCGCGGCGTCGAAGAGGTGTCCGTACCAGCCGGGCGAGTCGATCCCCGCCCCGTATCCGCTGTGCCGGGCGAGCCGCCGGTGCGACCAGGGCACCCAGGTCAGCTCGGCCCTGACCTTGGGCAGTCCCTTGAGCAGGGCGCGGTCGGCGGCGAGGGTGGTCCGGGTGCCGAGCGCGGGTACGTGCCAGGCACCGCAGACGACCGCGACCTCGTCGCCGAACTCCTTTCCGGCCTTGCGGAGTTGGATGCGCATGTGCGCCTCGCGGACGGCGTCGCGGGGGTGGCCGCCGTCCCCGTGCACCTCGCGCAGGGCGGTCATCGCCTCGGCGAGCGCGGCGAACGGCGCCCGCGGGTCGGCGGCTTCGCCGCCCTGGGTGCGGTGCTCGACGACGTCCTCCCACCAGCGCTCCGGGTCGTCGTAGCCCGCCGCCCCGGCGAGCACGGCGAGGGGGTCGACCGGTACCGGCCCGGCGGCCGGGCCCTCGACACCGGCGTCGGCGTGGGCGTCGACGCCGGGCGTGCGCTGCCCGGCCCCGTCCGCTTCGCTCTCCTCGGCCCGCGTCATGGCCAGGGAGTTCGCCGCGGGCAGGTCGATGAACCGGACCGGCGCGCCGTGCTCAAGGGCCCAGCGGATCGCGACCCATTCGGGCGAGAAAGCGGCCAGCGGCCAGAACGCCGCCTGTCCCGGGTCGTCGACGGCATGGGCGAGCAGCGCGACCGGCGGCCGCATCCCCTCGTCGGCGGCCAGCGGCAGCAACGCGTCCGCCTCCGGGGGCCCTTCGACGAGCACCGCCTGCGGACGGGCGGCATCCAGCGCCGCGCGGACGGCGCGGGCCGAGCCCGGTCCGTGATGCCGCACCCCCAGCAGCAGCGGTCCCTCGGGACGTGGGGCCCGGGTCACGCGGACACCTCGCGGCAGGCGCGGTAGAAGTCCTTCCACCCGTCCCGCTCCCGGACCACCGTCTCCAGATACTCCTGCCAGACCACGCGGTCCGCCGCCGGGTCGCGGACGACCGCGCCGAGGATGCCCGCCGCCACGTCGCCGGGGCGCAGCATCCCGTCGCCGAAGTGGGCCGCGAGGGCCAGGCCGTTGGTGACGACGGAGATCGCCTCGGCCGTCGACAGCGTCCCCGAGGGGGACTTGAGCTTGGTGCGGCCGTCGGAGGTGACTCCGTCGCGCAGTTCACGGAAGACCGTGACGACGCGACGGATCTCGGCCATGCCGTCCGGTGCGGCCGGGAGGTCGAGCGAGCGCCCGAGCTGCTCGACGCGCCGGGACACGATGTCGACCTCGGCGTCGGGGGTGGCGGGCAGCGGGAGCACGACGGTGTTGAACCGGCGGCGCAGCGCGCTGGAGAGTTCGTTGACCCCGCGGTCGCGGTCGTTGGCGGTGGCGATGACGTTGAAGCCGCGGACCGCCTGGACCTCCTGCCCGAGTTCGGGGACGGGGAGCGTCTTCTCCGACAGGATCGTGATGAGCGAGTCCTGCACGTCGGCGGGGATACGGGTGAGCTCCTCGATCCGCGCGGTCATGCCGTCGGACATGGCGCGCATGAGCGGGCTGGGCACCAGGGCGTCGCGGCTGGGCCCGTGCGCGAGCAGCTGCGCGTAGTTCCAGCCGTAGCGGACGGCCTCTTCGGGGGTGCCCGCGGTGCCCTGGACGAGCAGTGTCGAGTCGCCGCTGACGGCGGCCGCGAGGTGCTCCGAGACCCAGGTCTTGGCGGTGCCCGGGACGCCGAGGAGCAGCAGGGCCCGGTCGGTGGCGAGGGTGGTCACGGCGACTTCGACGAGGCGGCGCGGACCCACGTACTTCGGTGTGATCACGGTGCCGTCCGGCAGGGTGCCACCGAGCAGGTAGGTGGCGACGGCCCACGGGGAAAGCTTCCAACGGGCGGGCCGCGGGCGGTCGTCGGCCGCGGCGAGGGCCTTCAGCTCATGGGCGAAGGCGTCCTCGGCATGCGGCCGGAGAGCCTGTACGCCGACGGTGGCGGTGGTTTCGGACACGGTCATGGATCCCCCTCCGGATCGGTCGACCCGATGTGGTTCCCACCGTGCACCATGGCACTGACAATCGGCCCCGACCGCGGGTCGGGGCCGATCCGCGGGCTGTGGACGGGGAGTTCGGCCGGCCACCGGCGAGACGGCCACGCAGCCGCCCGCGGCGAGCATGCCCTCGCCCTTCGCCTCCTTGATGACCTTGCCCCTGTGCGTGATCGAGCAGGAGACGTCCGCCCCGTTCCCGTCGACGGCGATCGGCATGACCGCGGGCGGCATGATCCCGCGCGGCGTGACGGTCTTCCGCCGGGGCAGGGCGGGCGACTCGACCGCCCCGATCTCCGGTCCCATGGCCTTGCCCCCGCCGCCGTGGAACTGGATCCCGTCGACACCCGAGCCGGTGACCTCGTAGGTGACCTCGTAGATCTCGTCGACGGCGTGCACGCTGACCGAACAGCAGGTCAGGGCGATTGTCAGTGGTGCGATCTACCGTCGTTCCCATGCTGCTATCTCACGGGGGAGAACCCCTGCGCACCGCCGGCCCGGTGGCGCGCTGGACGGTGGAGCAGGTACTGGCCCTCGCTCCCGACGATGCGTCACGCAAGGCGGGGAGCAAGCTGGGTCCGGCCGGTCCCTGGTCGGGCGGCGGGTGCGACGGTTCGGGTGCGGTGTGGGGGCTGTGCAAGGGAAGCGGGAGCAAGCCGTACCGGACGGTGGTCGACATCACCGGCCCCGCCTACACATGCAGTTGCCCCAGCCGGAAGTTCCCGTGCAAGCACGCACTGGGCCTGTTGCTGGTCTGGGCGTCGGACGAATCGGCCCTGCCGCCGGGCGAGATGCCGGACTGGGCCGGTGAGTGGCTGACGGGCCGCCGGGAACGGTCGGCCGGGAAGGCGGAGAGAGCGGAGCAGCGCACGGCGGAGGGCGCCTCGGCCGCGGGCCCGGCCGATCCGGAGGCCGCCCGGCGGCGGGCCGAGCGCCGCGCCGAGCGGATCACCGGCGGTGCGCTGGAGCTGGAGGAGCGGCTGGCCGATCTGCTGCGCGGGGGGCTGGCGGCGGCCGATCAGCCGGGGTACGGGCTCTGGGAGGAGACGGCGGCCCGCATGGTCGACGCCCAGGCGCCCGGACTGGCCGCCCGTGTGCGGGAGTTGGGTGCCCTCGCGGCATCCGGTCCGGGCTGGCCGGTGCGCCTGCTGGAGGAGTGCGCGCTGCTGCATCTGCTGGACAGCGCCTGGCTGGGGATCGACCGGCTGCCGGAGCCGCTGGCCGCCACGGTCCGCACCCGGGTGGGACTGACGGCCCCCGCCGAGGGCCCACCGGTCCGCGACCACTGGCTGGTCCTCGCCCAGTACGACACCCCGGACGGCAAGCTCGTCGCGCGCCGTATCTGGCTGCACGGGAGGGAGACCGGCCGCACGGCGCTGCTGCTCTCCTTCGGGGCGGCCGGACGCTCCCCGGGGTTGGCACTGCCGGTGGGCGGCACGCTCGACGCCGAGCTCACGCCCTATCCGGGCGCCGGTCGGCTGCGGGCGGAGCTGGGGCGGCAGTTCGGGGTGCCGTCGCCGGCCGGCACCCCGCCTCCTGGGGACACGGCGGCGGCCGCGATCGAGGCGTACGGGGACGCCCTGCGGGAGGACCCCTGGCTGGACGCCTGGCCGGTGGCGCTGCGCGATGTCGTACCCGTGCCGTCGGGGGACGGCTGGCAACTGGCCGACGCGGCGGGCGGGGCCGCCCTGCCCGTCGCCCCGGTGGCGCTGTCCCGGCCCGGTCTGTGGAGACTCGTCGCACTCTCCGGCGGCGCGCCGGTCACGGTCTTCGGTGAATGCGGCCACCGCGGCTTCGACCCGTTCGCGGCCTGGTCCGCCGGGTCCGGTGACGACGTGGCGTGCGGGACCGTGCCGCTCATCTGACGTCGGATTCGAAGGGGGACCCATGTCCGGCACCATCACACCCGCCCCGTCCGCACCCGCCCCGTGGGAAGAGCTCGTCACCACGGCGCTGCTCGGCACCGACCGCCGCCCCGCCGGGGCGGACGGCGGACCTGCCGGACTGCTGGACGCGGCGGCACTCCACACCGTGCGGCGCAGGGCGGGCCTCCTGCCCGCAGCCCCGGCCGCCCGGCCCGAGCCGGCGCCCGTCGACCCGCGGCCGGCGCTGCCCCCGGCCGCGCGGCGCAGGCTCGCCCAGCTGCTGGCGGACCGGTCGGCGGCGGGCGGCTCGGGCGGCCGGCGCGGTACGGCTCCCGACCTCACGGAGCTGATCCCGCAGTGGCTGGCCACGGCCAACCGGCAGGGCTTCCGGGCCCCGGCCGCGCTGCTGCCGGCCCTGCTCGACGCGGCCAGGGCGCGTACGGACCTGCGGCCGTCGGCCATGGTCTTCGCCGGGCCGCGCGGGCTGTGGCTGGCCGGGCTGAACCCCGAGTGGAAGTTCGCGTTGCGCGGCTCCTCGGGCGGCTCGTCGCTGCCCGGCCCGACGGAGCCGGAAGCGGTGGCCCGGCTGTGGGAGGAGGGTCTGTTCGCCGAGCGGGTCGCGCTGCTCGCGGCGGTCCGGGCACATGATCCCGCCGAAGCGCTCGTGCTGCTCGCGACCACCTGGAGCACCGAGCGGGCCGAGGACCGGCTGATGTTCCTCGACTCGCTGCGCACCGGGCTGTCCCCGCTGGACGAGCCCTTCCTGGAGCAGGCCCTCTCCGACCGCAGCCGCAATGTCCGCTCGACCGCCGCCGAGCTGCTGTCCGCGCTGCCGGGGTCGGCGCTGGCCGGCCGGATGGCGTCCCGCGCGCTGTCCTGTGTGAGCCCGGACCTCACCGGCGACGAGGCCTCGGTCGCCGTGGAGGCACCGCACGAATGCGACGCCCCGATGGAGCGCGACGGGGTGGTGGCGGTGCCCCCGTCCGGGCGGGGGGAACGGTCGTGGTGGCTCGGTCAGTTGGTGGAGGCGACGCCGCTCGCCACCTGGCCGGCGCGGTTCGCCGGCCGTACCGCGCGGGAGATCGTCGCCCTTCCGGTCGCGGACGGCTGGGCCGAGGAACTGCACGCGGCCTGGTGCCGGGCCACGGTGCGCCAGCGTGACCCCGAGTGGGCCCGCGCGCTGCTCGGCACCCCCTCCGCCCCGCCGTCGAACGGCCCCGGCACGGCGTCGCTCGCCGAGCGGTCGAAGCTCCTCGGCATACTGCCCGCGGCCGAACGGGCCGGTTGGGTGGCCGGCTTCATCGCCGCGCACGGCCTGACGGAGGCCTTCCAGATCCTGGGGGTCTGCCCGACGCCCTGGGCCGAACCGCTGGGCCGCGCGGTCGTCGACGCCCTGGACATCGCCCGGGACGCGGGCAGCTATCCCTGGAGCTTCAGCGGCGTGATGGGTCTCGCCGAACGCTGTCTGAACCCGGCCGAGGCGGACCGCCTGGAGGTTCTCACCACCACTCCGGACGAACCGGAGGACGCCTCACCGGGCGCGAACGGCTACTGGTCCGAGGCCTTCCAACGGCTGGTCTCCACCCTGCGGCTGCGCGCGGCGATGGACTCGGAGCTGATCCCGGACTGACGGAACCGGCCCCGGGCCCGGAGCCACGAGCCCCGGGCCCGGCGGGTCAGGCCTCCGCCGGGTGGCGGACGTTCGCGTTGACCCACTCGACGATCGACACCGTCGTGGCGCCCGGGGTGAAGATCTCCGCGACGCCCTGGTCCTTCAGCGGTGCGATGTCCGCCTCCGGGATGATGCCGCCGCCGAAGACCTTGATGTCCTCCGCCTCGCGCTCCTTCAGCAGCTCGATGACCTTGGCGAAGAGCGTGTTGTGCGCACCGGAGAGAATCGAGAGCCCGATCGCGTCGGCGTCCTCCTGGATCGCGGTGTCCACGATCTGCTCGGGCGTCTGGTGGAGCCCGGTGTAGATGACCTCCATGCCCGCATCGCGCAGCGCCCTCGCGATCACCTTGGCCCCGCGATCATGGCCGTCCAGGCCCGGCTTCGCCACCACCACACGGATCGGACCGGTCACACCCATCACTGCCTCCACATGCCTCTCCCGTGCCTGAAGGGCCGGGGATGTGAACGAACGTTATCTACAGCATCCCGCAAGCCGTCGTTTCGCGGTGGACGGGGAGGGGGAAATCACACGTGGGACATGTTCACCGGGCGCCGTCCCCGCGTCATGCGGCAGACCTGCCGTGCGGGACCGGCCGCCAGGGGAGCCGCGACGAGGTCGCCGTACCACCGCGCCGTCAGCCGCACGGCACGGTGGTACGGCTGCCCGGTCCATCCGGTCCACCGGCCGACCGTGCGCCGGTCACCACCCGGCCGCCTCCCCCGCCCGCCGAAGCAGGAGGTCGGCCATGAAGGTCCTGCCTTTCCTTCCGCCCCCACTGGGCCGGGCGTGTCCGGGCCCCGCTCTGCTGCCGGTCGCACTGCTGAAGGCCACCGCGCTGGAGCTGGTGGTCCTCGCCGGCCACGCGCTCCTCTACCCCACCGGCATCACGGGGGAACGACGCGCCGCGCCACTCCCGGACGGGTCGCACACCACGCCTCCCGGCGCCACCCCCACCGCCCCGGCCGCCGCCTCCGTCCTCCCCGCCGAGGGCGACGAACGGCCGCCCGTCGTCCTGCTGCACGGCTTCATCGACAACCGTTCGGTCTTCGTCCTGCTGCGCCGCTCCCTCGCCCGGCACGGCTGGCGCCACCTGGAATCGCTCAACTACTCGCCGCTGACCTGCGACATCCGGACAGCGGCAGAGTTGCTCGGGCGCCATGTCGAGGAGATCTGCGCACGTACCGGACACCACGAGGTAGACATCGTCGGGCACAGCCTCGGCGGTCTGATCGCCCGCTACTACGTACAGCGACTCGGTGGTGACCAGCGGGTCCGCACCCTGGTCACCCTCGGCACACCGCACGCGGGCACGGCCGTCGCCCCGCTGGCGAGCGCCCACCCCATCGTGCGGCAGATGCGTACGGGGTCCGCGCCGATCGAGGAGCTGCGCAGGCCCGCGCCCGGCTGCCGTACCCGGTTCGTGAGCTTCTGGAGCGAGCTGGACCGGGTGATCGTGCCTGCCGAGGCGGGCCGCATCGACCATCCGGATCTCGACGCGCAGAACGTGCGCGTCACGGGAATCGGCCATCTCGCCCTGCCGGTGCATCCGGCTGTCGCCGCCGCGGTCCGGCAGGCGCTGGAGTCCCGCGAACCGGCGGCCGGAACCACCGGGGCCACCGGATTCGGAGTGACCGGAGAAGCCGGGGAAACCGGAGGAACCGCGGGAGCCGCATGAGCCCCACGGCCCGACAGGGACCCCACAAATAGAACGCGTTTCGAACATAGAGCCAAGGCTCTGTGCGCAGTCCGTCGAAAGACGGCCGATTGCCCGTTTCCTGAGTCGCCCATGCCCGCCGAAGATTGTCGGCGTCACGTACCGCCGGGTACAGTCGCGGCCACTGCTCCCCCTGGGATTCCCCCGCCGGAAACCCAGAGCACAGGTCCTGCTGCCGAGGCGAGAGAGAAGTTGGTGAACGACCAGCACCCCCACGCCGGGTACGCCGGATACGACAGCGAGGCGACCGGCGGCTTCGACAGCGACCCGCTCTTCGGTTCACTCCCCGGCAGTCACGACGGCGCGTACGGCAGCGGCTACGGAGCCGGGCAGTCCGACTACAGCGGCCAGTACGACTCCACCCAGTGGGACACGGGCGCACACCCGACCGCCTCGTACGACGCCTACGCCCCGTACGCCGCGCAGCCCCAGCAGCAGTACGAGGCGGGACCGACGTACGAGACGACGGCCGTCTGGACGCCCTCGGCCGACTACGGCACGGAGGCGAACACGGCCACCGCCACGTTCACCGGCATCCCGGCGCAGGGCGGCGCCCCGGACGCCACGGGCCAGTGGGACACCAGCGGCTGGCACACGAACGAGCCGTGGGCCACGGGCGAGAACGCCGCGTACGACACCGGCGCGTACGACGCCACCGCCTGGAACACCGGCGCCACGCCCGAGCACGAACAGCACCTCGCGCACACCGCGGAAACCGCACAGGTGCCCTACGAGGCGCCGTCGGCACACGACGCGCCCGGAACACACGGGACCTACACCGACCCGGGCTCCTACGACCCGTACGCGCCCTACGTCACCCATGCCGCAGACAGCGCCGACGCCCCGGACACCGCAGCGGACGTCGTGGACGTACATGACGCCGCCACCATCAGCGTCGCGGCCATCGCGGACGCCGCAGAGGCCGTGCCCGGCCCGCACCGTCCCCTCGGCCGCTCCGCCACCCGCGGCGGCGGCGCCGGCCGCAGCCGAAGGCGTTCCCCCGCCAAGCGTTCCGCGCTCCTCACCGTCGCCATCCCCTCCGCCTGCGTGATGAGCGTGGCCGGAATCGCCGCGGCCTCCGTCGGCGGGCTCGGCGGCGAGGACAAGAAGGACGACAACACCACGATGGCGGCGGCCGACCCCGGCTCCGTCAAGGCGGGTGCGGCCAACAACAAGCTGGACACCCAGCTCGCCAACCTCAGCGCCGACGCGGAGAACTTCGCCGACCGCGCCAGCCGCACCCAGGAACGCATCGACCTGCGGGAGCGGCAGGCCGCCGAGAAGAAGAAGCGCGAGGAAGAGGCCGCCCGCAAGGAGGCCCTGCGCCCCAAGTTCGTCCTGCCGGTCAAGCAGCACGGCCTCAGCGCGTACTTCGGCCAGGCGGGCGTCAACTGGATGTCCGTGCACACGGGCATCGACTTCCCGGTCCTGGAGGGCACGCCCGTGATGGCCGCGACCGACGGCACCGTGCGCACCCAGCTCAACAGCGCCTACGGGAACATGGCCATCGTCACCATGGCCGACGGGACCGAGACCTGGTACTGCCACCTCAGCAGCACCAAGATCCGCTCGGGCCCGGTCAAGGCCGGTGACGTCATCGCGTACTCGGGCGACACCGGGAACTCGACCGGCCCGCACCTGCACTTCGAGGTGCGGCCCGGTGGCGGAGCGGCAGTGAATCCGCTGCCGTGGCTGCGCAGCCACGGCCTCAACCCGACCTGAGCCCGGCGGGGCGGGGACCACGGCCCCCGCCCGCTCCGGCTACAGCTTCTCGACCGGCGCGTACCGCAGCAGCAGCTTCTTCGGACGCTCGTCGCCGAAGTCGACCGTGGCCTTCGCCTGGTCGCCGACGCCCTCGACCGCCGTGACCGTGCCGAGCCCAAACTGGTCGTGCGTGACCCGGTCCCCGACGACCAGCGTGATCGTCGGCTTGTCCGAGGTCCGCCGGGTCGCGAAGCCCGAGGGTCCGGAGCGCGAACGCGACGAGGACAGCGAGGACGTGATCCCCGAGGTCGGTCCGGCCGGAGCCGCCATCGGCCCGGTCCGCTTCCACTCCAGGTGCTGGTCCGGGATCTCGTCCAGGAACCGCGACGGCGGGTTGTACGAGGGCTGGCCCCACGCGCTGCGCATCGCGGCCCGGGTCAGATAGAGGCGCTCGCGGGCCCGGGTGATGCCTACATAGGCGAGCCGCCGCTCCTCCTCCAGCTCCTTCACCTGTCCCAGCGCCCGCATGTGCGGGAAGACGCCGTCCTCCATGCCGGTCAGGAAGACGACGGGGAATTCGAGGCCCTTCGCGGTGTGCAGTGTCATCAGCGTGATGACACCGGAGCCGTCCTCGTCCTCGTCGGGGATCTGGTCGGAGTCGGCGACGAGCGCGACCTTCTCCAGGAACTCGGCGAGCGTGCCGGTGCCCGCGGCCGTGCCCATGCCCTCCTCGTCGGCCGCTCCGCGCTCCTGCTCGAATTCGAGGGCCACGGCGGCCAGTTCCTGAAGGTTCTCGATCCGGGTCTCGTCCTGCGGGTCGGTGGACGCCTGGAGCTCGGCGAGGTAGCCGGTGCGCTCCAGGACGGCCTCCAGGACCACCGCGGGGCCCGCGCCCGACTCGACGATCGTGCGCAGCTCCTCCATCAGCGTGTTGAACCGCTTGACGGCGTTGGCCGACCGGGCCGCCATGCCGTACGCCTCGTCGACCCGGCGCAGCGCCTGCGGGAAGGTGATCTTCTCGCGCAGGGACAGCGCGTCGATCATCGCCTCGGCGCGCTCGCCGATGCCGCGCTTGGGCACGTTGAGGATGCGGCGCAGCGGGACGGTGTCCTCCGGATTGGCGAGGACGCGCAGGTAGGCCAGGATGTCCCGGACCTCCTTGCGCTCGTAGAAGCGCACGCCGCCGACGACCTTGTAGGGCAGGCCGACGCGGATGAAGATCTCTTCGAAGACACGGGACTGCGCGTTCGTACGGTAGAAGATCGCGACGTCGCCGGCCCTGGCGTCGCCCGCGTCGGTCAGCCGGTCGATCTCGTCGGCGACGAACTGCGCCTCGTCGTGCTCGGTGTCGGCGACGTAGCCGGTGATCCGGGCGCCCGTGCCGGCGTTCGTCCAGAGGTTCTTGGGGCGGCGGCTCTCGTTGCGCTCGATGACCGCGTTGGCGGCGGAGAGGATCGTCTGTGTGGAGCGGTAGTTCTGCTCCAGGAGGATCGTCGTCGCGTTCGGGTAGTCCTCCTCGAACTGGAGGATGTTGCGGATGGTCGCGCCGCGGAAGGCGTAGATCGACTGGTCCGCGTCACCCACGACGCACAGCTCCGCCGGGGCGTCGCCCTCGCCCGCCGGGCCGACCAGCTCGCGCACGAGGGTGTACTGGGCGTGGTTGGTGTCCTGGTACTCGTCGACCAGGACGTGGCGGAAGCGGCGGCGGTAGTGCTCGGCGACGTCCGGGAACGCCTGGAGCAGGTGGACCGTCGTCATGATGATGTCGTCGAAGTCCAGCGCGTTGGCCTCGCGCAGCCGGGACTGGTACATCGCGTAGGCCTGGGCGAGGGTCTTCTCGAAGCCGTCCGCGGCCTGGCCTGCGAAGGTCTCCTCGTCGATCAGTTCGTTCTTCAGGTTGGAGACCTTGGCCGTGAACGACTTCGGCGGGAAGCGCTTCGGGTCGAGGTCGAGATCGCGGCAGACCAGGGCCATCAGCCGCTTGGAGTCGGCGGCGTCGTAGATCGAGAACGACGAGGTGAACCCGAGCCGCTTCGACTCGCGGCGCAGGATGCGTACGCACGCGCTGTGGAAGGTCATGACCCACATCGCGTTGGCGCGCGGTCCGACGAGCTGCTCGACGCGCTCCTTCATCTCGCCCGCGGCCTTGTTGGTGAAGGTGATCGCCAGGATCTGGCCGGGGTGCACCCCGCGCTCCGCGAGGAGGTGGGCGATCCGGTGGGTCAGCACCCGGGTCTTGCCCGAGCCGGCCCCGGCGACGATGAGCAGCGGGGAGCCCGCGTGGACGACGGCGGCGCGCTGCTCGGTGTTCAGCCCGTCGAGGAGCGCCGCGGCGTCGATGACGGGGCGGTGCCCGCCGTCGCGGTAGTAGGCGTCCCTGGGCGGCGGGGGCCCGTCGAACACGCCCGCGAAGAGGTCCTCCGGCACCGCTTCGGGTGCGGAGTCCTCGGGGGGCGGCGGGGGCTCTTCCTCCGAGTGCTGGAGGCCGGCCAGGAAGCTGTCGTCAAAGAGGCTGCTCATCGCTAGTCGAGTCTAGGCCGCCCCACCGACAGCCGGAGGCCGCATGGCGAACCGCACACCGCGACGGACACCCGGCGCAGGTGCGCGCCCACAGCCCGTGAGGGATTCCGGGCCTCCACCACCCCGTTCCGGCAAGGTCACGAAAATGTATCGGGCATATCGAACATCAACCTTCACAGCAGCACCACGGGTTGGCTAGCGTGCTCGACCGGGCGGCCCGTACCCCCTTGAGGCGAACCACGCCGAGCGGGCGCCTCCGCCGAATCCGGGCTGCCCCCACGGGAGTTCGGAACCGGGGACCCATACGCAGTACCGGGGTGAATCGGTCCTTATCCCCCACTCGGACCGTAGGGCAGCCTTCCGTTCCGCCCGAACCCGACAGCTAACCCGGTAGGCGGTCCACGGAAGGAGATGCCGGCCTTGGCATCCCATCGCAAGCCGCGCACCCGGGTGCGCACCACCGCACCGGCCGTCGGTCTCACCACCGCGGCGCTGGCGTCCGTGACCCTGCTCTCCACGCAGAGCGCCATGGCCGCACCCGATCCGAAACCCGGCATCGAGGACGTGCAGAAGAAGGTCGACGACCTCTACCGGCAGGCGGGCACCGCGACCCAGCAGTACAACCGGGCGAAGGAGGCCTCCGCCGCCCAGCGCGCCGAGGTCGACGCCCTGCTGGACGATGTCGCGAAGCGCGCCGACAAGCTCAACGAGGCGCGCAGGACGCTCGGCACCTACGCGGCCGCGCAGTACCGCAGCGGTTCGCTCACACCGAGCGCCACGTTCTTCCTGGCCGACGACCCGCAGTCGTACTTCGACCAGAACCAGCTGATGGACCGGATGACCAGCCGGCAGCAGCAGGCGATCACGGACTTCCGTACGCAGCAGGCCAAGACGGCGAAGAAGCGCGCCGAAGCGGTGCGGAGCCTGGAGACGCTGACGACGACGCAGGCCACGCTGCGCACCAGCAAGCAGAACGTCCAGGCGAAGCTGGGCGAGGCGCGCGCACTGCTGTCGAAGCTCACCGCCGAGGAGAAGGCACGGCTCGCGGAGATCGAGCGCAAGAAGGAGGCGGAGGCGAAGCGCAAGGCCCAGGAGCTGGCGAAGCAGCAGGCCGCCGCGAAGGCCGAGGCCGACCGCAAGGCCGACGAGGCCGCGAAGGGGTCCGGCGGCGGCACGGGGACGGGCACCGGGTCCGGCAGCAGCGCCACCACCAAGGCGGAGAAGGTCCTCGCCTTCGCCAGGGCCCAGATCGGCAAGCCGTACGTCTGGGGCGCGACGGGCCCGGCGTCGTACGACTGCTCCGGACTCACCCAGGCCGCGTGGAAGGCGGCGGGGGTCGACATCCCGCGCACCACATGGGACCAGGTCGAGATCGGCACCCGGGTCGCCACGGCGGACCTGCGGCCGGGGGACCTGGTCTTCTTCTACGACGACATCAGCCACGTCGGCATCTACAAGGGCGACGGGATGATGATCCACGCGCCGAAGCCCGGGGCGAACGTGCGCGAGGAGTCGATCTACTACATGCCGATCCACGGCAGCGTGCGGCCCGCTTAGCAGGCCTCCACGCGTCGCGCCGCCCCGGTGCCGGGGCGGCGCGACGCGGGCGGGATCAGGTCCAGAGCGTGGCGATGAAGATGTTGAGCATCGTCAGTCCGCCCACCGCCGCGAAGGCACCCTTGTCGGCCGTCTCCTCGTCCCGCTTGATGTAGACGAGCGCGAGGACGACGACCAGGACCAGCAGCTTGACGCCGATCTTGATGTTGTTCACGTGGTTGCCGTCGGCCTCGTTCAGCCCGACCAGCGCGACGCCGGTGACCAGCATGGTCAGCGCGCCGTGCAGCATCGCCGGGACGAACCGGGCCGTGCCCGCGCCCATCGCCTTCATCTGGGTCAGGAAACCGCCCAGCAGGGAGGCGATGCCGATGATGTGCAGGGCGACGAAGACATGAATGAGTACGTCCATGAGGCCGCAGCCTAGCCCCGGCCATATCACCGCTCGGCAGGCAGGTACACCTTCCTGACCACTTCACTCGCGCCTGTACCAATTGCCTTACTCTGGTGTAATTTTTCCGATCACTCGACGACATTGCCACGCCAAATTCAGACAATAAGCGTCATTACGACTCCTGCCCGTGCCCCGGGTTTAGCGTCCCTAGGCAGGCGACCGGCTCCACCGCCGTTCCGTACGCGGACGGTGCAGCGGTCGCCCCGCCGAGAGTTGTGGCGGGCCCGCCGGTATCCCCCGACGGGCAGTCGTCAGGAAGGACGCACGCCCTCGTGGCAGCGCATCGAAAACCCAAGCAGCGCCCGTACACCGGCCCTGCTGCCCGCACCGCGGCGACCCTCGCCCTCACCGGGGCCGCCACCGCCGCAGTGATGCCCGGCCCGGCGCACGCCGACCCGCAGCGCACCCCCGCCCAGGTCAAGGCCGAGGTGGACCGGCTGTACCACGACGCGGAGGTCGCCACCGAGCAGTACAACGGCGCGAAGGAGAAGGCGTCCGCCGCCGAGGACGCCCTCGACGACCTGCGCGACGAGGCCGCCCGCAGGACCGAGCGCCTCAACGCCTCGCGCGACGCACTGGGTTCGTTCGCCGCCGCGCAGTACCGCACCGGCGGCCTCGACACGTCCGTACAGCTGGCGCTCTCCTCCGACCCGGACCAGTACCTGGAGCGGGCGTCGTACGTGGACCGGATCGGCGACCGCCAGGCCGCCGCGCTCAACAAGGTCCGGCGGCAGGTCGCCCGGATCGCCACGCTGCGCGCGCAGGCCAAGGGAGAGCTGGCCGCACTGGCCGCCCGCCGGGCCGAGCTGAAGAAGCACAAGGCGACGATCACGACCAAGCTCGCCGACGCGCAGCGACTCCTCGACCGGCTGAGCCCGCCCGAGCGCACCGCCTACGAGAACTCCGACCACGGATCGGCCGACGGCACGCGTCCCGCCGACCGCGCCGACCGCGCCACCGCGCGCGGCCCCGTCCGGGCGCCGAACGCCCGCGCCGCCGAGGCCGTCGCTTTCGCGTACGGGGCGCTCGGCAAGCCGTACGTCTGGGGCGCCACCGGCCCCTCCTCGTTCGACTGCTCCGGGCTCACCCAGGCCGCCTGGCGCTCCGCCGGTGTCTCGCTCCCCCGGACCACGTACACCCAGATCAACGCCGGGCGGCGTGTCTCGCGTTCCGAACTCGCCCCGGGCGACCTGGTGTTCTTCTACTCCGGCATCAGCCACGTCGGGCTCTACATCGGCAACGGGCAGATGATCCACGCCCCGCGCCCCGGAGCGCCGGTCCGGGTCGCACCGATCGACCAGATGCCCTTCGCCGGGGCCACCCGGGTGGCATAGGCTCCCCACTCCGATCCGGGTCGGCCCGTCATCGGGTCGGCCCGCCGTCGACCGACCGGCCGGAGGACGACCCCACATGCCCATGGACGCCGATGTCCAGACCCACGCCCGTACGCTCGCCCAGCGCTCCCCGGACCACCTCCGGGTCGGGCCCTTCACGGTGCGGTACAACCCCGACTGGTCGCTCAAGTACGCCAATTACGCCATACCCGACCAGGACGCCGAGCCGACCACCGAAGATCTCGACGCGCTGATCGCGGCGTTCCGCGCGCACGACCGGCTGCCCCGGCTGGAGTTCCTGCCCGGATCGGCACCCGCGGTCGAACCCGCGCTGCTCGCCGCCGGGTTCACCGTCGAGAACCGGGCCCCGATCATGGCCTGCGCACCGGGCGAGCTGCTGACGCCGGAGCCGGTGGCGGACCTCGCGATCGACGAACCGGCCACCGACGCGGAGTTCGCCGCCGCCGCGCTCGTCCAGCACCACGGATACGGCGGCACCGGCGAGCCCGAGGACGGCGTGGCGCAGTGGCTGCGCACCGCGGCCCGGGACGGCGGGGTCGCGGCCCTGGCCACGGTCGACGGCGTACCGGCCGGCGCGGGCGGCTGCTCCGTCCCGGTCGACGGCCTCACCGAGCTGGCCGGTCTCGCCGTCGCCGACGCCTACCGCCGCCGCGGCATCGGCGCCGCGCTCTCCGCCCATCTGACCGCGACCGCCTTCGGGCGCGGCTGCCGGGCGGTGTGGCTGGAGCCGGGCGACGCCGATGTGGAGCGGATCTACGCGGGCATCGGCTTCTGCAGGATCGGCGAGAAGCTGAACATCTCGCTCGAACCGGCCTGACGGGACCGTCGCCCGCCGACGGGATCGGCCCGTCGGCGGGCCCGGACCGTCGTCCGCCCGGCTCAGACCAGCCGACGGGCCGTCGCCCACCGGGTCAGCTCGTGGCGGTTGGACAGCTGGAGCTTGCGCAGCACCGCCGAGACGTGCGACTCGACGGTCTTCACCGAGATGAAGAGCTGCTTGGCGATCTCCTTGTAGGCGTAGCCGCGGGCGATCAGCCGCAGCACCTCGCGCTCGCGCTGGGTCAGCCGGTCCAGGTCCTCGTCGACCGGCGGCGCGTCCGTGGAGGCGAAGGCGTCGAGGACGAAGCCGGCCAGCCGGGGCGAGAAGACCGCGTCGCCGTCCTGGACCCGGAAGACCGAGTCGACCAGGTCGGTGCCGGTGATGGTCTTGGTGACATAGCCGCGGGCACCGCCGCGGATGACGCCGATGACGTCCTCGGCGGCGTCCGACACGGACAGCGCCAGGAACCGCACCGGGTTGTCCACGGCCCCCATCAGCGAGGCGCAGCGGCGCAGCACCTCGACGCCGCCGCCGCCGGGCAGATGCACGTCGAGGAGGACGACCTCGGGGCGGGTCGCCGTGATCACGGTGACCGCCTGGTCGACATCGGCGGCCTCGCCGACCACCTCGACGCCGGTCTCCTCGGTGCGGCCGATCTCGGCCTGGACACCGGTGCGGAACATCCGGTGGTCGTCGACGAGTACGACCCGTACCCGGCGCTCCGGGCCCCCGGCCGGCTCAGTGGTCTCCGTCATCGCTCGCCCTCTCCATCTCCAGCTCGACTTCCGTGCCCCCGCCGGGCACCGAACGCAGTCGCGCCGTACCGCCGTTGCGCTGCATCCGGCCGATGATTGATTCTCGTACGCCCATTCTGTCCCCCGGTACGGAGTCCAGGTCGAATCCCGGGCCCCGGTCGCGCACCGAGACGAAGACCGTGCGGCCCTCGACCTCCGCGTAGACCTGCACGGCGCCGCCCTCGCCACCGTACTTGGCGGCATTGACCATGGCTTCGCGTGCGGCCTGCATCTGGGCGGTCAGCTTCTCGTCCAGCGGGCAGTCGCCGACCACGACGACCTCCAGCGGGACGCCGTGCTTGTCCTCGACCTCGGCGGCGGCGCGCTTGACCGCCTCGGCGAGGGTCCCGGGCTCGTCGTCCTCGTCCTTGCCGGTGCCCTCGGGGTTGTACAGCCAGTTGCGCAGTTCCCGTTCCTGGGCGCGGGCGAGCCTGCGGACCTCGCCCACGTCGTCCGCGTTGCGCTGGATCAGGGTGAGGGTGTGCAGCACCGAGTCATGGACATGGGCGGCCACCTCGGCCCGTTCCTGGGCCCGGATGCGCATCAGGCGTTCCTCGGAGAGGTCCTGGGTCATGCGGACGAGGTAGGGGCCGGCCAGCAGCGCGATGCCGGTGAGGACGGCGATGGCGGCGGTCATGACGTTGCCGAGCTGGGCCGCGGAACCGCGTACCACCATGAAGACGGCCAGGCCCAGGCCGACCAGGGCGACCCCGGCGAGCCCCCGGGCCAGATGCAGGACCCGGCGGCGGCTGCCGACCTCCATCCAGCGGGCGCGCCGGGCGTTGTCCGCCTGCCGCCACACCAGTACGGAACCGGCGCCGATCAGCAGCGTGGGCCAGATGTAGCGGTTGGCCCCGCTGCCCATGTCGACGTTGCCGACGAAGATCATGGCGCCGAAGAGCAGCGCGATCAGGGCGAAGACCTGGCCCTTGTCGGGCTTGCGGAGCCGGCGGCTGCCGTCCGGGGCGGTCTCGAAGACCGAGCGCGGTGCCTCGACGCCTCCGACGCCGAGCGGGACGACGATCCAGAACACGGCGTAGAGCAGTGCGCCGAGGCCGTCCGCGAAGAACAGGCCGAGGAAGACGAACCGCACCCACACGACGGGCAGCCCGAGGTGCCCGGCGAGACCGCGCGCGACGCCGCCCAGCAGCCGTCCGTCGGCGCTGCGGTACAGCTTGCGCAGCGGTGGCTCCTCCGGGTCCGTGGTGCGGGAGCTGGCGGCTCGGGTCGTGGCGGCTGGCATGACCCGATCGTCACATGTCCGTGCGGGTGGCGACATCAGGGTCGGCCCTTAATAGACCCTGAGTGCCCGGCGGGCCCCGGAGGACCGGCACCGGGAGAGCCCTCAAGGGCCCGGCCGGCCAATATCAGGGATCGGCCAGGGTCGGCGCGGGTCCCGGACGGGCGCCGGGCCCGTCACCATGGAGCCATGACCGTTCCCCAGGACGCCTCCCCCGGTGTCGCTCCGCCCCCCGATCCGGCACCTCTGCTGCGGCGCAGTCCGCAGCACAAGGTGGTGGCCGGGGTGTGCGGCGGGCTCGGCCGGTACTGCGACGTCGACCCGGTGATCTTCCGGATCGTGCTCGGTGTGCTGTCCGTGACCGGCGGCATCGGGCTGATCTTCTACGGCTTCGCCTGGCTGCTGGTCCCGGTGGACGGCGAGGAGGAGAACGAGGCGCGCAGGCTGCTGTCCGGCCGGGTGGAGGGGGCCTCGCTGATCGCGGTGCTGCTCGCGCTGATCGGCTGCGGTCTCTTCCTGTCCATGCTGGGCAACGGCGGCACGCTGGCTTTCTCCGCGATGCTGTCGCTGGCGGTCGTCGGCTTCGCCGTGTGGACGCAGCACCGCAGGACCGCGGCGCCCGAGGATCCGCTGCACCCGGCGACCGCGCAGGCGGTGGCGGACGCGCCCCCCGAGGTGAAGGCGCCGCCGTCGCCGGGCAGCCCGTCGTGGTGGCGGGACCCGATCGTCAAGGACGGCACGACGGGGCCGGTGGGCGCGGGCTATCTGTGGGGCCCGGCCGACGCGGTGCTCCCGCCCCGTGCGCCGAGCCCCGCGGGTGCCGCGGGTGCCGCGCCGAAGGATCCGTTCCGCGCGCCCCGGCAGGAGGCCGGCACCAGGGGCCCGACCTCGATCGGCGGTGTGGTGTTCCTGTTCGCGCTGATCGCGGGCGGTCTGGGCACGGGGCTGAGCTGGGAGTCCCAGCCGTTCGGCACGAGTCTGCAGTTCGGCCTGGCCGGTGCGCTCGCGGTGTTCGGGCTCGGGATGCTGGTCAGCTCGTTCCTGGGCCGGACGGGGTTCGGCACGGTCATGCTGGCGATGATCACGGCCGCCCTGCTGGCGGGCGCGTCCGCGCTGCCCAAGAACATCACCACCCACTGGGTGCGCGAGGGGTGGCGGCCCACCTCGGTGGCCGCGGTCCAGCCGCACTACCAGTTGGGTACGGGGGTGGCGCGGCTGGACCTCACCGGGATCACGGTCCCCCGGGACGGGACCGTCGCGACGGAGGTGAACGTCGGGGCGGGCCGCGCGGTCGTCGTCGTGCCCAGGGACGTGACGGTGAAGGTGGACGCGCGGGCGAGCATCGGCGACATCACGCTGCCGGTCAGCTGGTCGGGCGAGGTCCCGGCCGGAGGGCCGCGCGAGGTGGATGTCGACTTCGCGCAGCGGGAGCACCGGACGCTTCCGCCGCCCCCGGGCAGCAGACCGGCGGGCACCGTGGAGCTCACGCTCGAAGTCGGCATCGGACAGGTGGAGGTCACCCGTGCTGCGTCATGAGATCCGTCCCGGCCGGGCGGTGGTGGGCGTGGTCATGCTCGCCCTGGCGGCGGGATACACGGCGGACGCCGCAGGGGCCTGGGATGCCCCGTGGGTCTTCTTCATCCCGCTGTTCTTCGGCGGCCTCCTGCTGGCCGCCACCACGACCTGGGTGAACTACCTGATGCGTCGCCGCCGTGTCGCGCGAAGGGCGTCCACGGAGAACGCCCCGGCCCCGCCGAGCACCAGCGGCAACCAGGCCATCAGATAGGCCAGGTCGTTGCCGAAGTAGTACGGCGAGACCTGCCAGCTCACGGTCAGCCACAGGCTCAGCGAGATCAGCGCCCCGCCGAGCGCGGCGAGCCGTGCCCACAGCCCGAAGAAGGTGCCGAGGCCGACGGCGAGTTCACCGATCGCGATGGCGTACCCGAAGGCGCCGGGGTTCTTCAGCGCGAGGTCGACGAGGGCCGGGATCGCGGACGAGTCGCGTACCGCGTGCATGGTCTCGCCGATGGAGCCGGGACCGCTCGCCCGGAAGAAGGAACTGTCCGTCAGCTTGTCGAGCCCGGCGTAGACGAAGGTGACGCCGAGGAAGACCCGCAGCGGCAGCAGGGCGTGCTCCCGCGCCAGGTCCTTGAGCCCTCTCGACTCGCCCAGACCCCGTACGTTCGTGCCGTATCCCTGCATGTGGCCGCACCGCCTTCCGTAGATCCGTCACCAGACCTTACGTACAAGGCGGACGCGCCGCTCACCCGATGGCTCGTCCGGCCGCTGCCCGCCGCCCGGCACAGCGGTCAGTCCGTCACATCGATCTCGACCCGGTTCGTCTCCACTCCGGCGGCGGTCACCACCTGCACCTCCACCACCCCCGGCTCGACCTCCACCGGGACCGGCACAGTCAGGACGCCGTCCGTCGGATTGGCGAAGCCGCCTGCGACCGGGATCAGCGGCACATGCACATGGACCCGGCCGATCCGGACGACCATGCGGGCCAGCCGGTCCGGTGTCCCGGCGCCGGGCGGTACGAAACCCGCACCGCGGATCTCGATGTCGTCGCCGGTGCGGACCGGCGCGTCCAGGTCCCCGGCCTCGCGGGCCCGGACCACCGAGAGGATCACCGGGCGCCCGCCCTCCGCGTACTTCCCGGCGAAGTAGGCGAGCGCCGAGACGGTGACCAGCAGCGCCAGGCCCCAGGGCAGGTCCGGCAGCTGCTCGGGCCGGCGGGCGAGACGGACCGCGGCGAACAGTACGGCGACGGTGCTCACCAGCACGTACTGCACATCCGTGAAGCTGCCCCGCCCGGAGTCGTCGGTGAGCAGATCGGCGGCGCGCGGCCGGTCGGCCCGCAGCTTCTGCAGGCGCCCGGACAGGGCCCGTACGGTCACCACCCGGCGTACGACGACGGCGACGGCGCACACCAGCGCGAGCACGGTCACCACACCGGCGCCCCGGGCCAGGTCCAGCCCCTCGATGAGCGCGTCGCGCTCGGCGTGACCGGAGGCGCCCGCCAGCTGGAGCGCCAGCACGAGCACGGAGAAGACCGCGAGCAGCACCCAGGAGACGGCGACCGCCCGGGAGGTGGAGAGCCGGTTGTCCTCGCCGATCAGCGGGGCGAGGAGGCCGCCGCGGGCGCGGTGGACATGGGCGGCGCCGGTCAGCAGGCCCGCGGTGACGAGCCCGGCGACCAGCCCCGCCGTACGGGCGTTGGTCCAGCCCGCGCCGATGGCGGTGACGGACTCGCCGATGACCAGCAGGGCGACGCCGCCCCACACCGCGATCAGGGTGCGCCGCCACACCCGGTACAGCCAGGCGTCGCCCGCCTCCCGGCCCCGTTCGGCGACGGTCCTGGCGGACTGGGTCAGCTCGTCCGAGACCCACTGGCGGGTCGCCGAGACGGACCGCGCGACGCCGGGCGGCAGCCCCTGGCCGGCGGCGAGTTCGTCCCGCTTGGCCAGGAACGCGGCCACCGCGCGCCGGTGGCCCTCGCGCGCTCCGTGCGGGCAGTCGCCGCACGTGCAGCCGCCGCCGTGCGCGCTGCCCGCCCTCGCCTCGTCCAACGCCACTGGGAACGCCGCCCTTTCAAACCCGGTACAGCCAACTCGACTGCTATTCCAGCGAATTGTGCCGTACGACAAGGCTCCCGACCGCATCGGGGCGGCCTGCGGCGCGTATCGTCAGAATGTGCGACTGATCCGGCGCCACAGGGGCTGGTAGTTGATCCACGCCACCAGGTCGCTGCCCAGCTGGTCGCGGGTGGCGACCGCGTCACGGTGCTCGATCAGGACCGGCTTCCCGGCCGCCCGCGCGGCAAGCTGCACCTGGCAGGAACGCTCCAGCGCGATGAACCACCAGGCGGCCGCGTCCACCGAGTCGCCGACGGTCAACAGCCCGTGGTTGCGCAGCACGATCGCCTTGTGCCCGCCGAGCGCGGCCGCGATCCGGCGCCCCTCGTCCTCGTCCACGACGACCCCGGTGTACGCGTCGTACAGGACATGGTCCTCGTAGAAGGCGCAGGAGTCCTGGGTGATCGGTTCGATGAGCTCGCCCAGCGCGGACAGGGCCCGCCCGTGCACGGAGTGGGTGTGCGCGACGGCGACGACGTCCGGGCGGGCCCGGTGCACCTGCGCGTGGACGGCGAACGCCGCCTGATTGACGTGGTGGCGCCCCTCGACGACCTGCCCCTCGCCGTTGACCAGGATCAGCTCGTCCGGCGTGAGCCCGTCGAACGGGGCCCCGAAGGGGTTGACCCAGAAGCAGTCGGTGAGCTCCGGGTCCCGCGCGGTGATGTGCCCGGAGACGCCGTCCTCGTACCCGTACTCCCCGAACAGCCGGAGCGCCCCGGCCAGCCGTTCCTTGCGGTGGGCGCGCTCGTCGGCCACGGATGCGTGGACGGGCGGCATGGCGAAGTGGAGCTGGTCCACGGGCACGGGTGCGGGTGCGGGTATGGGCTCGGACATGGCGGCTCCTCGGGGCTCCCAGGGCGTACGGACCCGGAAGTTACCGCCGGTTGCCGCAAGTGGCCAGGGATGTCACCGGGAGGATACGGACGATGCCGCCGCCCAGACGAATGAGCGACGGCATCGGCATTGACCTTGCGGGAGGGGTCACTCCCACTCGATGGTGCCCGGCGGCTTGCTCGTCACGTCGAGCACGACGCGGTTGACGTCGGCGACCTCGTTGGTGATGCGGGTCGAGATCCGGGCGAGCGTCTCGTAGGGCAGGCGCGACCAGTCGGCCGTCATGGCGTCCTCGGAGGAGACCGGGCGCAGGACGATCGGGTGGCCGTAGGTGCGGCCGTCGCCCTGGACGCCGACCGAGCGGACGTCGGCGAGCAGGACCACCGGGCACTGCCAGATGTCGCGGTCCAGGCCGGCCGCGGTCAGCTCCTCGCGGGCGATCGCGTCGGCCTCGCGGAGCAGGTCGAGCCGCTCCTTGGTGACCTCTCCGACGATACGGATGCCGAGGCCGGGGCCGGGGAACGGCTGGCGCTGGACGATCTCCTCGGGCAGGCCGAGCTCCTGGCCGACCATCCGGACCTCGTCCTTGAACAGCTGGCGCAGCGGCTCGACGAGCCGGAACTCGATGTCCTCGGGGAGGCCGCCCACGTTGTGGTGCGACTTGATGTTGGCGGTGCCGGTGCCGCCGCCGGACTCGACGACGTCCGGGTAGAGGGTGCCCTGGACGAGGAAGGCGACTTCCTCGCCGTCGGCGGCGCCCTCGGCGACGATCTCGGCCTGGGCCTGCTCGAAGACCCGGATGAACTCGCGGCCGATGATCTTCCGCTTCTGCTCGGGGTCGGAGACCCCGGCCAGTGCGGTCAGGAAGCGCTCCTCGGCGTCGACGACCTTCAGCTGGACCCCGGTGGAGGCCACGAAGTCCTTCTCGACCTGCTCGCTCTCGCCCTTGCGCATCAGACCGTGGTCCACGTACACGCAGGTCAGCTGGGAGCCGATGGCCTTCTGCACGAGGGCCGCGGCGACCGCGGAGTCCACACCGCCGGACAGGCCGCAGATGGCGCGCTTGGTGCCGACCTGCTCGCGGATCAGCGCGATCTGCTCCTCGACCACATTGGTCGTGGTCCAGGTCGGCTCGATGCCGGCGCCGCGGTAGAGGAAGTGCTCCAGGACCTGCTGGCCGTGCGTGGAGTGCAGGACCTCGGGGTGGTACTGGACGCCGTAGAGCTTCTTCTCGTCGTTCTCGAAGGCGGCTACCGGCACGACGTCGGTGGACGCGGTGACGGTGAAGCCCTCGGGGGCGGCGGAGCAGGCGTCGCCGTGCGACATCCAGACCGACTGCTCGGCGGGCGTGCCCTCGAAGAGCGTGGAGCCGGTCTTGGAGACGGTGAGCGGGGTACGGCCGTACTCACGGGCACCGTTGTCGTCGACGGTGCCGCCGAGCGTGGTGGCCATCAGCTGGAAGCCGTAGCACATGCCGAAGACCGGGACCCCGGCCTCGAAGAGCGCACGGTCGAGGGAGGGCGCGCCCTCCGCGTACACCGAGGAGGGGCCGCCGGACAGGATGATCGCCCGGGGGTTCTTGGCCAGCATCTCGGCCACCGGCATGGTGGACGGGACGATCTCGCTGTAGACCCGGGCCTCACGGACGCGTCGGGCGATGAGCTGGGCGTACTGCGCGCCGAAGTCGACGACGAGAACCACGTCCGTGGTGGCGTCGGGGGCGGCGGGGGGTGCTGCTGGCACGGGCGGCCTTCCGGCGGTGAAAGGGGGGTCTGTTTTGTCGATTCTACCGGGGTCGCGGAGTCGGCCGTCGTCCCGCCCGAACGGGGGTAGGGGGGCGGAGCCCGCGCGGGCCGGCCCGGAACCGGTGTCTCAGCATCCGGGCCCCGTGTTGGTCCGTCCCCGGCGACGGGGCCATACTGGTTCCATGCGTCAGCACACGACCTTCGTCTTTACCTATGGCATCCGGCCCGCCGGCTGCCATGGTCGTGCTGCTTGATCCACTGACAAGCAACGTTCCAGGCGCCCCGGGCCGAAAGGCCCGGGGCGTCTTGGCGTTCACGGACCGGCCGGCCTCGGGGACCGCACCCACGAGGAGTCACCACCATGACCAGCACCGCCCCCGCGAAGAGCACCGCCGCGAAGACCACCGCCGAGAAGACCGGTGCGCACACCGAGGAGGCCGCCGCGCTGATCGACGACGCACGGACCCGGATCGACACCCTCGACGACCGGATCATCGGGCTCGTCCAGGAGCGGATGGCCGTCTCCGCGGTCATCCAGGAGGCCCGGATCACCTCCGGCGGCCGCCGGATCAGCCTCTCGCGCGAGATGGAGATCCTCGCCTCGTACCGGGACGCGCTCGGCAGGCCCGGCACCTCGCTCGCCATGACGCTGCTGGAGCTGTGCCGCGGCCGGGCCTGACACCCGGCGGGCCCCGGGTACCCCGGCGTATCCCAGTTCGGGCCCACTCTCACCCGTACGGCGCGTGACCGGGTCCGGCGCGGCTTCGTTGGTCCCGGTGTCCGTGCCAGCCAGGGGCGGCTCTGGAAGGAAACCACGCGTGGGCTCCGCTGGAGCGTGTGGCGTACCGCAGGTGCGCCGTGGGACCGCGCCCCAGCGTGCGTGACCGGTCGGCAGGGGACAGCAGACCGGTCACCCCAGGAAACGGCCGGCTCCGGGGACGCCCGGAGCCGGCCGCGTCCGAGGCCTCCCAGGGCCCCCACCGGCCGCTTCCCGGCCCCGGGGGCCCTTTCTCCCGATTGCGGACGTGAGCGGCGTCACATAAAGGTTCTGTGAGTATCCGGACAACCTTTGCGGCGGACCGCGGGTCAACCATGCGGAACCACCGGCCCCGCTCGTGCCCCCTACACGGCGGGCCCGTCCCGACCCCGTACCGCCCCTCGCGGTACGCCGGACTCCTGAGGTCACCATGAAGCTTCGCCGCGCCCTGGCGCTCGCCGCCGCCACGGCGGTCATCGCCCCTGCCGCGGTCCTGGCCGCCCCCGCCGCGCTCGCCGTGGCCACGGACGGGACCACCGCCGCCGCGGAGGCCACCGGCTCACCTTCGCCGAGCGATTCCGGGACCCCGACGGCGGCCGAGCCGGACGCGTCCGCCTCCGCACCCGCCGAGGAGTCCTCCGGGGAACCCGGCGAGCCCGGTCCGGGCGAGGAGTCCGAGTCCGCCGGTAGCACCGGCCCGGACGAGGCCGTCGGCGCGACCCCGACGGATTCGGCGAGCGCCTCGTCGTCCGCGTCCGCCACCCCGTCGGAGTCCGAGGACCCGGCGGAGCCGGCGGAGTGCGCCAAGTCCGACCTGGACATCTCCATCAACGGCCTGCCCGGCCGGATCGCCCGGGGCAGCGGCTGGCACACGTTCAAGATGAACGTCTACAACTCCTCGAAGTCCACCGTGAGGAAGATCGACTACTTCGCGGGCGCCTCCTCCGACGAGGAGGGCGACGACCTCTTCCGCTCGAAGCAGGTCAGCCTCCAGGCCCTCGACCCGGAGACCGACAAGTGGGTGGAGCTCAGCGAGGACGGCCGCGCGGTCGGTTACGTCGGCCGGTCCGACGAGATGCCCGCGGGGTACGAGGTCGACATCCCGCTGCGCATCAATGTGAAGCCGACCGCCCCCGTCGGCGCCGGCTTCACGCTCGGTGCCGGTCTGTACGTGGGCGACAAGGACTGCGCGGGCATCAGCGACATCGCGTACAGGTTCAAGATCGTGGAGTCGGGCGGGAGCGGTTCGACGCCGCAGACCGGTGGCAGTGCCCCGGTCCCGTCCACGAAGCCGGCCGACAACCCGGCGGGCAAGGTCTCCGGCAGCCTCGCGGAGACCGGTTCGTCCTCCGCGCTGCCGGTGTTCGCCACCGCGGGCGGGGCGGCCGTGGTGCTCGGCGCGGGCGCGATGTTCATCGTGCGGCGCCGCAGGAACGGTGAAGCCGGCGTGTGACGCACCGGTTCACCGTGAGCATGGAGGGGCTGCACTCGGAGGGGGGTGCAGCCCCTTTCTGCTGCCCTTGCGGCCGGCCCTTACGGCTTCTTCCTCGGCGGGACGGCCGGCAGCCCGAGGAACGGCAGCTTCAGCGCGCCGAAGGCGTCCTTGGGCACGGCCGGTGTCCGCGGCTCGACCGCGGACAGCCGCTCGTACGCCTCGCCCTGCGCCGGACGCGGGTCCGCCTCGCCCTTGTTGGGCCAGAAGGACATGGCGCGCTCGGCCTGTGCGGTGATGGTGAGCGAGGGGTTGACGCCGAGGTTCGCGGAGACCGCCGAGCCGTCGACCACCGAGATGCCGGGGTGCCCGTAGAGCCGGTGGTACGGGTCGATCACCCCGGCGTCGGCGGTGGCGCCGATGGGGCAGCCGCCGAGGAAGTGCGCGGTGAGCGGGGTGCCCATCAGTTCGCCCACGTTCGAACCCGCGAAGCCGTTGATCTCCTCGGCGAGCAGCTTGGCGCTGCGCGTCGCCGCCTCGATCTGGGTCGGATTGGGCGCGCCGTGCCCCTGCCGGGCGGTGAGCAGGCCCTTTCCCACGCCGCCCGGCTTGCGGTACGTCGTCAGGGAGTTGTCGAGCGACTGCATGACGAGCCCGATGATGGTCCGTTCCGACCAGCGGCGGTTGGAGAGCGACCGGGCCGCGAGCGTGGGGTGCTTGACCAGTTCGAGCAGCCACCTGCGCACCCGGTGCGCGCCGTACGGCACCTGGAGGACGGTCAGCGCTCCCATGGAGTTGGAGCCCTTGCCGTAGCGGACCGGCTCGATGTGCGTGTTCTCGTCCGGGTGGATCGAGGAGGTGATGGCGACGCCGCGGGTGAAGTCGGCCCGCGCGGCCCCGTGCTTCTTCCGGTAGCGCCGGTCGCTGGTCTGCGAGCCGACCAGGCCCTCGGAGTTGGTGCGGGTCAGCTCGCCGAGCCGGGACGATATCCGGGGCAGCAGGCCGGTGTCCTTCATCCGGTGCAGCAGTGTCTGGGTGCCGTACGTGCCCGCGGCGACGACGACCTCGCGGGCGGTGAACGTACGGCCCTTCCCCTTCTTCCGGTTGTCGGTGGGAAGGGTCCTGACCGCGTAGCCGCCCTTGGAGTTCTCGGTGACCGCGACGACCGAGGTCATCGGGTGGACGACCGCGCCCGCCTTCTCGGCGAGGTGGAGGTAGTTCTCGTTGAGGGTGTTCTTCGCGCCGTGCCGGCAGCCGGTCATGCATTCGCCGCACTCGGTGCAGGCCTTGCGGGAGGGCCCCGCCCCGCCGAAGAACGGGTCGGCGACCTCGCCGCCCGGCCGGGCCTTCGCCGTACCGTCGCCGTCCTCGCCGTCCCCGAAGAAGACGCCCACCGGCGCCATGTGGAAGGTGTCGCCGATGCCCATGGCCTGCGCGGTCGCCTTCAGGTGGACGTCCGACGGGGTCATGGTCGGATTGAGCCGGACCCCCAGCATCCGCTTGGCCTGGTCGTAGTACGGGCCCAGCTCCTCGCGCCAGTCGGTGATGTCCTTCCACTGCGGGTCGTCGAAGAACGGCGCGAGCGGCTCGTACAGGGTGTTGGCGTAGTTCAGCGAACCGCCGCCGACACCCGCGCCGGCCAGCACCATGACGTTGCCCAGCAGGTGGATGCGCTGGATGCCGTACAGACCGAGCGTCGGAGCCCACAGGAAGTTCTTCAGGTCCCAGGAGTTCCTGGGCAGTTCGGACCGGGTGAAACGGCGGCCCGCCTCCAGCACCCCGACGCGGTACCCCTTCTCGGTCAGCCGCAGGGCCGACACCGCACCGCCGAAGCCCGAGCCGACGACGAGCACGTCGTAGTCGTGGGCGTCGTCGGTGTTCCCCGGCGCGACGGGCCGATTCTGGGCAGGGCTGTCCTGGGACATGGCTCTCCTCGGTGCGGAACGGGCGGAGGGTGCTGCGGTACCACCGGTGTCAGCGCAGGCGGAACGCCTTCATCGCCTTGAGACTGGCGCTCATGAACGCCGCGTACTTCTCGTCGTCCATGCCGAAGGACGGGGCGAGCGGGATCAGCCGCTGCTGGGCGACGGTCTGCGCCTCGGTGTACTTGAGGATGCCCTCGGAGCCGTGCCGTCGGCCGAGGCCGGAGTCCTTCATGCCGCCCATCGGGGACTGCACGCTGCCGTACGCGGGGGCGTACCCCTCGTTGATGTTGACGGTGCCGGTCCGCAGCCGGGCGGCGACCCGGTGGCCGCGCCCGGAGTCCTTGGTCCAGACACTGGAGTTCAGGCCGTACGGGGTGGCGTTGGCGAGGGCGACGGCCTCGTCCTCGTCGGTGAAGCGGTAGATGGAGACGACCGGTCCGAAGGTCTCCTCGTTGCAGACGGCCATCGGAGCCTCGACGCCGTCGAGGATGGTCGGCTCGTAGAACAGCGGGCCGATGTCGGGCCGGGCGACCCCGCCCGCGACGAGCCGGGCGCCCTTCTCGACGGCCTCGGCGACATGACGGGTGACGGTCTCCAGCTGGCGTTCACCGACCAGGGAGCCCATGTCGGCGCCGTAGGCGAGGGAGTTGCCGAGCCGCATGGCCTTCGTGCGGGCGGCGAAGCGGGCCACGAAGTCGTCGGCGATCGACTCGTGGACGTACAGCCGCTCGATGGAGATGCAGAGCTGACCCGCGGAGGAGAAGCAGGCGCGGACGGCGCCCGCGGCGGCCTTCTCCACGTCGGCGTCCTTCAGGACCAGCATGGCGTTCTTGCCGCCGAGCTCCAGCGAGACGCCGACGAGCCGGGCCGCCGCGCCCTGCGCGACCTCGCGGCCGGTGCGGGTGGAGCCGGTGAACGAGACGTAGTCGGCGTGCTTGACGACCTCGGGGCCGACGACGGGTCCCTCGCCGAGCACGACCTGGAAGACCTCGGCGGGCAGTCCGGCCTCGATCAGCAGGTCACGGGCCCACAGCGCGGTCAGCGCGGTCTCCGTGTCGGGCTTCATCACAACGGCGTTGCCGGAGACGAACGCGGGCAGCGCGTCGCCGACGGACAACTCGAGCGGGTAGTTCCACGGGGCGATCTGCCCGACGACGCCGCGCGGCTGGCGCAGCTCGGTGACCTTGGTGAGGGTCGGTACGACTCCGGTGTGCCGCTTCGGCTTCAGGTACGAGCCGGCCCTGCGCCCGTAGTGGCGGGCCGCGACGGCGACGGCCTGCACCTCCTCGTGGGCGTGCAGCCGGGCCTTGCCGGTCTCCAGCTGGATGAGGTCGAGCACCTCGGCCTGGCGGCTGAGGACGAGGTCGTGGAAGCGGAGCAGCACGGCGGCCCTGGCACGGACGGGTGTCGCGGCCCAGGCCGGCTGGGCGGCACGGGCCCGCTCGAAGGCGCCCGCCACGTCCTCGGGGGTGGACTCCGGCAGGTCGGCCAGCTTCTCCCCGGTGAAGGGGGTGTGGTTGGCCGTACGGCCCGATCCGGCCACGCCCCGGGTCAGCCGGGCGACCACCTCGGGGGTCACCACATCGGCGGCGGTGCGCACCCCTGCGGGGGCGACGGCCACCGGATTGGTGCCGAGCGGGGCTGCGGAGGTGGATGTGGAGGCCTGCGAGTCCGTCATGAGGGCGAGAGTACGTCCAGCCGCACACTTTGGGTACCCGTGAGTAACGGGTTTTCACACTCCCCACAAACGAGCCAGCGATCACTGGCAACAAAGCCCCTGATCAGGAGCCCCGTGCTCGCGGAACGGTCCGGCGGACCTCAGCCGGAGCTGCCGGGCGCCCGCCATCCGCGCAGCATCGTGTCGAACTGCGCCCGGGTCGTGTCCCAGTCGTCCGCCGGGCCCGTCATGTACAGCGCGTACTCCGGACCGCCCTGCTCCCCGAAGTACATCTGGTCGATGGCGTGGCGCGGGCCCGGGTGGTCCTTGGTCTCGGTCCAGGTGAACTCCCAGAGCGATCCGGGCCGGTCCCGGTAGGTGTTGGAGTGCAGGGTCTTGCGCTGGTAGCCGGGCAGCCGTTCGGCGAGCTGCGTCTCCAGGCTCAGCATGTGCATGTACGGGTTGTCGAAGTCGGGCTCCGGGTCGATGCTGATCCGGATGTAGTGCACACCGTTGTCCGGGGTGTAGTCGATCTGGTTGCCGTCCGCCCGGCGCTCCCAGCCCTCGGGCACGGTCAGGCTGAAGCCCTCGGGGTCGTTCACCCGCTTCCAGCCGTCGGGCACTTCCTTCACCGGCGCGTCGGGCTTGGCCGAGGGCGGAGCCTTGGCGTCGGGCTTGCCGTCGTCGGGCTTCCCGGGGTCGACGGGCGCGTGCGTGCCCGTGCCCTCGCGTCCGGTGGTGTCCTCCGTCCGGTCGCCGTACTTCATCGCGGCGAGTCCCGCGCCGCCGCCGACCAGCGCCGCGGCCGCGATGACCAGGACCGCGGTGCGCCAGCGGCTGCGCCGGGCCGCCGGGGCCGGTGCCGGGGCCGGGGCCGGTGCGGGAGTCGCCGGCTGGGGCAGTTGAGTGGTTCCGGGCCCGGAGGGACCGTCCGGGCCCAGCGAGCGCAGGACCTCGTCGGGGACCCTCTGCGTCGGCACGTACGCCTGCGCCGCCACGGGCGCGCGGCCCTCCATGGCGTCCAGCAGCATCCGCTCCGTCTCCGCGGCCGACGGGCGCTCGTCCGGCTCCTTGCGCAGCAGCGCGGTGATCACGGGGGCCAGTGGGCCGGCCTGCGACGGCGGCGGGGGTTCGTCGGCGACGACGGCCTGCATGGTGGAGATCGGGGACGTGCGGCGGAACGGCGAGCGCCCCTCGACCGCGGTGTAGAGCGTGGCGCCGAGCGACCACAGGTCGGACGCCGGGCCCGGGTCACCCCCGCGTACCCGCTCGGGCGCCAGATAGTCGATGGAGCCGACCAGTTCGCCGGTCCTGGTGATGGTCGAGTCGCCCTCGATGGCGGCGATCCCGAAGTCGGTGAGCAGCACCTGGCCGTCCTTGGCGAGGAGCACGTTGCCCGGCTTCACGTCACGGTGCAGGACTCCCGCCCCGTGCGCGGCGCGCAGGGCGCTCAGCACATGGAGGCCGATCCTGGCGGCCTCGCGCGGCTCGATCTCGCCGGACTCCTTGGCGGCATCCGCGAGGGACGGTCCGTCGACGTACTGCATGACGATCCAGGGCCGGTTGTCGTACTCGATCACGTCGTGCACGGTGACCACGCCCGGGTGCGTGATCCGGGCGGCCGCGCGGGCCTCCTTCTGCGTGCGGGCGTGCAGCACGATCCGGTCGGCCTCCGCGACGTACAGACCGGCGGTCAACTCCTTGACGGCCACGGTGCGGTGCAGCACCTCGTCGTGGGCGCGCCAGACCTTGCCCATGCCGCCGCGCCCGAGGACTTCGCCCAGCCGATACCTTCCGGCCAGCAACAGTCCCGTGTCCGTGCCCTGTGATCGATCCACGTGTCCCCGCCCCGTTCCTCGGGTGCCAGATTACGGAGCGGACGCACGGCCACGGAACCTCGCACCGCCCACGAGACCGCACTGTGATGCTTGTCGCTTCCCCATCGGCCCGGTGATGCACGCAGAGGGTTCAGGGTGTCACGCGGTAGGAGGAGATGGCTTGTTCGTAGATGTCCGAAACCTTGTCGCGCCGGTTCTCCGGGCCGATGACCTGGATGATGTGGTACCGGCCGCCCACGGCCATCACGAGGTTGCGTGCGTACACCTCGCGCCCCGACGCGTCCTGCCAGGTGAACTGGCCCTCCGCCATGGCCTGTCGCCCGACGTCGATCCGGCGCAGCCCGCTCGACCCCGACCAGGTGGAGTCGCGGAACTGCTGCAACTCCAGCTCCTTGTCGGCCTGGTACGCCAGCGGGTCGTCGCCGCCGGCCTTGACGGTGTCACGGCCCGGGACGATCAGCAGGCTGAAGCCGTCGCGGCCGTAGCGGATCTGACGGTCCGCGTTGGCGGGAGTGCGCTGCCAGCCCTTGGGCACGCCGACCTCGAAGCCCTCCGCGTCCTTGCGCAGGGTGTAGCCGGGGGCGAGCGCGACGGCGGAGCGGCTGGTCTGCGGCTGCTGTGCACCGGATGGCCGCGAGGCCCCGGAGTCGCCGGTGCCGGGCTCCGGCGAACCGGACGTCGACGATGCCGGGCCCGTGGAGCCCGTGCCCGGTTCGGTGCCCGCCTTGGGCATGAACATCACGGCGTACGCGATGGCCGCGACAAGGGCCAGCAGGATCAGTACCAGGAGCAGCCGTCCGAGCCGCCGCGGCGCCCGCCGCTCGCCGTCCTGGGGGCGGGGCGGGGTGCGCAGCGCCTTGGGGCCCTTGGGCTCGCGCGGCGGCCGGGGAGGCCGGGGCGCCCGCTCGGCCCCGAGAATGTCCAGTCCGACCTGTTGGTCGTGCCGGTCGTGATGGTCCTGTCGGTCCTGGTGGTCCCGTCGGTCCTGTCGGCCGGCCTTGTCCTTGGTGTGGCGGTGACGGCCGTGGGCCGCGCTCCGGCCGCGCCGTCTGCGGACCAGCTCGCCCCGGCGGCGCACGACGGGAAGCCGGGCGCTGTCGGCGGACGGCAGGGGTACGACGTCCAGCCCGGCCTCGGGCTCGGGCGCCGAGCGCACCAGGGAGCGCAGCCAGCCGCTCAGCTCCTCGAAGTCCGGGCGCTCGGTGGGGTCCTGGCGCAGCAGGGACTCGACGACGGGGCGCAGCGGGCCGCACTCCTCGGCGAAGGCGGGCGGCTCCCCGCACACCATCTGGACGAGCTCGGCCGCGTTCTCCTCGGGGTAGGGGGCATGGCCCTGGACGGCGCGGTAGAGCAGCGCGCCCAGTGCCCAGAGGTCGGTGGCGGGTCCGATCGGCGGGGCCAGCCGCCAGTTCTCGTGGACGGGGCCGGCCTGCTCGGGCGCCCAGCGTTCGGTGACCGCGCCGACCACGGCGATCCGGGCCTGCCGGGCGCGCTCGGCGGCGAGGGGCGTGGCGGGGCCCCGGTAGGCGGAGCCGGTACGGCCGCTCCCGGCGGCCTCGTCCCAGCGGTCCGGCTGCCGCTGCCCGCCGGGGCGGTGCGCGGGCGGGGCCGGGGGGTCGTCGCGGCGCCGGACGTCCGATCCTCCGGCGGGGACGGGGCGCCCGGACATGGGGCCGTCGCTCCAGGAGCCGGTGAGATGCAGCCGCCGCGCGGGCGGCCGGCCGTCCTCGTCGCCGTCGTCGTCGTCCCGGTCGTCGTGGGAGGTCTCGGCGTACGGGTCGTGGGCGTGCAGGTCCTTGGTGTACGGGTCGTGGGCGTGCAGGTCCTTGGTGTACGGGTCGTCGCTGTACGGGTCGTCGCCGTACAGGTCGTCGGTGGCGTGGCTCCGGGGGGCGGCCGGTCCGGTGGTCTCCGGCCGTGCGGAACGCTGGACCGGCAGGCTGCCGGTGTCCTCCGCCCCGGCCGCACCGGCGCGGTGCCGGTCCTCGGTGACGCGTGCGGCGGCGCGGGCGCCCTCGCGGTAGGCGGCGATGGCCCCGGCGCGCGCGGCCCGCAGGTGCGCGGCGTCCGTCGCCCCGCCGCGGGTGCCGTCGGGGCGGTCGCCGTCGTCGTACGGGTCCTCGTCGCGCGGATCGCCGCCGTGCGCATCCTCGTCGTACGGGCCCTCGCCGTGCAGATCCTCACGGTGCGGATCGGCGTCGTCATCGTCGTGGGGGCCGCCGGTCGCCCGGCCGGCCTCTATCGCCGCCGGGCCGCGTGAGGCCGGTACCCCGGCCGGAGGGGCGGGCACGGTCGGCATGGGCGGTATGGCCGGCGGAGGCGGTGCGTACGTCCCGGCAGGGCCCGTTGCGATCGCCGGGCGGCGGAAGCCGGCCTCGTCGTCGTGCCCGTGCCCGCTCCCGTGCCCGTATCCGTCCCCGTCCCCGTCCTCGTCCTCGTCGGGCTGCGGTGTCGGTACATAGCCGCAGAGCGCCTCCTCCGCCGCGCCGGCCGCCAGGCCGGTCAGCGCGACGCGGCCGTCGTCACAGATCAGCACCGTGCGGACGGTGATGTTCCGGTGGGTCCAGCCGTGGGCGTGCAGCACCCGCAGCGCGGTCAGCACGTCGGAACCGATCTCGGCGGCCCGGAAGGGGTTGAGCGGCCGCTCCGTGAGCAGGGCGGCGAGCGGTCGGGCCGGGACGAGTTCACTCACGATCCAGAGCGAGCCCTGCTCGGCGAACACGTCGAAGACCTGGACGAGCCTGGGGTGGTCGGGCACCTGGGCCGCCGCCTGCGCGGCCTCCACGGCGCGCCGGACCGCCGGGTCCGCAGGTGCGCGCACGGCCCGGCCGGTGGCTCGACGGGCCATCGGCGCCGGACCGTCGCCGTCGAGCACCTCGGCGTCCACCACCTCGGGCAACGGCACCTGCCGGACCAGGACTTCCTGCCCGCTGTAGGTGTCGAACGCCCTGGTCTCGACCGCTTCGTACTCATCGTCCGAAGGCAGCGGAAGGCGGTAGCGGTCGGCAAGCACCCGACCCGCGTAGTCGTCCACGACGCCTCCCCAGAGCGCGCTGTCCCTCCGGCCGCGAAGACCGCGTCGATCCATCAATTGCGGTCACTTACCGTGCAATTGACCCGCCGTTCTGGCTGCGTACGGTCTTCAGGTTCTCACGATACGTGGCAAGTGACGGCCACGCGGCCGGGTCGTCGCATCCCGGCCCTTTTCCCCCATGGGTCAGTCGGTGGGCTTGAAGGTGTCGAACGCGGTCTTGCGCAGCGTCCGGCACTCCGCGCCGTCCCACTCGTCCGCCTTGCAGCTGACCATGATCGCGTAGCCGTGGGTGGCGTCGACCTTGAAGCCCCGGTTGAGCACCCGGACCCGCTCGCCCTGCTGGGTGCGCTCGAACTGCCAGTCGGCGACGGTCGGGTAGCCGTTGTACTGGACCTTCTTGACGCCGAGATGGCGGTAGCCGTTGCTGCTGGCGGCGACGCCGCCCTTCGCGGCGTTCCAGGCCCCGGCCGCGTCGTCACCGGGCGAATCGGTGTAGTCGACCTGGACACGGGGGAAGCCGCCGCTGACGTTGTAGATGCCACCGGAGTTGCTGCCCGCCGTCTTACTGAACCGGAAGTCCTCGGGCATGGCCATCGTGAAGTGGAACTTCTTGTTCGTGACCTTCTTGAACCCGGCGGGCAGCGCGTCACCCGGCTTGTCGCCCTTGCCGCTGTCCTTGCCGCTGTCCTTTCCGCTGTCCTTGCCCTTGTCCTCGCCCGGCCCCTGGCTCTGGTCGCCGCTCCGGTCCTGGCCCTTGCCCTGGTCCTTGCCGCTGTCGGTCTCCGTGGAGCCACCGGTCGACGCCGAGGGTCCGGCCGAGGTGGACTTGTCGCCCTTGCCGCCCTTGTTGCCCGCGTTGTCCGTGTCGTCCCCGCCGGCCGTGAGCGCCAGGATCGTGCCGATCACGGCGAGCACGATCACCGCCGCGATGATCGCCAGGGTGCGGCGCGGGACCACGTCCGTGAGGGACGCCCGGGGCGGGGTGGCCGGTGACGTCGCCGGGCGCTGCGGCGGTACGGCGGTGGAGGCCGTGGCCGCGGGCCGGGCGGGCTTCGCGGGGGTGCCCGCGCCACCGGCCGAGGGGGAGCCCGAGGGCCTGGGCGGCACGGTGGCCGAGGCCGCGGCCGCGGCGGCCGGTGCCCCCTTCGCGTTCCGCACCGAGCGCAGTGCGCCCCGCAGCCGGTCCCGTGTGCCCTCACCCTGTTCCGCGGCCTTCGGCGTCGCCTTGGCGCGGGGTTCGGCCGGCGACTCGGGCAGCGTCATGACCTGGGTGGCCTCGGCGGGCGGGGGCACCACCGGGTCCGGCTTCTCGGGGGCGTGGATCACGCCGTTGAGCAGGGCGCGGGCGCCCGCGTCGTCGAGCCGCTGCTCGGGGTCCTTGGCGAGCAGGCCGTAGATGACCTCCTCCAGCGGACCGGCGTTCTTCGGCGGGTCGAGCGGCTCGGTCATCACCGCGGTCAGGGTGGCGATGGCCGACCCCTTGTCGTACGGCGGGGAGCCCTCGACGCTCGCGTACAGCAGTCCGCCGAGCGACCAGAGGTCGGCGGGCGGACCCGGCTTGTGGCCGCGGGCGCGCTCGGGAGAGATGTACGAGGGGGCACCGACGAGCATGCCCGTGGAGGTGACGGACGGGTCGCCCTCCACCTGGGCGATACCGAAGTCGGTCAGCACGACCCGGCCGTCCTCGGCGATCAGCACGTTGGACGGCTTCACATCGCGGTGCAGGATGCCCTCGCGGTGCGCCAGGCGCAGTACGTCGAGGATGGCGAGGCCGACCTCGGCGGCGCGCTTCGGCGTCAGCACGCCGTCCTCGCGCACGGCTTCGGCGAGGGACTTGCCCTCGATGAGCTCCATCACGATCCACGGCCGGTCGTCCTCGTCGACCACGTCGTAGACCGTCACCGCGCCGTTGTTGCGGATCCTGGCGATCGCCTTCGCCTCACGCAGCGTGCGTGTGATGAGCCGTCGCTTCTCGTCGTCGTCGATGGCCGAGGGGAACCGCAGTTCCTTGACCGCGACCGTGCGGCCCAGCGTCTCGTCGACGGCACGCCAGACCGTGCCCATACCGCCCCGGCCGAGCACCTCCCCGAGCCGGTAGCGCCCCGCAAGGAGACGTCCGTCCTTGTCCCGTTGGGGCTCCCGTGCCTGCTCCGCCTCCGACATGCGTCCCCTCTGCGATCAACCCGCCCTGGCAGAGCGTTCATTGTCCCTCACCCCGGCACCGGCCATGGTGCCGGGTCCGCGCGGCCGCCATGATGTGCCCGGAGGAAGGGAATCCCTGCCATGCCGATACTCAGGGCGCTGCTCACCGCCCCGTTGGTGCTGGCGCTGTTCGGGTTCGGAACAGTGCCCCTGCCCAGCGAACCACACCTCACCCCCGCAGCCGCCCATCTCCCCCGGCTCGTCGCCGACGGCGGTGCTCCCACGGCGGCGCTGCTGGCCCGTCGCACCTCCTCCGCACCGTACGACACCTACCGCTCGACGGGGACCGGCATCCGACGGGCGGACCGCTTCCGGGCGGGCAGCATCACCAAGACCTTCGTCGCCACGGTCGTCCTCCAACTCGTCCGGGAACGGAAGCTGCGCCTGTCGGACACGGTCCAGCGGCTGCTGCCCGGACTGGTGCGCGGCAACGGCAACGACGGCCGCCGCATCACCCTGCGCGCCCTGCTCAGCCACACCAGCGGCCTCTACGACTACACCGCCGACCTCTCGGCCCACCCCCTCTCCGCCACCGCGGCGGTCCACGTGGCCCTGGCCCACCGTCCGACGGACGCCCCCGGCCACTACGCCTACTCCAACACCAACTACGTCCTGCTCGGGCTCATCGTCCGACGGGTCACCGGACACGGCTACGCCACCGAGATCCGCGACCGCATCGTCACCCCCCTCCGTCTCACCGGCACCTCCCTCCCGGGCGCCCGTACCACGCTGCCCTCCCCGCACGGCCGCGGCTACACCCGCGATCCGGCCGACGGCCGCCTGCGCGACGTCACCGCGCTCGACCCGCGCACGGCGGGCGCGGCCGGCGAGCTGATCTCCACCCTCGACGATCTGAACCGCTTCTACGCGGCCCTGCTGGGCGGCCGGCTCCTCGCGCCCGCCCAGCTGAAGCTCCTGCTGAACACCCGGGCCACGCACGGCGCCTACGGCCTGGGCATCTATCCGCAGAAGCTCTCCTGCGGCGTCACCGTCTGGGGTCACAACGGCCGCATCGCGGGCAGTTACGTCCGCACCGCCGCCACCCTCGACGGCGGACACACCCTGACCTTCCGCGTCGACACGGACACCCTGGCCGACGCGGAAGCCCTCGAAACGACGCTGCTGGACGCGGAGTTCTGCGACCGGCCGCAGACGCCCCGGAGTTCCTAGATCGGCACGATGTCCGGAGCGCCGAGCCGCGCCGCGTCGGCCGTGAGGTCGTCCGGCTGCCGCTGCGACTCCCGCTCCGCCTGCACCCGCTTCTCGTAGTGCTCGACCTCCCGGTCGATCTGTCCCTCGTCCCAGCCCAGCACCGGCGCCATCAGTTCCGCGCAGAGCCGGGCGCTGTTCGTGCCCCGGTCGAAGGTCTCGATGGAGATCCGTGTCCGGCGGGTCAGTACGTCGTCGAGATGGCGGGCCCCCTCGTGCGAGGCCGCGTAGACGATCTCGGCCTTCAGGTAGTCGTCGGCCGAGGGAAGCGGCTCCCCGAGTGCCGGATCACCGAGGATCAGTTCGAGGATCTGCTCGGTCATCGAGCCGTACCGGTTGAGCAGGTGCTCCACCCGGGCGACATGGAGGCCGGTGCGGGCCGCGATCCTCGCGCGGGCGTTCCACAGGGCCGGGTATCCCTCCGCCCCCAGCAGCGGGATCTCCTCGGTGACGCAGGCCGCCACCCGCTGGTCCAGGCCGTGCACCGCCTCGTCCACCGCGTCCTTCGCCATCACCCGGTACGTCGTGTACTTGCCGCCCGCCACGACCACGAGACCCGGCAGCGGATGCGCCACCGTGTGCTCGCGCGAGAGCTTGCTGGTGGCGTCGGACTCGCCGGCCAGCAGCGGCCGCAGCCCGGCGTAGACACCCTGGACGTCGTCCCTGCTCAGGGGCGTGGCCAGGACCGAGTTGACGTGTTCGAGCAGGTAGTCGATGTCGGCGCTGGACGCCGCAGGGTGTGCCTTGTCCAGGTCCCAGTCGGTGTCGGTCGTCCCGATGATCCAGTGCCGCCCCCACGGGATGACGAAGAGGACGGACTTCTCGGTCCGCAGGATCAGGCCGGTCGAGGAGTGGATGCGGTCCTTGGGGACCACCAGGTGGATGCCCTTGGACGCCCGGACGTGGAACTGTCCGCGCTCCCCGATCAGTGCCTGGGTGTCGTCCGTCCAGACCCCGGTCGCGTTGACCACCTGCTTGGCCCTGACCTCGTACTCCCCGCCCGCCTCGACGTCCTCCACCCGGACGCCGACGACCCGCTCGCCCTCCCGGAGGAAACCGGTCACCCGCGCACGGTTGGCCACATGTGCGCCGTAACCGGCGGCGGTGCGCACCAGGGTCGCCACATAGCGGGCGTCGTCCATCTGCGCGTCGTAGTACTGCAATGCCCCGACCAGGGCGTCCTTCCGCAGCGCCGGGGCGACGCGCAGGGCGCGGCGGCGGGAGAGATGCCGGTGCACGGGCAGGCCGCGGCCATGGCCCGAGGACACCGACATCGCGTCGTAGAGCGCCACTCCGGAACCGGCGTAGAGCCGCTCCCAGCCCTTGTGCTGCAACGGGTAGAGGAACGGCACCGGCTTCACCAGATGCGGGGCCAGCCGCTCCAGGAGCAGCCCGCGCTCCTTCAGCGCCTCCCGGACGAGCGCGAAGTCGAGCATCTCCAGGTAGCGCAGCCCGCCGTGGATCAGCTTGCTCGACCTGCTCGATGTGCCCGACGCCCAGTCGCGGGCCTCGACCAGGCCGGTCGAGAGTCCTCTCGTCGCCGCGTCCAGCGCCGTGCCGGCGCCGACCACGCCCGCTCCCACGACCAGCACGTCCAGTTCGCGCTCGGCCATCGCGGCCAGCGCCTCGGCGCGTTCCGCAGGTCCCAGTGTCGCTGTCCTCACTGCTGCCTCCCGGATAGATCGGGGTGGTCCGGCACGGAGGCACGCCCCGTCCCGGCGGTCGGGGCGGCCCGTGCCCACCTCTCGATTCTGTCCGCCGTCCCCGACTTCGGCCACCGCCTGTGGACAACACCAGGACGACAGGAGGCCCGCAATGCGACATATAGGTCATATTTAAGCCTAGTGTGACATTGCGCTGTCCACAGCGGTTGCGCTTTCTGCCCTCATGGTCCATAGACCGACCGGGAAGGACGGCCCATCCACATGCCCGCAGACCTCGCAGTCATCGGACTCGGCCACCTCGGCCTGCCCCTCGCCCAGGCCGCCGTGGCCGCAGGCGTGCAGACCGTCGGCTACGACACCGACCCGCGCGCCTGCACGGAACTCTCCGCCGGCCGCACCCCCGTCGAGGGATCGCTCACCGCCTCCGAGATCCGCCGGATGCTCTCGGGCGGCTTCCGGCCCACCACCGACCCGGCCGAACTGGGCCGGGTCCGTACCGCGGTGATCTGCGCGCCCACCCCCCTCGGCGCCGACCGCACCATCGACCTCACCGCCATCGCCGACGCGGCCCGCGCGCTCGCCGCCCGGCTGCGCCCGCACACCACCGTGCTGCTGGAATCGGCCGTGCCGCCCGGCACCACCGAGAACTACCTGCTGCCGCTGCTCGAAGAGGGCTCGGGGCTGCGCGCCGGCCGCGACTTCCACCTCGCCTGCTCCCCCAGCCGTCTCGACCCCGGCAACCGGAGCCACGTCTACGCCAACACCCCCAAGGTCATCGGCGGCCTCACCCCCGCCTGCACCGAGTCCGCCGCCGCCTTCTACGGCCGGCTCACCGACAAGGTCGTCCGGGCCCGCGGGCCGCGCGAGGCCGAGATGACGAAGGTCCTGGAGACCAACTTCCGGCACGTCAACATCGCCCTGGTCAACGAGATGGCGGTGCTCTGCCACGACCTCGGCGTCGATCTGTGGGACGTCATCCGGTGCGCCGAGACCAAGCCCTTCGGCTTCGAGCCGTTCCGTCCCGGCCCCGGCGTCGGCGGCCACGGCGCCCCCGTCGACCCGGGCTACCTCCCGTACAACAGCCGCACCCCCGGCCACCCCCTGCGGATGGTCTCGCTCGCCCAGGAGATCAACGACCGGATGCCGCAGTACGTGATCCAGCGCTGCGCCACCCTGCTGAACGAACACGGCAAGTCCGTCCGCGGCGCCCGGGTCCTGCTGCTCGGGGTCACCTACAAGCCCGACCTCGCCGACCAGGAGGGCTCCCCCGCCCGGGAGATCGCGAGCCGGCTGATGAACATGGGCGCCCAGATCGGCTACCACGACCCGCACGTCCTGGACTGGCGGGTGCGCGAACTCCCGGTGCCGCGTGCCGACTCCCTGTACGAAGCGGCGTCCAGCGCCGACCTCACGGTGCTGCTCCAGCACCACCGTACGTACGACCTCCAGGGCCTCGCGGTGAAGGCCCAGCTCCTCCTGGACACCCGGGGCGCGACCCCGGCGGGTGCCGCGCACCGGCTGTGAGAGCCCTCCCCCAGGATTTGGGTGGGGCGATGTCACAGGCTGCTGCTAGCCTGCGGCGTCACTTCTCGCACAGTCGTGCGCATCCGTCCCAGGGGGGATACCACCATGAGCCAGCCCGTGCCGCCGTCGGACCAACCGCAGCAGCCGTACAACGCCCAGCCCGGCGGCAACCCGTTCGCGGGCCAGCAGCCCGGTGCCCCGACCGGCAACCCCTTCGCCGACCAGCAGCCCGGCGCCCCGTTCGGCGGCGCACCCTTCACCCCGCCGGCCCCCGCACGCGACAACATCGGCCTCGGCCTGGTCGCCGCCGTCGTCGCGGCCGTCGTCGCCGCGGGCATCTACGGGGCCATCATCGGCGCCACCAAGCACGAGATCGGCTACGCGGCCGTGGGCGTCGGCTTCGTCGTGGGCTTCGCCTCGGGCAAGCTCGGCGGCCGCAACCCCGTGCTGCCGGTCGTCAGCGCCGTGCTCGCCCTGGTCGCCGTCTACTTCGGCCAGCTGCTCGGCGAGGCGATGATCGCGGCCAAGGAGCTCCCGGTCACCGTCTCCGAGCTGTTCTTCGACCACTTCAGCCTGCTGAACGAGGCGTGGAAGGCCGACTCGGACTTCCTCACGTACGTCTTCTTCGCCATCGCGGCCGTCGCCGCGTTCTCCGGCGCCAAGAAGGCCGCCGAGTAGTCGCGGAAGCACACACGGGAGGGCCCGGACCGCCGTCGCGGTCCGGGCCCTCCCGTGTGCTCGGAGAACTCAGCGGCGGTGCTGCGAGTCCGCCACCGTGACCTCGACGCGCTGGAACTCCTTGAGGTCGCTGTACCCCGTCGTCGCCATCGCCCGGCGCAGCGCGCCGAAGATGTTCATCGAGCCGTCGGGGGTGTGCGAGGGACCGGTCAGGACCTCCTCGGTGGTGCCGACCGAGCCGAGGTCCACCAGCTTGCCGCGCGGCACGTCCTCGTGGACGGCCTCCATGCCCCAGTGCCGGCCGCGGCCGGGCGCGTCCGTCGCACGGGCCAGCGGGGAGCCCATCATCACGGCGTCCGCGCCGCAGGCGATGGCCTTGGGCAGGTCGCCGGACCAGCCGACACCGCCGTCCGCGATCACGTGCACGTACCGGCCGCCGGACTCGTCCATGTAGTCGCGGCGGGCGCCGGCCACATCGGCGACCGCGGTCGCCATCGGGACCTGGATGCCGAAGACGTTGCGCGTGGTGTGCGCGGCGCCGCCGCCGAAGCCGACGAGGACACCGGCCGCACCGGTACGCATCAGGTGCAGGGCGGCGGTGTACGTGGCGCAGCCGCCGACGATCACCGGGACGTCCAGCTCGTAGATGAACTGCTTGAGGTTGAGCGGCTCGGCGGCGCCCGAGACGTGCTCGGCGGAGACCGTCGTACCGCGGATGACGAAGATGTCCACACCCGCGTCGACGACGGCCTTGGAGAACTGCGCGGTGCGCTGCGGGGAGAGCGCGGCGGCGGTGACGACACCGGAGTCGCGCACCTCCTTGATGCGCTGTCCGATCAGCTCCTCCTGGATAGGCGCGGAGTAGATCTCCTGGAGGCGGCGGGTCGCCGACTCGACGGGCATCTCGGCGATCTCGTCGAGCAGCGGCTGCGGGTCGGCGTGCCGGGTCCACAGTCCCTCGAGGTTGAGGACGCCGAGGCCGCCGAGCTCACCGATGCGGATGGCGTGCTGCGGGGAGACCACGGAGTCCATGGGAGCGGCCAGGAACGGCAGCTCGAAACGGTAGGCGTCGATCTGCCAGGCGATCGAGACCTCCTTCGGGTCACGGGTACGACGGCTCGGAACGACGGCGATGTCGTCGAATGCGTACGCCCGGCGGCCGCGCTTGCCGCGCCCGATCTCGATCTCAGTCACGATGGTGTGGCCTTTCCCTCTATGTCTGCGCTGTCCAGTATCCCCGACACACGGCTGAGGGGCGGTCCCGGGAACCCCCGGACCGCCCCTCGGCTGCGCTGTCGCGTTACTTCCTGCTGTAGTTCGGTGCCTCGACCGTCATCTGGATGTCGTGCGGGTGGCTCTCCTTGAGCCCCGCGGACGTGATGCGGACGAAGCGGCCCTTGGTCTCCATCTCGTCGACGGAGGCGGCGCCCACATAGCCCATGGTCTGGCGGAGGCCGCCGACGAGCTGGTGCAGCACGTTGGCCAGCGGGCCGCGGTAGGGCACCTGGCCCTCGATGCCCTCGGGCACCAGCTTGTCGTCCGAGGCCACGTCGGCCTGGAAGTAGCGGTCCTTGGAGTACGAGCGGCCCTGCCCGCGGGACTGCATCGCCCCGAGGGAACCCATGCCGCGGTACGACTTGAACTGCTTTCCGTTGATGAAGAGGAGCTCGCCGGGAGACTCCTCGCAGCCCGCGAGGAGGCTGCCCAGCATGACCGAGTCGGCACCGGCGGCGAGCGCCTTGCCGATGTCGCCGGAGTACTGCAGACCGCCGTCCCCGATGACCGGGACACCGGCCGCGCGGGCGGCGAGGGCGGCCTCGTAGATCGCGGTGACCTGCGGGACGCCGATGCCGGCGACCACACGCGTGGTGCAGATGGAGCCGGGGCCCACGCCGACCTTGACGCCGTCGACACCGGCGTCGATCAGGGCCTGCGCGCCGTCACGCGTCGCGACGTTGCCGCCGATGACGTCGACGCCGACGCTGGACTTGATCTTGGCCATCCAGTTCAGCGCGTTGCTGTTGTGTCCGTGCGAGGTGTCGACGATGAGGAAGTCCACACCCGCCCCGGCCAGAGCCTGCGCGCGCTCCAGGGCCTCGGGGCTGGCGCCGACGGCCGCGCCGACGAGGAGCCGGCCCTCGGCGTCCTTGGCCGCGTTCGGGTACTGCTCGGCCTTCACGAAGTCCTTGACCGTGATGAGGCCCTTGAGCACGCCCGCGTCGTCGACCAGCGGAAGCTTCTCGATCTTGTGGCGGCGCAGCAGCTCCATGGCGTCGACGCCGGAGATGCCGACCTTGCCGGTCACGAGCGGCATCGGCGTCATGACCTCGCGCACCTGGCGGCCGCGGTCGGACTCGAACGCCATGTCGCGGTTGGTGACGATGCCGAGCAGCTTGCCCGCCGGGTCGGTCACCGGGACGCCGCTGATGCGGAACTTGGCACACAGCGCGTCGGCCTCGGCCAGCGTCGCGTCCGGGTGCACGGTGATCGGGTCGGTCACCATGCCGGACTCGGAACGCTTCACGAGGTCGACCTGGTTGACCTGGTCCTCGATGGACAGGTTGCGGTGCAGCACACCGACGCCGCCCTGCCGCGCCATGGCGATGGCCATGCGGGACTCGGTGACCTTGTCCATCGCCGCGGAGAGCAGCGGAATGTTCACGCGTACGTTGCGCGAGATGCGGGACGAGGTGTCGACTGCGTTGGGCAGCACTTCGGATGCGCCGGGCAGCAGCAGCACGTCGTCGTATGTCAGCCCGAGCGTCGCGAATTTCTCGGGCACTCCGTCGACGTTTGCAGTCATGACACCTTCCCCAAATGGCCTTGATCGGTGCGGATGTCCATGCTAACGGCCTTCGGGGGTGTCTCATTCCACGAGCAAGATCACCCAGAGGTTCTGTAGCTTCGTACGGAACCTTCCGTACGGGCCCGGCCGGGGCCGCTCACTGCTCGGCGAGGGCCCGCAGCCTGCTCAGGGCGCGGTGCTGGGCGACCCGGACCGCGCCCGGCGACATGCCCAGCATCTGTCCGGTCTCCTCGGCGGTCAGCCCGACTGCGACCCGGAGGACGAGCAGCTCGCGCTGGTTGTCCGGGAGGTTGGCGAGGAGCTTCTTCGCCCAGGCGGCATCGCTGCTGAGCAGGGCGCGCTCCTCGGGCCCCAGCGAATCGTCCGGCCGCTCGGGCATCTCGTCGGACGGCACGGCCGTCGATCCCGGGTGCCGCATCGCGGCCCGCTGGAGATCGGCGACCTTGTGGCCCGCGATGGCGAACACGAAGGCTTCGAAGGGCCTGCCGGTGTCCTTGTAGCGCGGCAGCGCCATCAGCACCGCGACACAGACCTCCTGCGCCAGGTCCTCCACGAAGTGGCGGGCATCACCGGGCAGCCGGTTCAGCCGGGACCTGCAGTAGCGCAGCGCGAGGGGGTGGACATGGGCCAGCAGATCGTGGGTGGCCTGCGCGTCGCCCTCGACGGCACGGTGCACCAGGGCACCGATTCCCGTCGTCTCGTCGTCGCGCATCGGACCATGGTGCCCCGGAGCCGCGTCATCCGTGCTGCCGCGTCCGTAGTTGTGCACCGAAGCGTTATGAGCGGGTGCGCCGGAAGTCATGTCCTGCGCCCTCCCCTTCCGCTCGACCGAATCGTTCCCGAGGAACTCCACATCTCAAGGATGCGGCATCGGCCGGGAAGCTTCACATAGCGTCGTCGCGACGGGCTCCACAGGTGGAGCGGAGCCCGTCCCGCGCACGTCGGTCACGTCGGTCACGTCGCCCCGTCCGCCGGAGCGCGGACGGGGAAATCGATCGGGGTCCGGCCACGGCCGGACCTCAGCGGACCAGGCCCCAGCGGAAGCCGAGCGCCACGGCGTGTGCCCGGTCCGAGGCTCCGAGCTTCTTGAACAGACGCCTGGCGTGCGTCTTCACGGTGTCCTCCGAGAGGAACAGCTCACGGCCGATCTCCGCGTTCGAACGGCCGTGGCTCATTCCTTCGAGCACCTGGATCTCACGCGCGGTGAGCGTCGGCGCCGCACCCATCTCGGCCGACCGCAGCCGGCGCGGGGCGAGCCGCCACGTCGGATCGGCCAGCGCCTGGGTGACGGTGGCACGCAGCTCCGCACGGGAGGCGTCCTTGTGCAGATAGCCGCGGGCACCGGCGGCGACCGCGAGCGCGACCCCGTCCAGGTCCTCGGCGACGGTCAGCATGATGATCCTGGCGCCGGGGTCGGCGGAGAGCAGCCGCCGGACCGTCTCCACACCCCCCAGACCGGGCATGCGTACGTCCATCAGAATCAGATCCGAACGGTCGGCGCCCCAGCGGCGGAGGACTTCCTCGCCGTTGGCCGCCGTCGTCACCCGCTCGACGCCGGGCACGGTCGCGACCGCCCGACGGAGCGCTTCCCGGGCAAGCGGGGAGTCGTCGCAGACGAGGACGGATGTCATGACCGTCCTCCGCAGCTGATGCGCGTCACCTTGAGCCTCCAGGCTGTTACATGTCGTCACCTGTGCGGTTGACACTCTCGGACACCTGCCCGATCGCTTTTTTCGTCAACCGCTTCCGCCCTCTCAACGACGGTCACTCGAAAGAGTTACGGGTCGGACAAGCGGGTTCGGCACTCTACGTGAGGAAGCGCACACGGAGGAGAACCGGCACGGATCATCCAACGGTCAACCGAAACTTCATATGAAGGTATGCCCCATTTAGCGGGTTTTCTTCCCTTTTGCTGGTGTCTGTGGATAGATTCGCAATCAGTCATATTTACATCTACTTACACAGTAGATGTACGGTCGTGGGCACGGTCGATGACGGACGACAACGACGTTTCCGACTCAGCATGGTTTCGAGGGGACAAGCAATGGCAGATTTCTCCCGCCTTCCCGGACCCAACGCCGATCTCTGGGACTGGCAGCTGCTGGCGGCCTGCCGCGGAGTGGACAGTTCTCTGTTCTTCCACCCGGAGGGTGAGCGCGGGGCGGCACGGAGCGCCCGCGAGAACTCGGCGAAAGAGGTCTGCATGCGATGCCCGGTACGCGCCGAGTGCGCGGCACACGCCCTGGCGGTGCGAGAGCCCTACGGGGTGTGGGGCGGACTGACCGAGGACGAGCGCGAGGAGCTCATGGGACGGGCCCGCAGCCGGCTGATCGCGGCGGCGGCACCCTCGGGCGTTCCGTCCCCGTCCGGGCACGGCTGATCCCGCCGCACCCGTACCGCAACAAGAGAATCGTTTTGGCAATTCACCCGGCCACGGTGAGGCATGACCTCGGGGCCGGGCCATCGGCAGGCCGCTCAGCGGGCGGCCGCCAGGGACAGCCGGTCCAGGGTCGCCGCGACCGCCGGGACCTGTGCCAGGTCGGGCAGGGTCAGCGCGACGATCTCGCGCTCGATGGCCGGCTCCACCGTCACGGTGCGCGCCCCCTTGGGACGTACCGACTCGATCGCGAGCTCGGGCAGCACGGCCACCCCGAGTCCGGCGCCGACCAGGCCGACCACCGCCGGGTAGTCGTCGGTGGCGAAGTCGATCCGGGGAGTGAAGCCCGACTCCTCGCAGACCTCCACCAGCTGACGGCGGCAGCGCGGGCAGCCCGCGATCCAGGACTCCCCGGCCAGGTCGGCGATGCCCACCGCGGCCGAGTGCGAGAGCCGGTGCCCCTCGGGGACCAGGCCGATCAGCCGGTCGGTGAGCAGCGGGCGGACGACCAGGTCGTCCCACTCGGTGCCGGAGGTGCCGTAGCGGAAGGCCAGCGCGATGTCGCAGTCGCCCTCGCGCAGCATCTCGACCGAGCGCGGCGGCTCGGCCTCCACCAGCGAGACCCGGGTGCCGGGGTGGGCCTCGCGCAGTGCGGCGAGGGCGCCGGGGACCAGGGTGGAGCTGCCGCTGGGGAACGAGACGAGCCGGACCCGGCCGGCCCGCAGCCCGGCGATGGCGGCGACCTCCTCCTCGGCGGCGGTGAGCCCGGCGAGGATGCCGGAGGCGTGCCGGACGAGTGCCTCGCCGGCCTGCGTGAGCCGCATCTCGCGTCCCGTACGGATCAGCAGCGTGGTGCCCGCGGAGGCCTCCAGGGCCTTCATCTGCTGACTGACCGCCGGCTGGGTGCAGCCCAGTTCGCGGGCGGCGGCGGAGAACGAGCCGGTGGCGGCCACGGCACGCAGGACACGGAGATGACGGGCTTCGATCACCCCTCAACCATAAGCGGATCTTGGGTCGGGTGCGAATTATTGGCGTGCTTCTTTGGGGGCGGGTGGTTAGCGTTCTCTCATGACGTCCATGGAACCGGCAGAGCCGATGCGGCTGCTGAGCGTGAATGCGGGACGGCCGAAGGCCGTCGACCACACCGACGCCCCCGCGGGCCTGACCGGCATCGACAAACGGCCCGTCGAGGGCTCCGTACGCGTCAGCGACCCCGGCCCCAAGGGCACCGGCGGCAGTGGCCTGGCCGGGGACGCGGTGTGCGACCTGCGCCATCACGGCGGCTCCGACCAGGCGGTGTACGCCTTCGCCCGCGAGGATCTCGACGGCTGGGAGCGGGAGCTCGGCCGCCCGCTGGCCAATGGCGCGTTCGGCGAGAACCTGACGACCGCCGGGCTCGATGTGAGCGGCGCGAGAATCGGCGAGCGCTGGCGGGTCGGCCCCGCTCTGGTGCTGGAGGTGACGTCGGGCCGGATTCCGTGCCGTACGTTCGCCGGTCATCTCGACGAGCCGCGCTGGGTCAGGCGGTTCACGCAGGCGGCCGCTCCGGGCGCCTACCTGCGGGTGATCGAGCCGGGTGAGATCCGGGCCGGGGACCCGGTCGAGATCGTGCACCGTCCGGACCACGACGTCACCGTGGAAATGGAGTTCCTCGCCTCCACGACGCGGCGGGAGCTGCTGCCCGAACTGCTCGCGGCCGGGGCCGCGTTGCATCCCGAGGCCCTGCGTGCCGCGCTGAAGTACACCGGGAAGCCGGCGGCGGACAGCTGATCACGGCGTGCCGGACAGGCACTAACGTGCCGCGTATGACGACTGCACTGATTACGGGCGCGACCGCGGGGATCGGTGCCGCCTTCGCGCGGCGGCTCGCGGCCGACGGGCACAACCTGGTGCTGGTGGCGCGGGACGCCGAGCGGCTGCGCGAGCAGGCGACCGAGCTGCACGACCGGCACGGCATCGAGGCCGAGGTCCTGAGGGCCGATCTGTCCGAGGACGAGGGGATCGGCGCGGTCGAGGACCGGTTGACGGATCGTCGGCACCCGGTCGACCTGCTGGTCAACAATGCCGGGTTCGGCAACAAGGGCCAGTATCTGGAAGTGCCCATGGCCGATGAGCTGAAGATGCTGAAGGTGCACTGCGAGGCGGTGCTGCGGCTGACCTCGGCGGCCGCGGCCGGGATGCGGGAGCGCGGCCGGGGCGGGGTGGTCAACGTGGCCTCGGTGGCCGCGTTCGTGCCGCGCGGGACGTACGGCGCGTCCAAGGCGTGGGTCGTGCAGTTCACCCAGGGCGCGGCGAAGGACATGGCCGGTTCGGGGGTGCGGCTGATGGCGCTGTGCCCGGGGTTCGTACGGACGGAGTTCCATCAGCGGGCCGGGATGGGGACCGGCAACATCCCGGGCTGGATGTGGCTCGACGCGGACAAGCTGGTGGAGACGGCCCTGGCCGATCTGGCCCGCGGCAAGTCGGTCTCGGTTCCCGACCCCCGGTACAAGGCACTGATGGGGCTCGTGAAGGTGACGCCGCGCGGCCTGCTCGGAGGGGTCACCTCCAAGACAGGCCGCAAGTACGGTCCTCGGTGAGCGGTCGGTTACCGCACCCCGCGGCCCGCGTAGGCGCCGATGTTGGGGGCTCCGGGCTTCAGCACGTTGCCGAAGTAGTCCTTGCCGCCGTTGTTCTCGATGACGGCTCCGGCGGCGAGGGCCGGCGAGCCGGCGCCGAGCCGGAAGTCGGCCCGGAGCTTCGGGTCGGCCGTGATGCCGCCGGGGTTCGGGCGGGTCATGTCGATGCCGTAGAAGGCGTTGTGGGCGAAGGAGAGCCCGGGGGTCGGGTTCTTGAAGGCGTAGCCGCCGGTGCCCTCGCTCACGAAGACGTTGTTGCGGATGGACAGTTCGTGCTGGGTGGTGGCGGGGCTGCCGGCGTCGTCCTGGACGAGGTAGCCGGGGATCTGCTCCTTGTTGTGGAAGGTGTTGTTGTAGATCTCGGTGCCCAGGATCGGGCCCCAGCAGTTCTGCACGAGGCGGGCACCGTCGTTGCTGCTGACGTTGTAACGGGCGACCGTGCCGATGGTCTTGGCGCCGCTGTACGGGCAGATCAGCAGGAAGCCGCCCTTGTTGTCGTGGCTGTAGTTGTACTGGAAGACGGTGTTCCGGGAAGCGCCGTCGGCGTCGAAGGACATCCCGTCGTGGGTGTTGCCGCCGCCCGAGACCTCGTTGTACTCGACGGTCGTGTCGTCGGTGTTGAAGGTCCAGATGCCCGCGTTGGCGGAGGGCGAGCGGAGCTGGAAGCCGTCGACCCGGTTGTGGTCGACGCGGGCGCCGCTGGTGGTGTCGAGCTTCATGCCGTCGCCGGACAGGGACTTCAGCGTGTTGTGGTGGATACGCACGCCGGTGCTGGGCGTCCACTCCCCCGGGTACACGTTCGGGTCCTGCTGCTCGCCGACCAGATCGCGCTTGGAGAAGGTCGACTTGAAGTAGATGCCCTCGCGGTCGACGTCCTCGATGCGGTTGTTGCCGATGTCCAGACCGTCGTACCAGCTGGCCTTGGTCCTGCCCTCGACCGCGATGTGGATCGCGCTGGAGCCGGAGACCGTCTTGTAGTCGCCGCCGCGCACATCGTGGATGTAGAGGCCGGAGATGTCGAAGCCGCGGGCGACGCCGTAGTCGGTGAGGCGGAGCCGGACGCCGTTGCGCTCGCTGCCGGGGTTGTCGGCGTTGGTGATCTCCAGCGCCTTGAGGTGCACGTACTGGGTGTTGGCGAGCAGGACGACGTCGTGGGCGCCCGCGCCGTCGAGCCTGGCGCGGGCCGAACCGTTGCCGTAGTCGGCGATGGTGAACGGGGCGCGGGCGGAGCCGGTGCCGGTGGGGGCGAGGGTGCCGGTGCAGGTGGCGCCGCGCTTGAACAGGAGGCGGTCACCGGGGCCGTAGGTGTGCGCGTTGGCCTCGGCGAGCGAGGTCCAGGGGTGCTGCTTGCTGCCGGTGGCGCCGGCCGGGTCCGCGGCGCAGTCGACGTGGAAGGTACGGCCGGTGGGCGCGGCCTGCGCGGCGGTCTGGCTCGCGACGGTCAGGCCGCCGGCGGCCGTCAGGGCCGCGAGCGCCGCAGCGGTGACGCGATGTCTCACAATTCCTCCGTACGAACGGTCAGGGTCGGGACGGACGGTCGGGTGGGGGCGGACGGCCGGTATGGGGCGGGACGCGTCCGCATCGCCGGGAATCCTGGACTCGGATTGATCGAACGTCAATGGATAGCGTTTGAATGATCGACACTCCCATCGTTCGATCACGTTGGTCTAGGGTCTTCTCCTTGGATCAGGCCGGTCCCGCGAGCCCGGCCCGGTCCGGACGAAAGGCCCTAGGGTCGGACAACGGCCCCGGCACCGGCCGGACCGGGGGCCGGGGCCACACACTGCGAGGGGACTGCCGCCGTGCGCGAAAGTGCTGCTGAACGTCATGACCGCCTGCTCGGACTGGTACGGGAACGGGGTTCGGCCCGGGTCTCGGACCTGGCCTCGCAGCTGGGCGTCTCGCCCGTCACGGCCCGCCGGGACGTGGAGGAGCTGGCCGGCCGCGGCCTCCTCGACCGGGTCCACGGATCGGTGTCCTGGCCGCAGGAGAGCGCCGCCGGCTCCGGCTCCGGCTCCACGGGCAGCGGTCTGGTCCTCGGCATGCTCGCGCCCTCGTCGACCTACTACTTCGCCGAGGTCATCCGCGGCGCCCACGAGGCCGCCGCGAAGGCCGGTGCCCGGCTCATCCTGCGGATCTCCGACTACCGGCCGCAGGAGGACCAGTCCCGCACCGAGGGGCTGCTCTCCGCGGGCGCCGAGGGGCTGCTGGTCGCGCCCGGCTGGCAGGACCCGGGCGACCCCGCCGCGTTCGGCGACTGGATCGCCTCGCTGCCCGTGCCGACCGTGCTGCTGGAGCGCCGGCCCACCGCGGGCTCCCCGCTGGACGGCCTGGACCGGGTCTGCTCGGACCACGCCCACGGTGTGCTGCTGGCCGTCCGCCACCTGGTGGACCTCGGGCACGGGGCGCCGTTGCTGATGGCCCGCGCGGACTCCCCGACCGCCGTCGCGGTGCGGTCCGGATACGCGGAGGCGCTGGCCGTGCTCGGGCTGCGCACACCTCAGGACGTGATCGATTCCGTACCGGCCGAACTGGCCCCGGACGCCTTCGAGCAGGCCGTGCAGGCGCTGCGCGAGGCGGTCCTGTCGGGGGTGTCGACGGCGGCGCTGATCCACAACGACGTGGACGCGATCCAGGTGGTGCAGCGCCTGGCCGAACTGGGCGTGCGGGTGCCGGAGGACCTGGCCCTGATCGCCTACGACGACGAGGTGGCGGCGCTCGCGGACACCCCGCTGACGGCGGTGGCGCCGCCCAAGCGCGAGGTGGGCCGGCACGCGACGGAACTGCTGGTGGAGCGGCTGGGCCAGAGCGGGGACGCGCCCCGGCGGCATCTGACGCTGCTGCCGCAGCTGAGGATCAGGGACTCGTGCGGGGCACGCCTGCCGTAGGCGCGCGGGCGGGCCCGGGAGCAGATGTTCCGGCGGCCTTCCCGCCCGGTTCCCGCACCCGGTTCCCGCGCTGTTCCCATCCGGTTCTCAGCAGGTTCCCGTCCGGTTCCACAGCGCACCCTGCCCGCTTCCGTACGTAACTTATCTGATCTTTTTTCGATCAATCGATCTTTCGCTCTTGACTTCGGTCACAACTGGTCCAAGGATCACGGCCAACGCCAATGTCGCCGCCAGTTCAGGAGCCTCGCTGTGAGCCGCAGTCCGAGCAGAACGTCCCTCGCCGTAGTCGGCACCGCCACCGCCCTCGCCCTTCTCACGGCCTGTGGCGGCAGCGGCGACGACGACGCAGCCGCCGGAAGCGACGGCAAGCCCGTCAGCATCACCTTCTGGGGCTGGGCCAAGGGGTCCAAGGAGGTCGTTGACGCGTTCAACGCCTCGCACAAGAACATCAAGGTGGTCTACGAGGAGATCCCGTCCGGCAACGCGGGCGGATACGCCAAGATCTCCAACGCGGTGAAGGCGGGCAACGCCCCCGACCTGGTCTCCATCGAGTACCCGCAGCTCCCGGAGTACGTCAGTCAGGGCGCGCTCCAGGACATCGGCCAGTACTTCACCGAGGACATCCGCAAGAAGCTGCTGCCGCAGGCGGTCGAGCTGACGACGCTCGGCGGCAAGAACTGGGCCGTTCCGTTCGACGCCTCGCCGCAGTCCTTCTACTACCGCAAGGACCTGTTCGAGAAGTACGGCGTCGAAGTCCCCAAGACCTGGGACGAGTTCCGCAAGGCCGCCGAGAAGATCAAGAAGGCCGACAAGAAGGCCCGGATCGGCACCTTCTTCCCCGATGACCCGACCACCTTCCAGGCGATGGCCTGGCAGGCCGGCGCCCAGTGGTACAAGCCCGAGGGCGACACCTGGAAGGTCAGCACCGCCGACGCGGCCACCAACAAGGTCGCCGACTACTGGCAGGGTCTGCTCGACGACGACCTGATCCGCTCCAACGCCTCGTTCAGCCCCGAGTGGACCAACTCCCTCAAGAACGGCGGCACCGTCGGCTACCTCGGCGCCGCCTGGGGTGCGGGCGTCCTCAAGGGCACGCTGCCCGAGCAGAGCGGCAAGTGGGCCGTCGCCCCGATGCCCAGCTGGGACGGCAAGCCGGCCAGCGGCATGCTCGGCGGCTCCACCTTCGCGGTGACCAGGACCAGCAAGAAGGCGAAGGCCGCGGTCGAGTTCGCCACCTGGATGTCGACCACCGAGGAAGGCATCAAGGCCCGCATCGAGTCCGGCACTTCGAGCGCCTTCCCGGCCGCGGCGGCCCTGCGCCCGGTGGCCAAGAAGTCCTTCGACGCCGGGTTCTACGGCGGCGAGGACATCTACCAGGTGTTCGAGGGCGCCGCGACGTCGATCGGCCAGAACTGGAGCTGGGGCCCGACGACCGGCACGACGAACACCACCATGAAGGACCAGTTCGGCAAGGTCGCGAGCGGCGGCACCACCATCAAGGACGCCGTGAAGGCCGGGCACGACGCCACGGTCGCCGAGCTGAAGAAGCGCGGTCTGAAGGTCGAGGACGCAGGCTGATGAAGCGCGCCCGGACGACCAGAGCCGCCGCCATCCTGCTGGGGCCCTTCTTCGTACTGTTCACCCTGGTGATGGTGCTGCCGATCGGTTACGCGGTCTGGCTCAGCCTGTTCACCGAGAAGCAGTCCGGCCTGGGCTTCGGCGGCACCGAGACCGTCTTCAGCGGACTCGACAACTACACGGCGGCCTTGGGCGACCGGGCGTTCCGCGAGGGCTTCGGCGTACTCCTCGGATACTGCCTGTTCTACATTCCACTGCTGCTCGTCGGAGCCCTCGCCCTCGCCCTGCTGCTGGACTCCACGCTGGCCCGCGCCCGCCGGTTCTTCCAGCTCGCGCTCTTCCTGCCGCACGCCGTGCCCGGCATCATCGCCGCGCTGATCTGGGTGTACCTCTACACCCCGCAGCTCAGCCCGGTGGTCAGCGCCATGGAGTCCGGCGGAATCGGCTTCGACTTCTTCTCCCCCGAAGGCGCCCTTCCCTCCGTCGTCAACATCGCGCTGTGGGAGTGGCTCGGCTACAACATGGTGATCTTCTACGCCGCGTTGCAGGCCATCGACCGCTCCGTGCTCGAAGCGGCCACGGTCGACGGGGCCGGTGCCTGGCGCACCGCGCTGAGCATCAAGGTGCCGCTGATCCGCTCCTCCCTCGTGATGGTCGCGCTGTTCACGGTCATCGGCTCGCTCCAGCTGTTCACCGAGCCGCTGATCCTCAACAAGGGGACCGGCTCGGCCGTCTCCTCCACCTGGACGCCGAACATGTACGCGTACACCGCGGCCTTCGAGCGCAACGACTACGGTCTCGCCGCGGCCGCCTCCATCCTGCTGGCGCTCACGGCCGCGCTGCTGTCCTTCGTCGTCACCCGCTTCACCGGCCGGAAGGGCAAGAAAGCATGAACTCCCCCGCCTCCCGCGGCCGCTGGATGTCGAAGACCGCCGTCAACGGCTTCCTCGTGCTCGCCGTCGTCTACATGCTCTTCCCCCTCGTCTGGCTGGTCACCGCCGCCACGAAGGACACCGGCGGGCTGCTCGCCGGCAACGCCTTCTCCTTCGAGGGCTTCAACCTCGGCCAGAACCTGTCCGACCTGGCCTCCTACGGCGACGGCATCTACTTCCGCTGGTACCTCAACAGCCTCATGTACGCGGGCGGCGGGGCGATCGTCTGCTCGCTGATCTGCGTCGCCGCGGGATACGCCTTCGACAAGTACGAGTTCCGGGGCAAGGAGAAGCTCTTCGGCCTTGTGCTGATGGGCGTGCTCGTGCCGACCACGGCGCTCGCCCTGCCGATGTATCTCCTGGCCTCCAAGACCGGCCTGGTCAACACCTACTGGTCCGTGCTGATCCCGGTGCTGGTCAACCCGTTCGGCGTGTATCTCGCGCGGGTGTTCAGCACCGGCTACATACCGAACGAGGCCCTGGAGGCCGCCCGTATCGACGGGGCCGGTGAGCTGCGCGTCTTCTGGTCCATCGGACTGCGCATGGTCATGCCGGGCTTCGTGACGGTCTTCCTCTTCCAGTTCACCGCGATCTGGAACAACTTCTTCCTCCCCCTCGTGATGCTCTCGGACCGCAAGCTCTTCCCGCTGAGCCTCGGTCTGTACTCCTGGAACACCAACACCCACGGCGAGCCGAGCTTCTATCCGCTCGTCGTCACCGGCTCCCTCCTCGCCGTCATCCCCCTGATCGTCGCCTTCGTCTCGCTGCAGCGGCACTGGAAGGCCGGACTGACCGCCGGCAGCGTCAAGTGACTCTCACCGCGAGCCCTGAGGAGTACGAGTTCCACCATGCCCCACGCCACTGACAACCGGCCGACGGCCCTGCTCGCGATGGGCCCCGGCATCGCCGACCGCCTTCTCGCCGACCGCCACCGCACCCGGCTGGCCGAGCTCACCCGTACCGACCCGTACCTCGTCGGCCACGACCTGGCCGCCCCGACGCCCGAGGTGGCCGCCGCCCTCGCCGAGGCCGAGGTGCTGTTCACCTGCTGGGGCGCGACACCGCTCACCGCCGGGGTCCTGGCGGCCGCGCCCCGGCTGCGGGCCGTGGTGCACGCCGCGGGCTCCGTGAAGCACCACATCACCGACGCCTGCTGGGAACGCGGCATCGCCGTCACATCGGCGGCCGGGGCCAACGCCCTGCCGGTCGCCGAGTTCACCCTCGCCACGATCCTGTTCGCCGGCAAGCGGGTGCTGCACACCGCGCACCGCTACCGCGATCTGCGCGCCGACCACGACTGGCTCGCGGAGCTCGACGGGGCCGGCAACTACCGCCGTACGGTCGGCATCGTCGGCGCGTCCCGCATCGGCCGGCGCGTGATCGAGCTGCTGCGCCCCTTCGACCTGGACGTGCTGCTGTACGACCCGTACGTGGACGGCCCGGAGGCGGCGCAGCTCGGAGTGCGGCTCACCCCGCTCGACGAGCTGTGCGCGAGCAGCTCCGTCGTCTCGGTGCACGCGCCCCAGCTCCCGGAGACGCACCATCTGATCGGTGCGGCGCAGCTGTCCGCCATGGCGACCGGGACGACGCTGATCAACACGGCGCGGGGTTCGCTGATCGACGAGGAGGCGCTGCTGGCCGAGCTGACGACCGGCCGACTGCAAGCGGTGCTGGATGTGACGGACCCCGAACTCCCGCCCGCGCACTCGCCGTTGTACACCCTGCCCAATGTGCTGCTCACCCCGCATGTCGCGGGTTCGCTGGGCGATGAGCTGCACCGGATGGCCGACCAGGCGCTGGACGAGCTGGAGCGCTTCGCGGCCGGTCTGCCCTTCGCGGACCCCGTCCACTCCGGAAGCCTGAGCCACTCCGCCTGAGCCACTCCGCCTGGGCCTTCGGACCACTGCGGACCCGCTCGGCCCGATCCGTCGGGAAGCCCGTGTCTCACTAAACTGGAAGCATCCCATCCGGAACGCGTGACCGGGAGATGCCATGAGATTCGTACAAGTTATCGACTGCAAGACGGATCGGTTCGAGGACATGGACCGTCTCATGGACCGCTGGGCCGAGCAGACCCGGGGCACCCGGACCGCCACGCACAGTCTGATCGGCAAGGACCGCTCCGACGGGTCCCACTACGTGGAGATCATCGAATTCCCGTCGTACGAGGACGCGATGGCGAATTCCGGGCTGCCCGAGACCGAGCGGATCTTCCGGGAGATGGTGTCGCTCTGCGACGGCATGCCCTCCTTCACCGACCTCGACGTGGTCCGCGACGAGCAGCTGAACCAGGCGCAGGTCCGCCGCTTCTTCCACGAGATCGCCGTCGGCGGTCATCTCGACGCCATCGACGAGGTGTTCGCGGCCGACTACACCGACCACGGCATCGCGAGGCCGGAACGGACGGTGATCGGCTCCGGCCGGCTGCGCGCCGATGTCGCCCGCTGGCGGGCCGCCTTCGACTTCACCTTCGAGCTGGACCGGCAGATCTGCGGGGATGACGACGTCGTGACGCTGTGGACCTGGACCGGCACGCACAAGGGCGCGTTCATGGGCATCGCGCCCACGGGCAGGCAGTGCGTCATGACCGGCACCACGATCTTCCGGTTCGAGGACGGAAGGATCAAGGAAGGCTGGTGGCACGAGGACCTCATGGGCCTGATGCGCGAGCTCGGCGCCCTAGACGGGAGCGCGGCGCGCGCCTGAACGCCCGAAGGCCCCCTGTCCCTCCGCCGAGCGGTGGGACAGGGGGCCTTCTGCGGCTGTGCGCCCCGAACGGCTACGCGTCAGTGCGAGTGGCCGTGACCGCCGTGGGCGGCCTCGGCCTCCTCCTCGGCCGGCTTCTCGACGACCAGGGTCTCGGTCGTGAGCAGCAGCGACGCGATGGACGCGGCGTTCTCCAGCGCGGAGCGGGTGACCTTGACCGGGTCGATGACGCCGGCCTTCACCAGGTCGCCGTACTCGCCGGTCGCGGCGTTGAAGCCCTGGCCCTTGTCGAGCTCGGAGACCTTCGAGGTGATGACGTAGCCCTCGAGGCCGGCGTTCTCGGCGATCCAGCGCAGCGGCTCGACGGCGGCGCGGCGCACGACCGCGACACCGGTGGCCTCGTCGCCGGTCTTGTCGAGGTTGCCCTCCAGGACCTTGACGGCGTGGACCAGAGCGGAGCCACCACCGGAGACGATGCCCTCCTCGACCGCGGCGCGGGTCGCGGAGATGGCGTCCTCCAGACGGTGCTTCTTCTCCTTGAGCTCCACCTCGGTGGCGGCACCGACACGGATCACGCACACGCCGCCGGCCAGCTTCGCGAGGCGCTCCTGGAGCTTCTCGCGGTCCCAGTCGGAGTCGGTGGCGTCGATCTCGGCCTTGATCTGGTTGACCCGGCCCTTGACGTCGCCGGGCTCGCCGCCGCCGTCCACGATCGTCGTGTCGTCCTTGGAGACGGTGACGCGGCGGGCGGTGCCCAGCACGTCCAGACCGGCCTGGTCGAGCTTGAGGCCGACCTCCTCGGCGATGACGGTCGCACCGGTGAGGGTGGCGATGTCGCCGAGCATGGCCTTGCGACGGTCACCGAAGCCCGGGGCCTTCACCGCGACGGCGTTGAAGGTGCCACGGATCTTGTTGACGACGAGGGTCGACAGCGCCTCGCCCTCGACGTCCTCGGCGATGATCAGCAGCGGCTTGGAGCCACCGGCCTGGATGACCTTCTCCAGCAGCGGGAGGAGCTCCTGGATCGAGCCGATCTTGCCCTGGTGGATCAGGATGTACGGGTCGTCGAGGACGGCCTCCATACGCTCCTGGTCGGTCACCATGTACGGGGACAGGTAGCCCTTGTCGAAGGCCATGCCCTCGGTGAAGTCGAGGTCCAGACCGAAGGTGTTGGACTCCTCGACGGTGATGACACCGTCCTTGCCGACCTTGTCCATCGCGTCCGCGATGAGCTCGCCGACCTGCGGGTCCTGCGCGGAGAGCGCGGCCACGGCGGCGATGTCGGTCTTGTCGTCGATCGGCCGGGCGGTCGCGAGGAGCTCCTCGGACACGGCCTTGACCGCGGCGTCGATGCCCTTCTTCAGGGCGGCGGGGGAGGCACCGGCGGCGACGTTGCGCAGACCCTCGCGGACGAGCGCCTGGGCGAGCACGGTGGCGGTGGTCGTACCGTCACCCGCGACGTCGTTGGTCTTGGTCGCCACCTCCTTCACCAGCTGGGCACCGAGGTTCTCGTACGGGTCGTCGAGCTCGACCTCGCGCGCGATGGTGACACCGTCGTTGGTGATGGTGGGAGCGCCGAACTTCTTGTCGATGACGACGTTGCGGCCCTTGGGGCCGATCGTCACCTTGACCGTGTCGGCAAGCTTGTTGACGCCGCGCTCAAGGGCGCGACGGGCGTCCTCGTCGAACTTCAGGATCTTCGCCATGGGAGCTGAGCTTTCCTCTCGGACGAACTGCGCCCCCGACCGCCCGGCTGGTTAGTTCGCAGGGGGCCAGGGGCGCAGAACAGAAAACGTGGGTGAATTACTTCTCGATGATCGCGAGGACGTCGCGAGCCGAGAGGACGAGGTACTCCTCGCCGTTGTACTTCACCTCGGTGCCGCCGTACTTGCTGTACAGCACGACGTCGCCGGTCTTGACGTCGAGCGGAAGGCGCTCGCCGTTCTCGAAGCGGCCCGGGCCCACGGCCAGGACGACGCCCTCCTGGGGCTTCTCCTTGGCGGTGTCCGGAATGACCAGGCCGGAGGCCGTGGTCTGCTCGGCGTCGAGCGGCTGGACCACAATGCGGTCCTCGAGCGGCTTGATCGCAACCTTGGAGCTGGCGGTCGACACGATCCGGTCTCCCCCTTCGGAGATCTCACGGGGTAACAGTCTTGGGGTGGCGACCAGGTCGATCCGTCGTCGCGGGTGCCGGACCTGCCAGTCGCACAGTACTGCTGGCACTCTCCAGTGGTGAGTGCCAGCACCGAGACTATGACCGCGATTAGCACTCGGTCAAGCGGAGTGCCAATTCGAGCGATCGTGGCGTCGCCGGTTCGCGGCTTCGGCGGCCCCGGAGGCAACGACCGGGGCACGGTCCGGACAACAGTCCGGACAACATGAGGGCAACGTACGGACGGACCGGACCGTTCCGTACGACCGTGTGGACATGACCCGCCCCTCCCCCTCCTCACGGCCGGACCAGCGGTCCGGGCGGCGGCCGTACGCGTCACGCGCCGTGAACGGCTGCCTCGATGTGGTGCTCGGAGTGCTGATGGTCCTTCTGGAGGGACTGATCTGCGCGGTCGCCACCGTCCGGCCGGCTTTCTCGCCCGCGGACCCCGGCGGCGCGGAGCCGGCAGGTCCGCCGCCGATGGACTGGACACCCGTCCTCGTCCTCGGCGGGATCGCCGCGGTGGTCTGCCTGTTCGGCGTCGTGCTGCTCCGCAGCGGCTGGCCCCGGGCGGGCGTGATCCAGCTGGCGGCGGCGCTGGTGCTGTGCGTGGTGACGGTGCGGGCCGGGCACGAGGACTACCGCCGCTCGCACCCGGCGCCCGCGCCCGCTCCCTCGTACGATCCCGGCCGGACCGGCCACCAGTGCCTCAGCGGCGGCGACGACCGCGAGTGCCGGGACTCCGGCGGCTGACGGCAGGAGATCACGACCGTCGACCCCGGCTCGCCGTGATCACCGCGGGCCGGCGGGCCCGCCGCGGGCGTGGGCGACGGATGGTGCACCCGCTGCGCGGCCTTGCGGCCCAGCCGTTCGATCGGGTCCACCGACTGGGCGCACCCCGTGGCGGCCGTCAGCGCACCGGCCACCAGCAGTCCGGCCAGCAGCCGGTGCGCGACCCTCATACGTAGTCCTCCAGGCGGGCCACGGCGTAGCCCCGGTCCGTGACGGTCTTCATGACCGCCCGGACCAGGTCGGCCATGCTGCCGTCCCATTCCGCGCGGCCCCGGAAGTGCGTGAGGATGATGTCGCCTGGGTGCAGGTCCTGGTCCTCCTCGCGCCACTCCATGTGGTCCGGGAACGCCTCGGCGTTCCAGAGGGGCACGGCCTTGATCCCGCAGGACTTCGCGATGCGGAGCGTGTCCCCGTTGTAGTTGCCGTACGGCGGGCGGAAGAGCCTGGGCCGCTTCCCGAACTGCTTCTCGATGATCTCCTGCTGGCCGCAGATCTCGCGCTTCTGCCCGGCGTACGAGAGGCCGGGCAGATAGGGGTGGTTGAGCGTGTGGTTGTTGAGGGTGACGCCCAGCCGCTGCGCCTCGCCGAAGTACCCGTAGTTGTCGCTCACCTCGTAGTCGCTGAGGAACGCGCTGTACGGGATGTCCAGTTCGTCCATCATCTGCAACAGCTCGGGGTCCTTCTCGGAGCCGTCGTCCATCGTCAGGAAGACGACGCGGTCCTTGGTCGGGACGGTGGTGAAGACCGGCGGCAGCGAGTCGTCGCCGCCCTTCACCTCGAAGCCCTCGCGGGTGGTGATGCGCGGCTTCACGGCGGGCGGCCGCGGGGCGATCAGCGGCGCCTTTCCCAGCCCCCACTTCTTGGCGAGTGCCGCCCGCACGGCCGGGCCGAACTTCGCGTTCTCATGGCCGCCGGGTGCGCGGTCCTGGCCGGCGAGCCGGCCGGGGCCGCCCGGATGTCCGGCGGCGGGGTCCGGGGCGGGTTCCCCTCCCGGGTGCCCGGCGGCCGGCCGGTCCCGGCGCCCGGTGTCGCCCGGCTGCGCGCCGGACCCGGAGGCGCAGCCGGAGCCGGCCGCGGCGACCAGGAGCGCGACCAGGACGGCGCAGGCGGGCCGGTGCCCGCCGGGGCGCCGCCTCCGCCCGGAGCCGAGTACGGCCGATCCGCTCCGTTTCGTGGCCATTTTTTCCTTTTGTCGTACAAGTTGCATGGCGTCGCATCCTGCCAGGGCGTCATCGGCCCACCGCCCCGACACCGCCGCCGGGTCCACCGGTCTACCCGGCTGGCTCACAATGGGGCGGGTGAACGCTCTCGCCCCGAACGACCCGTCCGCCGACGACCGGTCCGACGCCCCCGACCCGCTCGCCTCCTTCCTGGCCCTGCGCACCCCCGAGGGCGCCGCGCTCCTGGACGAGCTGCGGTCGTACGACCCCGCCCAGGAACTCGCCACCGCCACCCGGCTGCGCCGCACCCACCCGGCCGCCCTGGTGTCGGCGGCGCTGGGGCAGGCGCGGCTGCGGCAGCGGGCGGTGGCGAAGTTCGGCGCCGAGGACGCGTACCGGATGTTCTTCACGCCGAACGGCGTCGAGCAGGCGACCCGTACGTCGGTGGCCACCCATCGCGCGCGGCGGTTCGCCCAGACGGGCGCGGTGCGCACGGTCGCCGACCTCTGCTGCGGGATCGGCGGCGACGCGATCGCGCTCGCGCGGGCGGGCATCTCGGTGCTCGCCGTGGACCGCGACCCGCTGACCGCCGAGGTGGCCCGCGCCAACGCCGCCGCGCTCGGGCTGGACGAGCTGATCGAGGTGCGGTGCGCCGATGTCGCCGAGATCGACACCGCGCCGTACGACGCGGTCTTCGTCGACCCGGCCCGGCGAGGCGGCAGGGGCAGGATCTTCGACCCCGAGGCGTACTCGCCTCCGCTCTCCTGGGCGACCGCTGCCGCGCTCGCTGCCCCCCGCGCCGCACTGAAGATCGCTCCGGGCATCCCGCACGAGGCGATCCCGGCGCAGGCGGAGGCCGAGTGGATCTCGGACGGCGGGGACGTGAAGGAGGCGGTGCTCTGGTTCGGCGAGGGCTTCGCGGCCGGTTCGTACCGCGCCACCGTGCTCCCGGCCGGGGCCACGCTGTGGTCCGGGGCCCCGCTGCCCGCCCCGCCCGTCGGTCCGGTCGGCCGCTATCTGTACGAGCCGGACGGCGCCGTCATCCGCGCCCATCTGGTCGCCGACGTCGTCGCGCGGTGCGGGGGCCGGCTGATCGACGAGACCATCGCGTACATCACGGGCGACCGGCCGTACGAGTCCCCGTACACCTCCGGGTACGCGATCACCGACGAGTTGCCCTTCAGCATGAAGAGGCTGAAGGCGCTGCTGCGGGAGCGGAAGGTGGGCGTACTGACCGTCAAGAAGCGCGGCTCGGCGGTCGAACCGGAGGAACTGCGACGCCGGATGAAGCTCCAGGGGCCGAACTCCGCGACGGTCTTCCTGACCCGGGTGGCCGGAGCGCCGACGATGCTGATCGGCCACCCGCTGACCGGCCCGGCCTGAGAAGCCGGGCGGCCGGGCGGTCAGGCCAGGTCGGTCAGATCGTCCGCGTACACCTGCGAGAGCGGCTGCGGGCCCACGTACTGCTGGCAGTTGCACTGCCCGGACTCGAAGCGGACCGGTTTCTTGGCCTCGTCCCAGGCCGTCGGCACCTCGACCCGCTCATGGCACTTGCCCTGCTTGTCGTGCTTGGCGAGATGGTGCGTGCAGCCGCAGACCGGCTCCGGCGCCCTGCTCGCCGCTTCGAGAGCCAGCCGCTCCTGCCTGGACGCCTCCAGCAGTTCCAGCTTGCGGTCGTGCCGATTGCGCAGTGCCGTACGGACGTTGTCGACGGCCCATCCGAAGCCGCCCGTCCAGAAGATGATGAGCACCCACCAGTACCACTCCATGTCGCCCTCCCCCTGCGTGACCCATGTGTCCCGTCAGGATAGGTCGGCGATCAGCGGTGGGCACCGCCCCCGGCGGAGAACAGCGGCTCCGGGGCGGGCGCCCCTGCCAGTACCCGCAGCACCCAGCGCCGGTGGGCGAACGCCTTGACGAGGCCGATGAGTCCGACGATCCAGCCGGTCAGCCCGAGCCCCATGACCAGGACGGCCAGACCGTAGGCGTTCCCTTCCAGCGTGCCACTGGCGGGAACGGCGAAGCAGGCGTACAGCCCGGCCGCGCAGAGCGCGAAGGACATCAGCAGCCAGGCGAGCGAGGCGCCCGGCATCCGCAGGGCCGCGTCGCGCGCCGGATCGCGGTCCAGGCCGCCCCAGGCGTCGAGCAGCCGGCGGATCCTGACGTCGCGGCGCAGGCCGATGGCGACGAGGACGACCGCGGGCACCGCGCAGCCGACGCCCAGGACGGCGAGGAGCACACCGATCCCGGCGCTGATGACGTCGTAGGACTCCTCGAAGGTGATCAGCGCCGTGCCCACCAGCAGCCAGCCGAGCGCGCAGAGCGTTCCCCACAGCCACAGCATCGCCAGCCGGCCCGGTGAGACATGCGCCTTCACCAACATGCCGAGCACCGCGGCCCGGTCGGTCAGCAGCGCCTCCCGGTCGGGCCAGGAACGTATCTCCACGGGCGGTGGTGGCGGCGGCAGTTGTGCGCGGCGAGACATGGAGCAGACCCTACCGAGCGCGCGGGCCGGCTCAGCCGTCGCGCACCGCCTCAGGGCCCGGCCCGCGCATGCCCGGTCGGCCCCGTCCGGCGGCCGGGACTCAACGGCCGTCGCGGTCCGGATGCCCCGCGCGGTCCAGGAGCATCGCCCGTTCCCGTTCGTTGCGGGTCAGTGCGGCCGCCCGCAGGAACTCCGCCCGGGCCTCCTCCTCGCGTCCCGTCCTGGCCAGCAGATCGCCGCGGACGCTGGGCAGCAGGTGGTAGTCCTTGAGCGCCGGATCGTCCGCCAGCGCGTCGACAAGGGCGAGGCCAGCCTCCGGGCCCTGCGCCATCGAGACCGCCACGGCCCGGTTCAGTTCGACGACCGGGGACGGTGCGATCACGGCGAGACGGTCGTAGAGGGCGGCGATGGTGGCCCAGTCGGTGTCCGCGTACGCCGCCGCCCGCGCGTGGCAGGCGGCGATCGCGGCCTGCACGGTGTACGGGCCGAGCCCGGCGCCCTCCCCGGTCGCCGCCACGGCCCGCTCCAGGGCCGCGACCCCGCGCCGCACCAGCAGGTGGTCCCAGCGGGCCCGGTTCTGGTCGGCGAGCAGCACCGGCGCACCGTCCGGCCCGGTCCTGGCGGCGGTGCGGGAGGCCTGGAACTCCAGCAGCGCGACCAGTCCGTGGACCTCGGGCTCCCGCTCCATCAGGCCGACGAGCACCCGGGCCAGCCGCAGCGCGTCCTCGCACAGCGCCGGACGCAGCCAGTCGTCGCCCGCGGTCGCCGCGTACCCCTCGTTGAAGATCAGGTAGATCACTTCGAGCACGGAGCCGAGGCGCGCGGCACGCTCCGGCCCGTACGGCACCTCGAAGGGGATGCCCGCGCGCCCCAGGGTCCGTTTCGCCCGGACGATGCGCTGGGCGACGGTCGGTTCGGGGGCCAGGAACGCCCGGGCGATCTCGTCGGTGGTGAGGCCGCCGAGCAGCCGCAGGGTGAGGGCGATCCGGGCCTCCGTGGAGAGCACCGGATGGCAGGCGGTGAAGATCAGCCGGAGCAGGTCGTCATCGATGTCGTCCGCCCCGGCGGGCTCGGGCGGCGGCACGTCCTCAAGGGCCCGCCCCACCTCGGCGAGCTTGCGCGCGTAGGTCTCCTTGCGGCGTACGAGATCGATCGCGCGGTGTCTGGCGGTGGCCATGAGCCAGGCGCCCGGCCGGTCCGGGACACCTGATTCCGGCCACTGCTCCAGCGCGGCCACCAGCGCGTCCTGCGCGAGTTCCTCGGCGATGCCGACGTCGCGCACGATGCGGGTGACGCCCGCGATGATCCGCGCGGACTCGATCCTGAAGACCGCCTCGACCGCCGCGGTCGCGCTTGCTGCCGTCATGATCACTCATCACAGCAGCCGTACCGGGCCGCGGCAAGCGCGCCCGTCGGGGCATGTCGGGCGGCCTCCGGCCAAAGGCCGCCCGACAGGTTCTCAGGCGCCCAGGGTGGCCTCGTCGATCTGACGGACCTCGGAGGTCACGGTCCAGCTCTCCGGGTGGGTCCGCAGGAAGCGCCGGGTCCATTCCAGGGCCTCCTCCTTGTCCTTGACCTGGAGGATGGCGTAGCCGCCGACGACCTCCTTGGTCTCGGTGAAGGGCCCGTCGGTGTGGGTGAGCTTCCCGCCGGACCAGGTGACCCTGGTCCCCTGGGAGGTGGGGGTGAGCCCGGCCGTCTCCAGCATGACGCCCGCCTTGGTGATCTCCTCGAACAAGGCGCCCATGCGCTTCTCGAAATCGGGGTCCGGGGCGTCGAAGGGGTTCTGCTCGTCGATACGGATCAGTGACATGAAGCGCGGCATGGTGACTCCCAGGTCGAACGGGCGGGGGCTCTCCCCGCCTCTCACCCTTGCGTCGAACGGGACCCGGCCGGATCGACAGTCCCCTGGAAATTCTTCTGAGAAATTTCCGGCCCGGCCACCGGAGCGGTCTCCGGGCCGGTCGCCGCGGCCATCTCCGGGCCTGCCTCCGGAGCGGTCTCCGGGCCGGTCCCCGGAACCCCCGCCGCGGCCGCCCGCCCCCGTCCCGGGAGCAGCACCAGGGCCACCAGTGCCGCGACGGCGAGCAGCCCGGCACATACCCAGAACGCCGCCGAGTACCCGGCCGCCAGGTCGGCCGGACGGTTCCCGTCGCCGGTGACCCGGGCGGCGACGGTGACCAGGACCGCGAGCCCCAGCGAGCCGCCCACCTGGCGGGAGCTGTTCAGCAGCCCGGAGGCCATGCCCGTCTCCTCGGGCGCCACGTCGGTCGTGGCCGCCGTGCCGAGCGGTACGAAGCACATCCCGATGCCGATGCTGCAGACGAGGGACGGGCCGAGGATCGAGTACAGGAAGCCGCCGTCCGCCCGCGCCGTCGCCGCGAATCCGGCCAGGCCGAGCGTGGCCAGGGAGCCGCCGAGCGCCAGCAGCCGTCCGGTGCCGAGCGCCGCGACCGTACGGGTGGCGACGAGCGAGCCGGCGACGACGCCCGCCGAGAACGGCAGGAAGGCGATTCCGGCGGCGGTCGGCCCGTAGTCGAGCACCTGCTGCATGTAGAGCGAGACGAAATAGAACGCGGCGAACTGCCCGGAGCTCAGCAGCAGGCAGACGACATTGGCGGTCAGCACCGGCCGCCCCCTCAGCAGTCCGGGACGGAGCAGCGGAGTGCGGGCCCTCAGCTCGACGACGACGAAGACGGTCAGCAGCAGCGCGGCGGCACCGAGCGTGACCAGCGTCCGGGCCGACCCCCACGCGTCGGTCGATGTCCGTACGAGCCCGAGGACCAGCAGCGTCGTACCCGCGGTGGCCAGCAGCGCTCCCGCCACATCGAGCCGGCCGTTGCCACGCGCCGGCTCGCCCCGCAGTCCGCTGCGCACGGCCCCCACCAGCGCGAACCCCACGATCGGCACATTCACCAGCATCACCGCGCGCCAGCCCGCCGCATCGGTGAGCACCCCGCCCGCGAGCACGCCGACCGCGCCGCCCGCCGCGCCCGCCATGCCCCACAGCCCCAGGGCGCGGGAACGGGCGGGCCCGGCCGGGAAGGCCAGGGCGATCAGGGCGAAGGCGACCGGGGCGAGCGCGGCGGCGCCGATCCCCTGCACCGCCCGCGCGGCGATCAGCCCGCCCGGCGACCGGGCGAGCCCGCCCGCCAGGCTCGCCGCTCCGAACAGCACCAGGCCCGCCGTCAGGATCCGGCGGCTGCCCAGCAGGTCGGCGAGCCGCCCGCCGAGCATCAGCAGCCCGCCGAAGGCCAGCGCGTAGGCGTTCACCACCCACAGCAGCCCCTGGGGGGTGAAGCCGAGATCGCCGCGCATGTCCGGCAGCGCGACGTTCACCACGGACATGTCCAACGCCACCATGAACTGCACGGTGAGAGCCACCGCCAGCAGCCAACGCGTATGCCGTGACTGATCGCTCACGACGTTCCCTTCCCTCGCGGTCGTACGGTCGAGTCATTACTATACGCGTATAGAAATTACGTGCGAGGGGCCCCGGCAAGGAGCGGGAACAGCGGTACGGGAGACAATGCCGAGGTGGCAGGGACCGAGAAGAAGCAGGCACCGGCGGAGAAGGCACCCATAAGGAAGGCGCCTGCGAAGAAGCAGGCGCCTGAGAAGCGGTCCGTGGGGCGGCCACGCAGGCTCGACCCGGACGCGATGGTCGCCACCGCGCGCCGCATCATCGAGGAAGAGGGCGTGGGCGCCCTGAGCATGCGGCGGGTGGCGAAGGAGCTCGGCTCCACCCCGATGGCGCTCTACCACTACGTGCAGGACAAGGACGAGCTGCTGATGCTCACCCTGTCGGGCACCGCGGCCGGCTTCCCCCGCCCCGAGCTGCCCGAGGACCCGCGCGAGCGGCTGCTCGCCGTGGCCGTGCACATGCACGGCATCCTGGCCCGGCTCCCGTGGGTGCTGGACGTCCTGGCGCTGGGCGAGCTGACCGACAGGAACGCGCTGTGGATGGTCGAGGAGATCATCGACTCGGCGCTCGCCTGCGGCCTCTCCCCCGCCCAGGCGGTACGCGCGTACCGGACGATCTGGAGTTACGTCTACGGCGACCTGGTCTTCCGCCGGGCCGCCGAACGCCGCGCGCAGACCCCGCCGGGCAGACGCTACTTCCCCGAGATGGTCACGGAGGAGGACGCGGCGACGCTGCCCCGGCTCGCCGCGATCAAGGACGAGTGGCGGGCGTACGCCGCCGACTACGAGGTGGCGGACGAACTGGACGCGATCGTCCGGGGGCTGATCGAGCGGGCGACCGCCACCGGCTGAGCAGTGGTCGGCCGATGCCGGGTCGACCCCCTAAGCGCTGTCCCCCAGCGACTCGAAACGCCAGCGGTGCACCGGACGGGTGATCAGCTCGGCGTCAGGCTCAGGCAGTTCGGGCAGCTCGTCGCCGTACTCCCCCGCCCACCAGGTGATGACCAGGACCCGGTCCTGCGGGGCGCGCAGCAGCTCGCGGCGGAGCGGCTCACGGGCCAGCTCGGCCGAACGGGCCCGTGCCCACTCCAGGAGTTCGGCGCCCCGGCCGGCCACGGCACGGGCCTCCCACATGAGTGCGACGGTCATGAGTAGAGGTTGTCCTTGCTGATCTCGTGGACGTGGTCGTGGTCGTGCGCGGAGGCGCCCGGCACATGGGTGTCGGTCACCGGCAGCGAGGAGTCCGCGGACAGCTCCAGGTCCGAGGCCGGCCGGTTGCGGGCGACCATCTCCGCGCCCAGCGCCGCGACCATCGCGCCGTTGTCCGTGCACAGCCCGGGGCGCGGCACCCGCAGCCGGATGCCGGCCCGCTCGCACCGCTCCTGGGCCAGCGCCCGCAGCCGCGAGTTGGCCGCGACCCCGCCGCCGATCATCAGGTGGTCGACGCCCTCGTCCTTGCAGGCCCGGACGGCCTTGCGGGTGAGCACGTCCACCACGGCCTCCTGGAAGGACGCCGCCACGTCCCGTACCGGCACCTCCTCGCCCGCCGCGCGCTTGGCCTCGATCCAGCGGGCCACCGAGGTCTTCAGACCGGAGAAGGAGAAGTCGTAGACGGGATCGCGCGAGCCGGTGAGCCCGCGCGGGAAGGCGATCGCGGCCGGGTCGCCCTCCTTCGCCAGCCGGTCGATGACCGGGCCGCCGGGGAAGCCCAGGTCCAGCACCCGGGCGATCTTGTCGAAGGCCTCGCCCGCCGCGTCGTCGATGGTCGCGCCCAGCGGCCGTACGTCATTGGTGATGTCCGGCGCGAGCAGCAGCGAGGAGTGGCCGCCGCTGACCAGCAGCGCCATCGTCGGCTCGGGCAGCGGGCCGTGCTCCAGCTGGTCCACGCAGATGTGCGAGGCGAGGTGGTTGACCCCGTAGAGCGGCTTGTTCAGCGCGTACGCGTACGCCTTGGCCGCCGATACGCCGACCAGCAGCGCGCCCGCGAGCCCGGGGCCCGCGGTGACGGAGATGCCGTCGAGGTCGCGGGCACTGATCCCGGCCTCCTTCAGGGCACGCTCGATGGTGGGGACCATCGCCTCCAGATGGGCGCGGGAGGCGATCTCCGGGACGACGCCGCCGAAGCGGGCGTGCGTGTCGACGCTGGACGCGACGGCGTCGGCGAGCAGCGTCGTACCCCGGACGATGCCGACGCCGGTCTCGTCGCAGGAGGTCTCGATGCCGAGTACGAGCGGTTCGTCAGCCATCAGTCAGTCTCTGTTTCCTGTACGTGTTCTTGCACGTGTTCTTGTACGTGGAGGCGCATGACGAGTGCGTCGATGTTCCCCGGCTGGTAGTAGCCGCGGCGGAAGCCGATCGGCTCGAAGCCGAAGCGTTCGTACAGCTTCTGGGCCCGGGTGTTGTCGACGCGGACCTCGAGCAGCACCTCGGCGCACTCGAAGGCCGTGGCGTGCTTCAGCAGGTCGGTGAGGAGCACGGAGCCGAGGCCGCCGCCCCAGTGGTCGCGGGTCACCCCGATCGTCTGCACGTCGGCGAGGTCGCCGGCCGCGGCGAGGCCCGCGTAGCCGACGATCCGGTCGGTGACGGGGTCCTCGGCGACGACGTAGCGGCGAGTGGCCCGGGGGCCGCGCGAGTGCGCCAGCTCGGACCAGAACATGCCGGCCGACCAGGCGTCGTCCGGGAACAGCTCGTGTTCGAGCTCCAGCACCGGATCGATGTCCCACCAGCGCATCTCGCGCAGAACGGCAGTCGTGCTCGTCACTTCGGGGTGACCACCTTGTAGTTCTTCGGCACCTGGGCGTCGGGCCTGCGGAGGTAGAGCGGCTGCGGCGGCAGCAGCTCCGCGCCCGCGGCGAGCCGCTCGGCGGCGAGGGCGGCCAGCGCGCCGGCGCTGACGTGCTCGGGCTCCCGGGCGTCCGGGAACGCCTCGGGGTAGAGCACCGCGCCCGCTCCGACGACCGGAAGCCCGGCGAGCTGTTCGGCGATGTCGGCGGGCCGGTCGACGGCGGGCCCGGTGACCCGGGTGCGCGGGTCGTCGTATCTCGCCCAGTAGACCTCCTTGCGGCGGGCGTCCGTCGCGACGGCGAACGGTCCCTCCAGCCCGGCCCGGCCCGCGGCGTACGCGAGACCGTCCAGGGTGCACAGCCCGTGCACGGGGACGGAGAGGGCGGAGCCGAAGGTCGCGGCGGTGACCAGACCGACCCGGAGCCCGGTGTACGGTCCGGGGCCGACGCCGACGACCACGTCCGTCACGGCGTCGAGTCCCACGCCGGCCTCGGCGAGCACCCGGTCGACGGCGGGCAGCAGCAGCTCCCCGTGCCTTCGGGCGTCGACCTGTCCGGACTCGGCGACGACGGAGGTCCCGTCGTGAAGGGCGACGGTGACGGCGGGGGTGGCGGTATCCACGGCGAGCAAGAGCACGCAAACAGCCTACGGCTCCGCCGACGGGGGCACGGCGCCCCGTACGGCGTCCCGGCACGACCGGCCCCGGCTGCTACCGTCACCGTGCACACGTGGGTACGACGTAAACGCTAAACGCTTGTACGACATACGGAAGCGAAAGGGGCGCGCACGGTGTCTAGGGGCAGCTCGGGAATCGTGGCCGGGCTCACTGCGGCGGCGCTCGTCGCCGTCGGCGTCCTGGCCTTCCAGGCATCGGCGAACGCCCCCGACAACCTCGCGGCCCCCAAACCGAAGGCTTCCGCCACCGCCACCGAGCACGCGAAGCCGAAGGAGAAGTCGCGCCCGGCCGCGCTCCCCGCGCACTCCGGCACCGGGAAGCGGGTCGTGTACGCCCTGGAAGACCGCCGCGTGTGGCTCGTCGACGCGGACGGGAAGGTGGACCGCACCTTCGAGGTCATGCCGAGTGCGCTGAGCCCGCAGCCCGGGACCTACCGGGTGAGCAGCCGTCAGGGCAGTCCCACCAAGGGCTCCGACGGCGTGATGATCGAGCACGTGGTGCGGTTCGCGATGGCGGACGACGTGTCCGTCGGGTTCAGCGCGGCGGTGGACGGCTCGATGGAGAGCCCGGACCCGACGCTGAAGACGGGTGGTGTGCGGATGCCGCGGGCCGACGGGGACGCCATGTGGGACTTCGCGATGGTGGACACGAAGGTCGTCGTCGTCCCCTAGGACCTCCCCGCGCCTCCCCGGGCCGGCTCAGGCCTCCCTGGGCCCGGGAAGCTCGGACTCGGATCCGGAGCGGGGCCCGGGGTCGGCCGGAGTTCCGTCGCCCTCGCCCTCCCTCTCGCCCTCGTCCGCGGACGGGGGCGGCGTGGAGACCGCCGAGGCCGCGGCGCAGGCCGCAAGCAGGTCCTTCATCGATGGCGGCGGCGGCACTTCGCGTTCGGCGGACGTCGTCATGGATGCCTCCTGAGGCTCCGGCGGAAGGCGTGGTTAGGCAGACCTAACCAGCTCTCGTCATCCATGTGACCACGCCCGGACCGCCCGGCGCAACAATTTGCCGACAGCCTGTCGGAATCCGGCCCCGCGCTCAGACCTCGCGCAGTCCCGCCCAGCGCGCACCGATCCCCACCAGGGTCACCACGCGCCGCTCGTCGTCCGTGTCGCCGACCGCGCGGTCGATCACCACCTGCAGCCGGTCGTCCGAGAGCTCCTCGACCTTGCCGTCGCCCCACTCCACGACCACCACCGACTCCGGCAGCGACACATCGAGATCCAGGTCCTCCATCTCGTCCAGCCCGCCGCCCAGGCGGTACGCGTCGACGTGGACCAGTGCCGGGCCGCCGGTCAGCGACGGGTGGACGCGGGCGATCACGAAGGTGGGGGACGTGACCGCGCCGCGCACTCCCAGGCCCTCGCCGAGGCCCCGGGTCAGCGTCGTCTTCCCGGCGCCGAGCTCGCCGGTGAGCATCACGAGGTCGCCGGGCCTCAGGATCGCGGCGATCCGGCGGCCGAGCGCCTGCATCTGTTCGGGGGAGTCGACGGCCAGGGGGATGGTGACGGTGCCCGGCGCGGCACCCTCGGTGGCCTCAGTCGCCAGGCTGTTGTGCGGTGCTTCCATGTCCGCCAACGTTAGCCGTTGCCGGCACGGCTCCGACGCGTACCAGCAGGTCCGCCATCCGGTCCGTGACCGTCTCGGGGTGCTCCAGCATCACCAGGTGGCCCGCGTCCGGGACGATGACCAGCTCCGCGTCCGGGAGCTGGTCGGCGATGGTCTCGCTGTGCGAGCTGGGCGTCACCAGGTCCTTGTCGCCCGCCAGGATCAGCACCGGCATGTCGCGGAAGGCGGGCAGCGCGCCGCTCTTGTCGTGTTCGGTGAAGGCCGGATAGAACTCGGCGACCACATCGATCGGGGTGGACTCGATGAGCCGCTCGGCGAACCGCTCCACCGCCGGGTCGACGTCCCGCGAACCGAACGAGTACCGCTTGATCAGCCCGGCGAAGAGGTCGGCGGTCGCCCGGCGGCCCCGTTCCACGAGCTCGGCCTGGGAACCGAGCGCCCGCAGCACCCCGGGCAGCACCCGCCGCACCGCGTTCACGCCCGCGACCGGCAGCCCGAAACTGACCTCGCCGAGCTTCCCGCTCGACGTCCCGACGAGGGCGACGGCGGCGACCCGGTCCCGGACCAGCGCGGGGAACTGGTCGGCGAGCGCCATCATCGTCATGCCGCCCATCGAGTGCCCGACCAGCACCAGCCTGCCCTCGGGGGCCGCCGCGTCGATCACCGCCTTCAGGTCGCGGCCGAGCTGGTCGATGCCGACCGTCACCCCGTCCGCCTGGGCCCGGCCCCGCTCGGAGCGGCCGTGGCTGCGCTGGTCCCAGTGGACGGTACGCACCAGCCCGCGCAGCGCCGCCCGCTGGAAGTGCCAGGAGTCCTGGCTGAGGCAGTAGCCGTGGCTGAAGACCACGGTGACCGGCGCGGGATCCTTGCGGCCGAAGAGCCTGCGGCGGCGTGTGCCGGAGCCGGCCGGCTCGCCCCCGCCCGCGGCGGTCCTGGTGGCGCCGTCCGGTTCGACCTCGTCGACCTCGTAGTACAGCTCGGTGCCGTCGTCGGCGGTGGCCCGGCCCGGCAGTCCGCGCAGCGAGCCGTACGGCCCGGTGGCGTCCAGGGCCAGCCTGGCCCTCCTGCGCATGCCCCGGCCGACGGTGAGCCGCTCGACCGCGACACCGGCCGCCGCGCCCGCCGCGATCACGCCTATGGCGGCTCCGGCGACACCCGCCCGGCGCCAGCCGACCGCCGCAGCGGCAGCCGTCGTCGCCGCGTCCCCCGCGCTGATCTCGCTCACCGTGCCGCGCTCCTCGTCGCTCGTGTCCGTCAGGTCAGGGCCGGTGTGTTCCGGTCGTGATCAGATCGTGCCCGGTCAGCGGTGGACGATCGGTCAGGACTCGGCCGGGGCCGCGTGCAGATGCACACGCGGTACGCGGGTGCCGATCCGGGTGACGATCTCGTACGCGATCGTGTCGGCGGCCTGCGCCCAGTCCTCGGCGCTCGGCTCGCCTTGGTCCCCCGGGCCGAAGAGCACCGCCTCGCTGCCGACCTCGACCTCGTCCCCGTCGAGGTCGACGACGAACTGGTCCATGGCCACCCGGCCGGCGATCCGCCGGGTGACACCGCCGACCAGGACCGGGGCGCGGCCGGAGGCGTGGCGCGGGATGCCGTCCGCGTAGCCGACCGGCACCAGGCCCAGGGTGGTCTCGGCGGAGGTCGTGTAGTGGTGGCCGTAGCTGATCCCGTGGCCGGCCGGCACCTGCTTGACCAGGGCGATCGAGGCGACGAGCGTCATGACGGGGCGCAGCCCGAAGTCGGCCGGGGTGCCCAGCTCGGGGCTGGGCGAGATGCCGTACATCGCGATCCCGGTCCGGACGAGGTCGAAGTGCGCCTCGGGGATCGTCAGCGTCGCCGGGGAGTTGGCCATGTGGCGCACCTCGGGGTCCACGCCCTCCTTCTCCGCGTGCGCCACCATGTCCCGGAACACGGCCAGCTGGGCGGCGATGGAGGGGTGGCCGGGCTCGTCGGCGCAGGCGAAGTGGGACCAGAGGCCGGTGATCCGGACGGTGCCCGCGTCCTCCGCGGCACGGGCGGCGGCGACCAGCTCCGGCCAGTCGGCGGGCTGGCAGCCGTTGCGCCCGAGGCCGGTGTCGGCCTTGAGCTGGATCCGGGCCGGGACGCCCGCCTCCGTGGCGGCGGCGACGACCTCGCGCAGGGCCCACATCCCGCTCACCGACACATCGATGTCGGCCTCGATCGCCTCGCGCCAGGGGCCGCCCGGGGTCCACAGCCAGCACATCACCCGGCCGCCGAGTCCGGCCGCCCGCAGGGCGAGCGCCTCCTGCGGCGTCGCGGTGCCCAGCCAGGTCGCCCCGGCCTCCAGCGCGGCGCGGGCGCAGGGCACCGCGCCGTGCCCGTACGCGTCGGACTTGACGACGGCCATGAGTTGCGCGCCGCCCGCCCGCGCGCGCAGCACACGCACGTTGGCGCGCAGTGCGTCGAGGTCGATCTCGGCACGGGCTCTCAAGGACGCTGTCTCGTTCATCGCGCCCAGTCTCTCAGAGGCGTACGCCGGCGCCCCCGGGCGGCAGGTCGCCCGAGGGCCCCTCAGCGACGGCGCAGCTCGTGTTCCAGCTGGTCGACGATGACCGGGACATGGCTGTGCGGTACGTCCTTGACGGCGGTGACCAGGGTCACCGGGCCGCCCGCGCGGACCAGTTCGACCAGTTCATGGACGGCCGCCGTGTGGGCGGGGTCGGCCAGCTCGGTGCGGTAGCGCTCGACGAACTCGTCGTAGCGGATCTCGGTGCGGTCCTGGTGGTACCAGTCGCGGAGCTCGTTCGACGGGGTGATGTCCTTGAGCCACTTGTCGATCGCGGCCTTCTCCTTGGACTCGCCGCGCGGCCAGAGCCGGTCGACGAGGACGCGGGTGCCGTCGCCGTCCTCCTTCGGCTCGTACACCCGGCGTACGCGTACGTCGCTGCTGCTGTCCACGGTCGGCCCTCCTGTCGACTGCGGTCGGTCCCCGCCGGGCCCATGATCACTCAGGCCCGCACGTCCCGCCACGCCACCGGGATCGCCTCCGCGACGTCCTGCGCGGCGACGGGCGAGCCGTCGGAGGCGTGGCGGGCGGCGAGTCCGTGCAGATGGGCGCCGGCCGACGCGGCGTCGCGCGGGGCGAGGCCCGCGGCGAGCAGGGAGCCGGTCAGCCCGGAGAGGACGTCGCCGCTGCCGGCCGTGGCCAGCCAGGAGGTGCCGGTCGGATTGACCCGTACGGGGGTGTCCGGGTCCTCGCCGGCGACCAGGGTCGTCGAGCCCTTGAGCAGGACCGTGGCGCGGTACCGGGCGGCCAGTTCCCGTACCGCGGCGAGCCGCCCCGCCTCGACCTCCTCGCGCGGGACGCCGAGCAGCGCGGCGGCCTCGCCGGCGTGCGGGGTGAGGACGGTCGGCGCGGTGCGCGCGCGCACGGCACCGGCGTCCAGCAGCCGCAGCCCGTCCGCGTCCACCAGCACCGCGACGTCCGCCGCCAGCACGTCCCGGACCGCCTCGGCGGCCTCCGCGCCGTCGCCGAGCCCGGGCCCGACGACCCAGGCCTGCACCCGCCCCGCCTTCGACGGCGGCCCCGCGTGGACCAGCGTCTCCGGGTGACGGGCGATCACCGCGGCCGCGCCCGGGCCGACGTACCGCACGGCCCCCGCGCCGCCCCGCAGCGCCCCGGAGACGGCCAGCACCGCCGCGCCCGGGTAGCGCGCGGAACCGGCGACGACTCCGACGACCCCGCGCCGGTACTTGTCGCTCTCGGCCCCCGGGACGGGCAGCAGGGCTGCGACATCCGCGTACTGGAGCGCCTCCAGCTCGGGCACCTCCGGCAGTTCGGGCCCGAGCCCGATGTCGACGAGGTGCAGCGCCCCGGCCCGTTCGGCGGCCGGGTCGACGAGCAGGCCCGGCTTGTACGTGCCGAAGGTGACGGTCACGTCGGCGCGCACCGCCTCGCCGAGCACCTCGCCGGTGCCGGCCTCGACCCCGCTGGGCAGGTCGACGGCGACGAGAGGCGCGCCGGTCGCCGCGAGGGCCCGCACCAGCTCGGCGGCGTCCGGCCGCAGCCCGCCCCGCCCGCCGATGCCGGTGATCCCGTCCACCACGAGATCGATGTGGCCGCCCCAGGCGTCCGCGCCCTCCGCGATCCGCCCGCCCGCCGCGAGCAGGGCCGCGAGGCCGCCGCCGTGGACACGGTCCGGCGCCGTGAGCACCGCGCGCACCCCGGCGCCCCGGCGGGCGAGCCGGGCGCCCGCGTACAGTGCGTCGCCCCCGTTGTCGCCGCTGCCGACGAGGAGGACGACCCGGGCCCCGTACACCCGGCCGCGCCGCCGCAGCACATCGGCGCAGGCCGCGGCCAGTCCGGCGGCGGCGCGCTGCATCAGCGCGCCCTCGGGCAGCCGGGACATCAGGGCCCGCTCGGCGGCCCGTACGGTATCGACGCTGTAGGCGGTACGCATGTGCTCAACCCTCCGCGATCACGACGGCCGACGCCACCCCCGCGTCATGGCTGAGCGAGACGTGCCAGTGCCGTACGCCCAGCTCGGCGGCGCGTGCGGCGACGGTGCCGCGGACCCGCAGCCGGGGCTGCCCGCTGTCCTCGACGTACACCTCGGCGTCCGTCCAGAGCAGCCCGGCGGGCGCGCCGAGCGCCTTCGCGAGGGCCTCCTTCGCCGCGAACCGGGCGGCGAGCGAGGCGATGCCGCGCCGCTCGCCGCTGGGCAGCAGCAACTCCCTTTCCAGGAAGAGCCGTTCGGCCATCTGCGGCGTACGTTCCAGCGCCGCGTCGAACCGTTCGATCTCTGCCACGTCGATCCCGACCCCGATGATCACGCGTGTTCCCTCATCCCTCGCCGGCTTGCTTGCTTGCAAGCAAGCTAGCCGGACCACGGATCACTCCACGGTCACGGACTTCGCCAGATTGCGCGGCTGGTCCACGTCGTTGCCGCGTGCCGTCGCCAGTTCGCAGGCGAAGACCTGCAACGGCACGGTCGACACCAGCGGCTGGAGCAGCGTGGGCGTCATGGGAATCCGGATCAGGTGGTCGGCGTACGGGACGACCGCCTCGTCGCCCTCCTCGGCGATGACGACGGTGCGGGCGCCGCGGGCCCTGATCTCCTGGATGTTCGACACGACCTTGTCGTGCAGCAGCGACCGGCCGCGCGGCGACGGCACCACCACGACGACCGGGAGGCCGTCCTCGATGAGTGCGATCGGGCCGTGCTTGAGCTCACCGGCGGCGAAGCCCTCGGCGTGCATGTACGCGAGCTCCTTGAGCTTCAACGCGCCTTCCAGGGCGACCGGATAGCCGACGTGGCGGCCCAGGAAGAGCACGGTGTCGTGACCGGCGAGGGAGCGGGCGAGTTCGCGCACCGGCTCCATGGTCCCCAGGACCTTCTCGACGGCGCCGGAGATCTCGGAGAGCTGGCGGATGACGGTGCGGATCTCGTCGCCCCACTTCGTCCCCCGGATCTGTCCGAGGTACAGGGCGACGAGGTAGCAGGCGACCAGCTGGGTGAGGAAGGCCTTGGTGGAGGCGACGGCGACCTCGGGTCCGGCGTGCGTGTAGAGCACGGCGTCGGACTCCCGGGGGATGGTGGAGCCGTTCGTGTTGCAGATGGCGAGGACCTTGGCGCCCTGTTCCCGGGCGTGCCGCAGGGCCATCAGGGTGTCCATCGTCTCGCCGGACTGCGAGATCGCGACGACCAGGGTGCGCTGGTCGAGGATCGGGTCGCGGTAGCGGAACTCGCTGGCCAGCTCGGTCTCGCAGGGGATGCGGGTCCAGTGCTCGATGGCGTACTTGGCGATCATCCCGGAGTGGTAGGCGGTGCCGCAGGCCACGATGACGACCTTGTCGACCTCGCGCAGCTCGTGCGGCGGGATGCGCACCTCGTCGAGGCGGAGCGAGCCCGAGCCGTCGATCCGGCCGAGGAGCGTGTCGGCGACGGCCCTGGGCTGTTCGGCGATCTCCTTGAGCATGAAGTAGTCGTGGCCGCCCTTCTCGGCGGCGGAGACGTCCCAGTCCACGTGGTACTCGCGGACCTCGGCGGGCCGCCCGTCGAAGTCGGTGACGGTGACCCCCTCGCGGCGCAGCTCGACCACCTGGTCCTGGCCCAGCTCGATCGCGGAGCGGGTGTGCGCGATGAACGCGGCGACGTCGGAGGCCAGGAAGGCTTCACCCTCCCCCACCCCCACCACGAGCGGCGAGTTGCGCCGGGCCCCGACCACCGTGCCGGGCGCGTCCGCGTGCACGGCGACGAGGGTGAAGGCGCCCTCCAGCCGGCGGCAGACCTGTCGCATCGCCTCCGCCGGGTCGGCGCAGGAGGAGAACGCCTCGGCCAGCAGATGGGCGACGACCTCGGTGTCGGTCTCGGAGGCCAGCTCGTGGCCGCGTTCGGCGAGTTCGGCGCGCAGGGCGGCGAAGTTCTCGATGATCCCGTTGTGCACGACGGCGACGCGGCCCGCGTTGTCGAGGTGCGGGTGGGCGTTGGTGTCGGTGGGGGCGCCGTGGGTGGCCCAGCGGGTGTGTCCGATCCCGGTGGTCCCGGCCGGGAGCGGCGCCTCGGCCAGCGCCTTCTCCAGATTGACGAGCTTGCCGGCCTTCTTGGCGGCGGCCAGGCCGCCGTCCGCGAGCACGGCGAGGCCCGCCGAGTCGTAGCCCCGGTACTCGAGGCGTTTGAGACCCGCTACGACGACGTCCTGCGCCGACTGCCCTCCGACGTAACCCACGATTCCGCACATACCGTTCCTTTCCTGTCCATCTGCCCCTCTTCTTCGCATCGTCGCAGAAGGTGAACGGGGCGGCAGGGAGAACGGCGTGGCGCCGGCGGCCGGGCCCCGGACCCAGCCGCCCGGCTGGGTCCGCAGGCCCTGTCCTCGGCCCGTGCCCGTTCCTACGCTCGACAGCTCGCGGGAGAAGCACGGGGGCTGACCGAAGGGCGGGGCGGCATGACGGGAAGCGGCGGCCGGACGCGGTGGCGGACAAGGCGGCACGGGAGGGGCGGGAGGTGCGAGGGCCAGACCGCGATCGAGTACACGGGCGTCGGCGCCGTCGCCCTCGCCCTGATCCTGGCGATGCTGATGGCGGGCCGCGCGTCCGGGGTGGGCGCGGCCATCGGCGGACGGCTCTGCGAGGCGGTCGCCACGATCGGCGCGGGTGACGCGGGTGACGCGGGTGACTGCGCCGAGTCCGGTACGGATGACGGCGCGTCGGGCGGCGAGGGCGGCGACGGCTCTCCTGACAACGATGTCGTCGATACGGACGAGCCGACCCTGACGGCGAGCGGCATGTCCGGCGACGACGCCGGGGACGACGAGGAGGACCCCTTCGAGCCGGACAAGTGCCTGCTGTCCTCGGACGACCGGAAGACGACCACCCGGATCCAGATCCTGTTCTTCAAGATCTCCAGCTCGGAGCAGGTGACGATCGAGCAGTGGTCGGACGGTTCGGTCACCCTCTCCCGGAACGTGGACGTCGGCGCCGGCGTCGAGGGCGGCGTCAGCGCCGGCATCGGCAAGCTCGGGAACTGGACCGGCGAGGCCCGGCTCAGCGCCGGCTACAACTGGAGTTCCGGCAGCGGCGGCCAGTGGATCTTCGACGGCCACGAGGAGGGCGCCTCGGCCCAGGAGGACCTGGAGCACAACGTCGAGAACGCCAAGAAGTACGCCAAGCTCCTCGCCAAGAACGACGAGTGCGCCTCCGACCCCGACCCCGAGGGACAGATCGCCTGCTCGGCCGCGGCGAGCTGGTTCGTACCGGACCAGGACCCGGAGAAGGCCCCGGACGTGGACATCAGCAGGACCACGACGGAGGCCTCGGGCGAGGTGGGCTTCGGCCTCTCCACCCACAAGGGCTCCGACGAGGACGACAGCGTTGCCGACGTGGGCGCCTCCGGGTCGATGAGCGACGACGTGACCGTGCTCCGCTCCCGATCGGGCGAGGACGCCGGAAAGATCACCTTCGTCTACACCTTCACGATGAGCGGAAAGCTGGGGGCGGACGCGGCGGGCGAGGCGGGCGCGTCCGGCGAGGGCACCCACATGCAGCAGGTCGCCGTCACCTACGACGCCGAGACGTACGACAAGGAGGAGGACGACGGCAAGCCGCACCACCCGGAGAACCTGGAGATCACCACCAGCCGGGCGGGCGGCGTCGCCGCCGAGGGCGACGGCGGCACGGAGGTCGAGGTGTCGGGCGGGAGCGGACTGACCATCAGCGTGGAGGGCGGCGCGGGCAGTTCGACGTCCACCCTGCACACCGAGTCGGCCTCGGTGGACCTGGACACGGACGAGAAGAGCACCGCCGTCGAGGACTGGCTGCGCGGTCGCGGCGAGCAGCCCGCGAAGGGCACGCTCCCCGCACCGCGCGACGCCACGGATCCGCTCGCCGGGGACGCGAGCCCGGTGCGGCAGCTGCTCCACGACAACGCCGAGGTCACCAGCCTCGACTACGACGTCAACAAGGACTGGTGGGACGCCTCGCTCGCGATCGGCATCGGTGTCGCCGCAGGCTCGGTGAACCTCGGTTTCAAGCTGTTCGGCCTGTCGGTGGAGCATGAGGAGACCGAGCAGACGCTCACCGGGAATCCGGCGTACGCCGGAGAGCCGGAGGAGGACGGCACCCGCCCCTGGAAGCCGTTCACCAGGTGCACGGACGTGAAGCCGGTGGACAGCTGACGGGGCGAGCCGCCCGCGTACCCTGTGAACCTTTCCGGCCCCGGTGGGGAACAAGGGGTGACACGCTCTCCCACCGAGCCCCAGGAGCCGATGTGACCGGACCACCGGCCAGTGCCAGCCCGCACGACGACGCCGAGGTCATCGCGCAGTCGCTGGAGGAGCCCGAGATGTTCGCCGGTCTCTACGACCGTCACGCACCGGACATCCACCGCTATGCCGCCCGCCGCCTCGGGGAGGGCGCGGCGGACGACATCACGGCGGAGACCTTCCTCATCGCCTTCCGCTCCCGGCGCCGCTACGACGGCTCCCGGCGCAGCGCCCGCCCCTGGCTGTACGGCATCGCCGCGAACCTCATCGGCAAGCACCGGCGCAGCGAGGAGCGCGGGCTGCGGGCCCTGGCCCGTACCGGTCAGGACCCGGTGGCCGCCTCCTGGAGCGACCGCTGCGACGACCGGATCACCGCCCGGGCGCCCCTGGCGGCGGCGCTCGCCGCGCTCTCGCCGGGCGACCGCCACGTACTGCTGCTCGTCGCCTGGGCCGACCTCGGGTACCAGGAGGTCTCCGAGGCGCTGGGCATCCCGCTCGGCACCGTACGGTCCCGGCTCCATCGCGCCCGCCGCAAGGTCCGCGACGCCCTCTGCACGGACCCCTCGTTCACGCCCGACGCCATGGAGCTGAGCCCGTCATGGACGAAATGACCCAGCTGCGCGAGCTGCGCGCGGACGCACCCGTTCCCGACCGCGGGGCGCTCGCCCCGGGCCGGCAGCGGCTCACCGAGACCGCGGCATCGGGCGGCCGCGCCCGCCGCCTGCGGGCGGACTGGCGGTTCGCCGCGATCGGCGCGGCCGCGGCGATCACCGTGGCGGCGGTGCTCGGCACCCGGCTCGGGGACGCGGCCGCGCCCGCACGCCCCGGGCCCGCCTCGACCGCCGGGACGCTGCGGCTGGACAGCCCGGCCGAGGTGCTGAACCTGGCCGCCGACGCGCTGGAGAAGCGGCCGGCCGGGCCGGAGCCGCGCGACGACCAGTGGATCTACACCAGAACCGCGCGGGTGGCCTCGCAGGGCGACGGGAACGGCTCCTCCCTCGGCCCCGTCACGTACGAGCCCGGCTGGGTGCCGTACGACAACTCCGCCGCGGCCGGGAACGGCAAGGACGACGACTACCGCACGGCACGTGAGGCCTACCGGGCCGCGAGCGCGCTGCCCGACGACCCGGCGCTGCTGCTGGCGGAGATCCGCTCGTTCTATCCGAGCGGCCACACGGCCGAGAGCCCGCCCGAGGGCAAGGCACAGCACAGCTTCCGCGCGATCGGGCGGATGGCCGAGGCCTACCCGGTCCCCCCGGCCGCCCTCGCCCGGATCTACCGCGCCATGGCCACCGTCCCCGGCGTGCACGTCACCGATCACCTGGTGAAGGACGCGGCCGGGCGCGAGGCCATCGCCATCACCCGGAAGGAGGACAGCGGCCACGAACAGCGGGAGATCCTGCTCGACCCGCACGACTTCGGCTATGCCGGTCAGCGCTTCGTGGTCGCCGAGGACTACACGTACAAGCTCTCCAACGGCAAGGCGCAGGGCCCGACGTTCGCTTTCAGGGCGGGACAGATCCTGACCAGCGACGCCCGGGTCGAGGCCGCCGTCGTCGACGCCAAGGGCGAGAAGCCCTGATCCCGCGGAGGCCGTGAGCCGGGTCCGGTGTCCGCCGCGGGGAAGCGGACACCGGGCCCCGCCGTCGGCGGCGGGTGGCCCCGGGTGCATCATGGCGTCGCCGCCGGCCGGCACCGATTCCGGCCGGACGGACAGGAATTCGGGGGGTGGGGCGCATGCCGGGCGCCGAAGGACCGGTCGCACCGTCGCAGCGCCCGCCCTGGGACCTCCGGCCCTCCCGGCCGCTCCCGGGCCCGCCGCCGCCCCGGCGCGGGATGTCGAACAGGACCGCCGTCGCACTGGGGCTGGGCATCGGGGCGGTCCTCGTGGTGCTCGTCCCCGTGGGCCTGTTCGTCCTGGTACTCCTGCTGCGCTTCGTGAACATCCCCCCGGAACCGGACGGCCCGCCACTCGTGCTGACGCACAGTCAGCTGCTGGGCACCTGGCAGGACGAACAGGGCGGCCGGCTCGTCCTCGCCGAGGACGGCACCTTCGGCGCCACGCACGTCTGCGGCGACTACACGGACTCCCGCACCGGCGACAGCTCCGGATTCGGCTTCCCCTCCACCATGACCGGGACCGGCACCTGGGAGTCCGGCGTGTACACGACCCGGGACCGTGCGACGGAGCTGTCCACCGCGTTCGCCCCCGGCCATGTCAGCGGCCAGCTCACCGCCAGGGGGAAAGCCGATTCCCCTCTCCTGTGGACCTTCATCGGTGACCCCGACAGCGGAGAGCTCTGTGTGCTGAAGAAGGCGGGCGCACGGCCATGAGCGACGGCGGCGCCATCCCCGTCCCCTCTCCCCCACGTGACCGAGCCCACCCTCCACCGCGTCGGAACTCCCGCGACAATGAACCCGTGATCACTTCGCCGCCACGGAGCACCCACCGACGCGCCGAGCATGCGGCGACGCCGTACGTCGACCTGTCCCGCGCCGAGTGGAGCGCCCTGCGCGACAAGACGCCGCTCCCGCTGACCGCCGACGAGGTGGAGCAGCTGCGCGGACTCGGCGACGTCATCGACCTCGACGAGGTCCGGGACGTCTATCTGCCGCTCTCCCGGCTCCTGAACCTCTACGTCCAGGCCACCTCGGGTCTGCGCGGCGCCCTGAACACCTTCCTCGGGGACGCCGGCGGCGGCCACGGCGCGCAGCGCGGCACCCCGTTCGTCATAGGCGTCGCGGGCAGTGTCGCGGTCGGCAAGTCCACCACCGCGCGCATCCTCCAGGCGCTGCTGGCCCGCTGGCCCGAGCATCCGCGCGTGGAGCTGGTGACCACGGACGGGTTCCTGCTGCCGATGAAGGAGCTCCGGGCCCGCGGCCTGATGTCGCGCAAGGGGTTCCCCGAGTCGTACGACCGGCGCGCCCTGACCCGGTTCGTCGCCGACATCAAGGCCGGCAAGGACGAGGTGACGGCGCCCGTCTACTCGCATCTGATCTACGACATCGTGCCCGACGAGCGGCTCACCGTACGCCGCCCGGACATCCTGATCGTCGAGGGGCTGAACGTGCTTCAGCCCGCGATGCCCGGCAAGGACGGCCGGACCAGGGTCGGCCTCGCCGACTACTTCGACTTCAGCGTGTACGTGGACGCGCGCACCGAGGACATCGAGAGCTGGTATCTCGACCGGTTCCGGAAGCTGCGGGAGACGGCGTTCCAGAACCCCTTCTCGTACTTCCGCAAGTACACCCAGGTCTCCGAGGAGGAGGCCATGGAGTACGCGGCGACGATGTGGCGGACCATCAACAAGCCCAATCTGGTGGAGAATGTGGCGCCCACCCGGGGCCGTGCCACCCTGGTGCTGCGCAAGGGCCCGGACCACAAGGTCCAGCGGCTGTCGCTGCGCAAGCTCTGACAACCTCCGAGTCCGCGAGCCTCCTGGGAGTGGCCACGTGCTGCATCTGCGCCTGATCGTCCCCGCCGACCGTACGGACGAGGTGCTGCACCTGCTGGAGCGCACCCTGGGCACGACGCATCTCGTCGTGATGGCCGGGGCCGCCCGCAACCCGGCGGGGGATCTGGTGATGTGCGACGTGGCGCGTGAGGCGGGTGACGAGCTGATCTCCGCGCTGCGCCGCCTCGGTATCGACAAGTCCGGTTCGATCACCGTCGAGAACATGGATCTGACGCTCTCCGCCCACGCCGACAGGGCCGAGGAGGACGCGCCGGGCGAGGGCGCGGACGCGGTGCTGTGGGAGGAGCTGACGGAGGCGACCCACGAGGAGTCGACGTTCAGCGTCACGTACGTGGCGTTCCTCACCGTCGCGGTGATGCTCGCCGCCTGCGGTGTGATGCTCGACAACGCGATCCTGATCGTGGGCGCGATGGCGGTCGGGCCGGAGTTCGGGCCGCTGGCCGGGATCTCGACGGCCCTGGTGCAGCGCGCTCCGCGGCTGGCGCTGCGTTCGCTGTACGCGCTGATCGGCGGCTTCGCCCTGGCGATGGCGCTGACGGTCGGCTTCGCCTGGCTGATGGACGGCCTGGGGCTGTTCACCCGCTCGATGATCGAGGGCGACCGTCCCAACACGGCGTTCATCTGGAAGCCCGACGCGATGTCGTTCGTGGTGGCGTTCCTGGCCGGGATCGCCGGCACGCTCTCGCTGACCTCGGCGAAGTCCGGGGCGCTGATCGGGGTCGCCATCTCGGTGACGACCGTGCCGGCCGCGTCCAACGCTGCGGTGGCGTTCAGCTACAGCGACTACCACCAGATGACGGGCTCCGCGACGCAGCTGCTGGCGAACCTCGGCGGGATCGTGGTCGCGGGGACGCTGACCCTGTTGGTCCAGAAGGCCCTGTGGCGGGCACACCGCCGCCGGACGGGCCTCGTCGCGAACCCGTCCGGCGACTGACCGCCGGGCACTATCCCAGCGCGGACTTCACCACGTCGGCCAGCCGCTCGGCGACCGCCCGTGCCTGCTCGATGTCGGCCGCCTCGACCATGACCCGCACCAGCGGCTCCGTGCCCGACTGGCGCAGCAGCACGCGTCCGGTGGAGCCCAGCTCGGCCTCGGCCTCGGCCACGGCCTCGGCGATCTCGGGGGAGGTCCCGACGCGGGACTTGTCGACGTCGCGGACGTTGATCAGGAGCTGCGGCAGCCGCTGCATGACCCCGGCCAGGTCGGCGAGGGTGCGGCCGGTGGCGGCGACCCGGGCCGCCAGCAGCAGGCCGGTCAGGGTGCCGTCGCCGGTCGTGGCGTGGTCCAGGACGATGACATGGCCGGACTGCTCGCCGCCCAGCGCGTAGCCCTCGGCCTTCATCGACTCCAGTACGTAGCGGTCGCCGACGGCGGTCTGGACGAGCTGGATGCCCTCCCGCTCCATCGCGATCTTGAAGCCGAGGTTGGACATGACGGTGCCGACCACGGTGTCCTTGCGCAGCTGTCCGGCCTCGCGCATGGCGAGGGCGAGGACCGCCAGGATCTGGTCGCCGTCGACCTCCTCGCCCGAGGCGTCCACGGCCAGGCAGCGGTCGGCGTCGCCGTCGTGCGCGATGCCGAAGTCGGCGCCGTGCTCGACGACGGCGGCCTTCAGCGGCTCCAGGTGGGTGGATCCGCAGCCGTCGTTGATGTTCAGGCCGTTCGGGTCGGCACCGATCGTGATCACCTCGGCGCCGGCCCGCGCGAAGGCCTCGGGCGAGACCCGGGAGGCGGCGCCGTGCGCCTCGTCGAGCACGACCTTCAGCCCGTCGAGCCGGTTCGGCAGGACCGCGACGAGGTGGGCCACGTAACGGTCGAAGCCCTCCGCGTACTCGGTGACGCGTCCCACACCGGCGCCGGTGGGGCGCTCCCACGGCTCACCGGTGCGGTGCTGCCGGTAGATCGTCTCGATCCGGTCCTCCAGCTCGTCGGAGAGCTTGTGACCGCCGCGGGCGATGAACTTGACACCGTTGTCCGGCATGGAGTTGTGGCTCGCGGAGAGCATCACGCCGAGGTCGGCACCGAGCGCGCCGGTGAGGTACGCCACCGCCGGGGTGGGCAGCACACCGACACGCAGGACGTCCACGCCGGCGCTGGCGAGGCCGGCCACCACGGCGGCCTCCAGGAACTCTCCGGACGCGCGTGGGTCGCGGCCCACCACGGCTGTCGGCCTGGTTCCGTCGGAGGTGCTCCCCTCGGCGAGAACATGCGCCGCAGCGACCGAGAGACCGAGCGCCAGCTCGGCCGTCAGATCCGCATTGGCGACACCGCGCACACCGTCCGTGCCGAAGAGTCGTCCCACTGGTGTCCTCCGAAGATGCTCCGAAACCGCAAAACCAAAAACAACCAAAGCAACGCAACAAGCATATGAACGCCTTATGCCGTTATACGCCCGAGGGTGCCGATAAACGAACGCCCCGGCAGCACGAGGTGTGCCGCCGGGGCGAACGTGTACAGCAGGATGAGCAGGCGGATTAGCGCTTGCTGTACTGCGGGGCCTTGCGGGCCTTCTTGAGACCGGCCTTCTTGCGCTCGACCGCACGGTCGTCGCGGGAGAGGAAGCCGGCCTTCTTCAGCGTGGGACGGTTGTTGTCCACGTCGGCCTCGTTCAGCGCACGGGCCACGCCGAGACGCAGGGCGCCGGCCTGACCCGAGACGCCGCCACCCGAGATGCGGGCGATGACGTCGTAGCGGTTGTCGAGCTCGAGCACCTTGAAGGGCTCGTTGACTTCCTGCTGGTGCACCTTGTTGGGGAAGTAGTCCTCAAGGGTGCGACCGTTGATCTTCCACTTGCCGGTGCCCGGAACGATCCGGACGCGGGCGATGGCGTTCTTCCGACGGCCAAGGCCGGCGGCAGGCTGCGGGTCGCCGAAGCGGGAGGCCAGCGACTCGCTGGTGTACTCGCCCTCGACGGGAACCTCGGACTCGAAGGTGGTCACCTCGGCGAAGACCTCTTCGCCCTCGGTGCCCTCGACGGGGTTCTCAACAGTGGTCTCGGCCACGATTCTCCTCAGATCTTTCTTTTGGTCTTAGGGGGAGGCCGGAACTACTGCGCGACCTGGGTGATCTCGAACGGGACCGGCTGCTGAGCAGCGTGCGGGTGCTGGTCGCCCGCGTAGACCTTGAGCTTCGAGAGCATCTGACGGCCCAGGCTGTTCTTGGGGATCATGCCCTTGATGGCCTTCTCGACGGCCTTCTCGGGGCTCTTGGCGAGCAGCTCGTCGTAACGGACGGAGCGCAGACCACCCGGGAACCCGGAGTGGCGGTACGCCATCTTCTGGGTCTTCTTGTTGCCGGAGAGGTGAACCTTCTCGGCGTTGATGATGATGACGAAGTCGCCCATGTCCATGTGGGGGGCGTAGATCGCCTTGTGCTTGCCGCGGAGGAGGTTCGCAGCCGTGGTGGCCAGACGACCCAGGACGATGTCCTGCGCGTCAATGATGTGCCACTGGCGCGTCACATCGCCGGGCTTGGGGCTGTACGTACGCACTTCGTAGCCTTCGCTTCTTCAGTGGATGGGGTCCAGACACATGGCACCTCTGAAGCGATCATGCAGCTGAGGCTCACAATGCCGGGGACGCTGCCCGTATGCGAGCCACTGGTGACTGCTCCAGAGAACCTACGTAAGGGCCCTACGCGTGAGAACGACGAAGCCAATACGCATAACAATCGACGAGACTACCCGCCCCGCCCCGGACGGGTCAAAACGCGTGGCCCCCGGCCCGGCCGGGGAACCCCGCTACCGCGCCCGCTCGACCCTGCGCTCGTCCCACACCGGCTCCGCCGACTCGCGCACGACGCCGTCCGAGCCGAACACCAGATAGCGGTCGAAGGACTTCGCGAACCACCGGTCGTGCGTGACGGCCATCACCGTTCCCTCGTACGCCTCCAGGCCGTCCTGCAGCGCCTCCGCCGACTCCAGGTCCAGGTTGTCCGTCGGCTCGTCCAGCAGCAGCGCGGTGGTACCGGCCAGCTCCAGGAGCAGGATCTGGAACCGTGCCTGCTGCCCGCCGGACAGCTTCTCGAAGGGCTGGTCGCCCTGGCGCTCCAGCTCGTAGCGGCGCAGCACGGACATCGCCCCGCCGCGGTCCTTGGCGTGCTCCGTCCACAGGATCTCGACGAGCGTCTTGCCCAGCAGCTCCGGATGGGCGTGGGTCTGCGCGAAGTGCCCCGGCACGACCCGGGCCCCGAGCTTCCACTCCCCCGTGTGCGCGACCGGCTCGCCCGCCAGGAGCCGCAGGAAGTGCGACTTCCCCGAACCGTTCGAGCCGAGCACGGCGACCCGTTCCCCGTAGAAGATCTCCAGGTCGAACGGCTTCATCAGCCCGGTCAGCTCAAGGTTCTTGCAGGTCACCGCTCGTACCCCGGTCCGGCCGCCGCGCAGCCGCATCTTGATGTCCTGCTCGCGCGGCGGCTCCGGCGGCGGGCCCGCGTCCTCGAACTTCTTGAAGCGGGTCTGCATCGCCCGGTAGCGGGACGCCATGTCGGGGCTGATCGCCGCCTGCTGCCGCAGCCGGTGGACCAGCGCCTTCAGCCGGGCGTGCTCCTCCTCCCAGCGCCGCAGCAGCTCCTCGAACCGGGCGAACCGGTCCTTGCGGGCCTGGTGGTACGTGTCGAAGCCGGCGCCGTGCACCCACACGTCGCTGCCCGCCGGGCTCGGCTCCACGCTGACGATCTTCTCGGCGGCCCTGGACAGCAGCTCGCGGTCGTGCGAGACGAACAGGACCGTCTTACGGGTCTCCTTGAGCTTCTCCTCCAGCCACCGCTTGCCGGGCACGTCGAGATAGTTGTCCGGCTCGTCGAGCAGCAGCACCTCGTCGGGACCGCGCAGCAGCGCCTCCAGCACCAGCCGCTTCTGCTCACCGCCGGACAGCGTGCGCACCTCGCGCCACTGCGCCTTCTCGTACGGGACGCCGAGCGCGGCCGTGGTGCACATGTCCCAGACGGTCTCGGCCTCGTACCCCCGGGCCTCCGCCCAGTCGCTCAGGGCCTGCGCGTACTTCATCTGCGCCGCCTCGTCGTCGACGGCGAGGATCAGCTCCTCGGCCCGGTCGACCGCCAGGGCCGCCTCCCGGATGCGCGGCTGGGAGACCGAGACGAGCAGGTCCCGGACCGTGCGTTCGTCCCGCACGGAGCCCACGAACTGCTGCATCACCCCGAGCCCGCCGCTCACCGAGACGGAACCGCCGTGCGGCTGGAGCTCCCCGGCGAGCAGCCTGAGCAGCGTCGTCTTGCCGGCCCCGTTGGCTCCCACGAGGGCGACCACGGCCCCGTCCGCGACCCGGAAGGAAGCGTCGCCGAGCAGCACCCGCCCGTCCGGTAGGTAGTACTCCAGATGGCCCGCTTCGAGATGTCCCATGACAGCATTGTCACGGCCCGCGAAGCCCTGGCCCAACCGGTTTACGTCTCCTCTAGGATTCGCGGCATGAGCTTTGGGCAAGGGGGGCCCTCCTGGGGGCCCGGGGGCACACAGACTCCGGACTGGGCAGCGCTGGCCGACGAGTCCGCCGCGCGCAAGCGGCGCAAGAAGTGGCTGCTGATCGGCGGCGGCGTGCTCGCCACCGCGGCGATCGGCGCGATCGTGGCCACGGCGGTCATCTCGACCAACAAGAACAACACCTCCGGCAAGCACGCGAGCGAACTGCCCGCGGCGAGCGAACTGCCGACCGAGACCGCCGAGCCCGAGCCGTCCTTCTCCTCGGTGGCCCCGCCGCCCCCGCCGAACCCGAAGGACTACATCTCCAGCGCGAAGAAGGACCGGGCACCGATCACCGTCGACGCGTTCTTCCCCGGCAAGAAGCTGACGATGGGCGACCGGGTCTACATCAAGGGCGCGACGCAGCAGACGAAGAGCTGCGCCGCCACCACGAAGGGCGCGCTCGGCTCGATCCTGGTGAACAACGGCTGCGACCAGGTCGTGCGGGCCACGTACAGCAAGGACGGCGTCGCCGTCACCGTCGGCCTCGCGGTCTTCCCCACGGAGGCACAGGCCAAGAAGGCGGCCCAGCAGGCCACCGGCAGCATCGCCACGCTGAGCGGCGCGGGCGTGCCGGCCTTCTGCCCGCCGGGATCGGTCTGCCGCCGTACCGCCAACTCCTACGGCCGGTACGCCTACTTCGCGATCAGCGGGTTCACCAGCGGCAAGAGCGTCACCACGGCCGACAAGAACGTCTACGCCACCGGTGACGACCTGACGAACTTCACGTTCCGTCAGATCCACCGCCGCGGCGAACTCCAGGCCTCGGCCGCGGCCACCGCGCAGACCGGCTGACGGGCACCGGGGTCACGTGCGCCTTCCGTTCCTGCTCGCCCTCCCCCGCGTACTGCGCCACAGCGCGACCGTCGGCGCCGATCTGCCGCCCGACGAGGCGGTGTCCGTCGACGCCCCGGACCCCGCGCTCCGGGCGGCCCTGGCCTCGGCCGCCGACGGGGACCACGGCCCCGCCCGGGAGCTGCTCGCCCAGACCCGCGAGCACCGGCAGTGGGAGCTGAGGGACAGTTACGTCTCGCGGCTCGCGGAGGCCGCCCTGCACAACCCCGGCTGGCTGGACGCCTGGCGGGCCGAGCACCCCGAGGACCCGGACGCGGCCCTGGTCGGGGCGGACCTCAGCGTCCACCGGGCGTGGGAGGTACGCACCGGGGAGGGCGCGCCCGACCAGTACCGGGCCTTCTTCGCGCTGCTGGAGGACGCCGCACCGGTGATCGGCAGGGCGGCCGAACTCAACCCCGCCGACCCGGTGCCCTGGCGCATCGCCCTGACCCACGCGCTGGGCAGCCAGGCCCCCCGCGAGGTCTTCGACGAGTACTGGGCGCGGGCCCTGGCCCTCGACCCGCACCACCACGGATGCCACACCGCCGCCCTCACCTACCTCTGCGCGAAGTGGCACGGCTCGCACACCGAGATGTTCGACTTCGCCGAGCGCGCGGCGGACACGGCCCCGCCCGGTTCGAAGCTGCACGCGCTGCCCCTGTTCGCGGCGCTGGAGTACACGGTGCTCTCCCCCGGCGCACCGCCCGGCCCCGACCCGTACGCGCCGCGCGTCGCGGCCGCGGTCGCCCGCGCCCTGGACCTCTCCGCGGCGTACGCGCCGGACAGCCGGGAGGCGGCCGGCTTCCGCAACTGCCTGGCCCTGATGCTGCTGCGCACGGAGCGCTGGGACGAGGCGCTCGACGCCTTCCGCAGCATCGGCACCCGCGCCACCAAGTACCCCTGGGCGTACTTCGGCGACGACCCGCGCCAGGAGTTCCTCGAAACCCGCTCCGGCACCCGTGTCCAGCTCGCGTCCCGGACGCCCTTCTTCGGCCGTCCCCCGCAGCCCCGCACCGCACCGGCCCCCGCCGCCGGCCGGGCGCCCGGCGCCCCCTGCGCGGTCGCGATAGCGGCGGCCCGCCCGGCGGACGTGGCGCAGGCGGCGCTGATGTGCGGCGTCTCGCTCCGTACCGCCCCCGCGACCGACACCCACACCTATGTCGAGGCCGTCGCCGACGCCCGCCCCGCCAAGCGCTCGGTCCTGTCCACCGAGGACCCGCTGACCACGGCGGCGGACAACTTCACCACCGGCGAGAAGTGGCCCACGCTGGTCCTGCGCCGCACCCCCGAGCGCTGCGGGCTCACACTGTTCCTCAAGGGCCGGCCGCTGGCCGCCCACGAGTGGGACGCCACCTCCCCGGCACCCGACCACGCCGCGGTCACCGCCACGGCCGAGGCCCTGGCCCGCGCCTTCGCGCTCCCGGACCCCCGCCCGCTGACGCACGTCCTGCGCTCCACCGGCAACCCGCCCCGCCACCAGACGGACCTCCTGGCCGCGCTGTCCCTGCCCCCGCTTCCCCCGGGCTTCGGTGAGCGCCCGGACGTCCTGGACACTCTGCCGGGTGCCCGGGTGCTCACCCGCCGGGGCCTGCTGTCCGGCATGCGCTCCGCGCTGACCACCCGGGACGGCGAACACCCGGCGCCCCCGGGCGCGTTCCGGCCCCGCAGACCGCGCTGGTGGCTGCTGCGCACGCTGGGCCTGTTGCTGTTCACGGCGGCCGCGGTGCACGGCTGGACGGCGCCCGGCGTCACGCCGGTGCACGCGAGTGCGTACACACTCGTGGCCCTGTACCTGGCCACCGCGCTGACACGCGCCTGGCGCGAACGGCGGGCACACGCGGCAGCGGCCCCGGAGTAGACCCGTCAGCAGCAGCCGCCCCCGGGGAGCGTGCGCACATTGCGCGCCTCCACCGCCCGGGCGGCCAGCAACTCGTCGGCCGGGTAGGCGACTTCCTCCAGCGTCAGCCCGTGCGGACGCACCACGTGCACTCCGGGGTCCCGGACCCGGGCCGCGAGCACCTGGGCCGGCCACTCGGCCGGGCGGCGCCCGTCCCCGACGAAGAGCGCCGCCCCGATCAGCGCGCGGACCATGTTGTGGCAGAACGCGTCCGCCTGCACGGTCGCCGTCAGGATCCCGGTCGCCCCGTCCCGTTCCCAGCTCAGCTTCTGCAGCGTACGGATGGTCGTCGCGCCCTCGCGCTTCTTGCAGTACGCGGCGAAGTCGTGCTCCCCGACCATCCGGGCGGCCGCCTCGTTCATGGCCGCCAGGTCCAACGGCCGGTCGTGCCACAGCACATGACCGCGCACCAGCGGATCCACCCCGCCGGGCCGGTCGGCGACGCGGTAGGCGTAACGGCGCCACAGCGCCGAGAACCGCGCGTTGAAACCGTCGGGCGCCGGCGCGATCCGCCAGATCCGCACATCGGGCGCCATCCGCCCGGCCATCCGCCGCAGCAGCTTCTCCCCGTGCTCGGCCCACACCTCGTCCGGCAGATCCACATGCGCGACCTGCCCCCGCGCGTGCACCCCGGCATCGGTCCGCCCCGCCACGGTCAGGTCGTACGTCCGCGAGGACCGCGTCACGGTCCGCAGCGCGTCCTCGATCTCCCCCTGGACGGTCCGCCTGGCGGTCTGCTTCGCCCAGCCCGAGAAGTCCTTGCCGTCGTAGGCCAGGTCCAGCCGCACCCGTACGAAGCCGGGCTCCACGTCGTCACTCACCCAAGGGTCCTTTTCCGCAGCTGCTCACAGGTACATACGGAACGGGCCCGCACCGCCCCGAAGGGTGATGCGGGCCCGTCCAGTGGTCTCAGAACGCTCAGGCGTCCTTGGACTCGGCGTCGTCGGCCGGCTTGGCGTCCTCGACGGCCTCGGCCGGAGCCTCGTCCTTCTTGAGGGCGTCTTCCTTGACCGCACGCTTCGTGGCGGCCTCGGCCTCACCGGTGGCCTGCTGGGCCACGGTCAGCGCCTCGACCAGCTCGATGACCGCCATCGGGGCGTTGTCGCCACGACGGTTGCCGATCTTGGTGATGCGGGTGTAACCACCGGGGCGGTTCTCGTACCGCGGGGCGATCTCGGTGAAGAGCGTGTGCACGACGCCCTTGTCCGTGATCGACTGCAGCACCAGGCGACGGTTGTGGATGTCGCCCTTCTTCGCCTTGGTGATGAAACGCTCGGCGACCGGACGCAGGCGACGGGCCTTGGCCTCGGTCGTGGTGATGCGGCCGTGCTCGAACAGCGACTTCGCGAGGTTGTTGAGAAGCAGCTTCTCGTGCGCGGCGCTGCCGCCCAGACGGGCACCCTTGGCGGGCTTCGGCATGGTGTTTCTCCTTGTGTGCTGCACCGGCCGTATCAGGTACCGGTGTCAGTTCCCGCGCGGCGGCCGCCGCACGGAAGTTCAAGAGCCGACGGGCAGGATCGAGCCCGTCCGGCGATCGAGGACAGAGCCCTCGCCCGGTCAGGGGCACCCGGAAAACCCGGGCACCCCGACCGGAGGCGGATCAGTACTGCTCGGTCTCCACGAAACCGGCGTCCGCGTCGTCGTCGGCGCCGAAGGCGTCGGCGGCGGCGGTCGGGTCGAAGCCGGGAGGCGAGTCCTTCAGCGCGAGGCCCATACCGGCCAGCTTCGCCTTGACCTCGTCGATCGACTTCGCACCGAAGTTGCGGATGTCGAGCAGGTCGGCCTCGGAACGAGCCACGAGCTCACCCACGGAGTGGATGCCCTCGCGCTTGAGGCAGTTGTACGAACGGACCGTGAGCTCCAGCTCCTCGATCGGCAGCGCCAGATCGGCGGCGAGCGCGGCGTCCGTCGGGGACGGGCCCATGTCGATGCCCTCGGCGTCGATGTTGAGCTCGCGCGCCAGACCGAACAGCTCGACCAGGGTCTTGCCGGCCGAAGCCATGGCGTCACGCGGACGCATGGCCTGCTTGGTCTCGACGTCGACGATCAGCTTGTCGAAGTCGGTGCGCTGCTCGACACGGGTCGCCTCGACCTTGTACGTGACCTTGAGCACCGGCGAGTAGATGGAGTCGACCGGGATACGGCCGATCTCCTGGCCCACCTGCTTGTTCTGGACGGCGGAGACGTAGCCGCGACCGCGCTCGACGGTCAGCTCCATCTCCAGCTTGCCCTTGCCGTTGAGCGTGGCCAGGACCAGGTCCGGGTTGTGCACCTCGACACCGGCCGGCGGGGCGATGTCGGCAGCGGTGACCAGGCCGGGACCCTGCTTGCGCAGGTACATCACGACCGGCTCGTCGTGCTCCGAGGAGACGACCAGCTGCTTGATGTTGAGGATGAGGTCGGTGACGTCCTCCTTGACGCCCGGCACGGTGGTGAACTCGTGCAGGACACCGTCGATCCGGATGCTGGTGACAGCGGCACCGGGGATCGAGGAGAGGAGCGTACGGCGGAGAGAGTTGCCGAGGGTGTAGCCGAAGCCCGGCTCCAGCGGCTCGATGACGAACCGGGAGCGGAACTCGTCAACGACCTCTTCGGTCAGCGACGGACGCTGAGCGATAAGCATGTTGCGTTCCTTCAGTCGTGGGCGCCCACTATTTGACGCCCCCAGATACTGACAAGGGTACGGGCGGCACGACCCCGAAGGGGCCGTACCGCCCGGACCCACGGGCTACTGCCTGGAGCAGAGCCCGAAAAAAATCAGACGCGGCGACGCTTGGGCGGGCGGCATCCGTTGTGCGGGGTGGGGGTGACGTCCTGGATCGAACCGACCTCCAGGCCGGTGGCCTGGAGCGAACGGATCGCGGTCTCGCGGCCGGAGCCCGGACCCTTCACGAAGACGTCGACCTTGCGCATGCCGTGCTCCTGCGCGCGGCGGGCGGCCGACTCGGCGGCCATCTGCGCGGCGAAGGGGGTGGACTTGCGCGAGCCCTTGAAGCCGACGTGGCCGGCGGAGGCCCAGGAGATCACGTTGCCCGAGGGGTCCGTGATCGAGACGATGGTGTTGTTGAACGTGCTCTTGATGTGCGCGTGGCCGTGAGCGACGTTCTTCTTTTCCTTGCGACGCACCTTCTTGGCTGCGCCCTGACGACCCTTGGGGGGCATGTCTTGACTCCAGATGGAGAGGGGAGGTGATCGGTCCTACAGCGAAGACCGCTGGTTGCTGCGGATGACCGGTGGCCCGGACGCCCGCAGTGCGTCCGCTGAGGACTACTTCTTGCCCGGCTTCTTCTTGCCGGCGATCGCGCGACGCGGGCCCTTGCGGGTACGAGCGTTCGTGCTGGTGCGCTGGCCGTGGACCGGCAGGCCGCGGCGGTGACGCAGACCCTGGTAGCAGCCGATCTCGACCTTGCGGCGGATGTCGGCCTGGATCTCGCGACGAAGGTCACCCTCGGTGCGGAGGTTGGCGTCCACGTACTCGCGGATCTTGACCAGGTCCTCTTCGGCCAGGTCGCGAACGCGGGTGTTGGGGTTCACACCAGTGGTGGCGAGAATCTCCTTGGACCGGGTGCGCCCGATACCGAAGACGTAGGTGAGGGCAACCTCCACGCGCTTTTCGCGCGGGATGTCAACACCTGAAACGCGTGCCATTCAATGGCTCCAGTTGTTAATTCGGGGGTCTTCCGCAGTGCCGCTCCCGATCGCCGACCCCTCACGAGGAGAGGTGGTACGCCCGGGTCCCCGGCCCCCACCGGAGGTGTCGTCAGCCGAAGCTTGGACGGACTCTGCGTATGTACGTATTACGTGCGTCGCGCGAAGTGCTGCGAGATGCAGGGGGTCGTGCGTCAGCCCTGGCGCTGCTTGTGGCGCAGGTTGTCGCAGATGACCATGACCCGACCGTGACGGCGGATCACCTTGCACTTGTCGCAGATCTTCTTGACGCTCGGCTTGACCTTCATGGGATGTCAGGTTCTCCGGGTCAGTGCCGTCACCACGCGGAAGCGAGGTGGAGGCAAGATCTACTTGTAGCGGTAGACGATCCGGCCACGCGTCAGGTCGTACGGGGAGAGCTCCACGACGACCCGGTCATCCGGAAGGATTCGGATGTAGTGCATCCGCATCTTGCCGCTGATGTGCGCGAGGACCTTGTGACCGTTCTGGAGTTCCACCTTGAACATGGCGTTCGGGAGGGACTCGATCACGGTGCCCTCAATTTCGATGGCACCTTGCTTCTTGGCCACGCTTCGCCTTTCGAATCGGCTACCTTGATCGGCTCTCGACATCGCATGCGGACACACTGATGCACGACAGCCGACGAGTCAGTCTACGTCAGCGGACCCCAAAAGACGAATCCGTCAAGTTTGCCCACCCGGGGAGATCCTTAGACCTCCACAAGCAGGTCAAATCCCCCGGGGGTCGTCAGCCGATGGGGTATCCCCCGGCCCTCAAGACCCTGAGGAAGGATCCGGTGCCGTCTCGATGCCGTACTCCGCCAGCTTCGCCTTGCCGCAGTCGGGGGCGGTCAGGACCAGGGGGCCCTGCTCGGTGAGGGCGATCGAGTGCTCCCAGTGGGAGGACCAGGTGCCGTCGGTGGTGATGACGGTCCAGTCGTCCTGGAGCACCTCGGTCCGCGCGGTACCGAGCGAGACCATCGGCTCGATCGCCAGGCAGACGCCGGGAACGAGCTTGATGCCCTTGCCGCGCTTGCGGGCGACGTAGTTCAGCAGATGCGGGTCCATGTGCATCTCGGTGCCGATGCCGTGGCCGCCGTAGTCCTCGATGATCCCGTACTTGCCGGTGGCGGGGCGGGGCTGGCGGCGGATGTACGACTCGATCGCCTTCGAGATGTCGACCAGGCGGTTGTTCACCTTCATCGCGGCGATACCGGCCCACATGGACTCCTCGGTCACCCGGGAGAGCTCGACCAGCTCCGGAGCGTGACCGGTGCCCACGAAGGCCGTGTAGGCGGCGTCGCCGTGCCAGCCGTCGACGATCGCGCCGGCGTCGATGGAGATGATGTCGCCGTCCTTGAGGACGGTCTTGTCGTCCGGGATGCCGTGGACGACGACCTCGTTGACCGAGGTGCAGATGGTCGCGGGGAAACCGCCGTACCCGAGGAAGTTCGACTTCGCACCGTGATCGGCGATCACCTTGCGGGCCACCCGGTCCAGGTCGAGCGTGGTGGCGCCGGGCACCGCCGCCTCGCGGGTGGCCGCGTGAATGGCAGCGACCACCAGCCCCGCCTCGCGCATCTTCGCGATCTGCTCGGGGGTCTTGATCTGCACCATTGCGTGGCGCCTCTCTGCATCGGACTGCGTCGAACGGTGACGTCTGCGGCGTACTCACACAACGATACGGCGCAAACAGTCGGCCGCGGCGCCCATGGACGCCGCGGCCGAATGCACAGGTACTGCGGGTGTTTCGCTCAGCCCTGGTCGGACTTGAGAGCCTCCATCGCGCGCTCGGTCACATCGTTGACCTTGCCGAGCGCGGAGATGGTGACCACCAGGTTCTGGGCCCGGTAGTAGTCGATGATCGGCTCGGTCTGCGAGTGGTAGACCTCCAGCCGGGTGCGGACCGTGTCCTCGGTGTCGTCGTCGCGCTGGTACAGCTCGCCGCCGCAGACGTCGCAGACGCCCTCGGCCTTCGGCGGGTTGTACGTCACGTGGAAGACGTGCGAGCCGTCGTTCCGGCAGATCCGGCGGCCGGCGATCCGCTTGACCACCTCGTCCTCGGGGACCTCCAGGTCCAGGACCGCGTCGAGCTTGGTGCCCTCGCTCTTGAGCATCTCGTCAAGGGCCTCGGCCTGACCCACATTGCGCGGGAAGCCGTCCAGCAGGAAGCCGTTCTCGGCGTCCGGCTGGGACATGCGGTCCTTGGCCATCCCGATGGTGACCTCGTCCGGGACCAACTTGCCTGCGTCCATGAAGGAGCGGGCCTGCTTGCCAAGGTCGGTGCCCTGGCTGATGTTGGCGCGGAAGAGATCGCCCGTGGAGATCTGCGGAATCGACAGGTTCTTGGCAAGGTACGCAGCCTGCGTTCCCTTGCCGGCACCGGGCGGCCCGACGAGGACGATTCGCATCAGCGGAGGAACCCTTCGTAATTGCGCTGCTGGAGCTGACTCTCGATCTGCTTCACGGTCTCCAGACCCACACCCACGATGATGAGGATGCTCGTCCCGCCGAACGGGAAGTTCTGGTTTGCGCCACCGAAGCCTGCCAACGCCATCGTCGGCACAAGAGCGATCAGACCCAGGTACAGCGAGCCCGGCCAAGTGATCCTGTTGAGCACGTAGCTCAGATACTCGGCAGTAGGTCGACCAGCCCGGATACCCGGGATGAAGCCACCATACTTCTTCATGTTGTCGGCGACTTCCTCGGGGTTGAACGAAATCGCCACATAGAAGAAGGCGAAGAAGACGATCAACAGGAAGTACGCCGTGATGTAGTACGGGTGGTCGCCCTTGACGAAGTTGTCCTTGATCCAGGTCGCCCAGCCCGCGGTGGAGTTGGAGAACTGGACGATCAGGGCGGGAATGTAGAGCAGCGAAGAAGCGAAGATGACGGGAATCACACCCGCCTGATTGACCTTCAGCGGAATGTACGTCGACGTACCGCCGTACGACCTGCGGCCGATCATGCGCTTCGCGTACTGCACCGGAATTCGGCGCTGGGCCTGCTCGACGAAGACGACGAGGCCCACCATCACGAAACCGATCAGGATGACGGTGCCGAACTCGATCCAGCCGTCGGCCAGCTTGCCGCTGGTCTTGATGGCCCACAGGGCGCCGGGGAAGCTGGCGGCGATCGAGATGAACATCAGGATCGACATACCGTTGCCGATGCCGCGGTCGGTGATGAGCTCACCGAGCCACATGACGGCCGCGGTGCCCGCGGTCATCGTGATGACCATCACGATGGTCGTGAAGATCGACTGGTTCGGGACGATCTGGTCGGCGACCGGGCAGCCGCTGAAGAGGGCGCCGCTGGTGGCGGTGGCCACCAGGCCGGTGCCCTGGAGGATGGCGAGCGCGACGGTCAGATAACGCGTGTACTGCGTGATCTTGGCCTGGCCGGACTGCCCCTCCTTCTTGAGCGCCTCGAGTCGGGGGATGACCACGGTCAGCAGCTGAAGAATGATGCTGGCCGTGATGTACGGCATGATGCCGAGCGCGAAGATCGTGATCTGCAGCAGTGCACCACCGCTGAACATGTTCACCAGGCCGAAGAGGCTGTTGTTGCCCTTGCTGGCCTGATCAACACAGGTCTGGACGTTCTCGTAGCTCACTCCCGGTACGGGGATGTGTGCCCCGAGCCGGTAGAGCACGATGATGCCGAGCGTGAAGAGCAGCTTCTTGCGCAGGTCGGGCGTCTTGAACGCCCGGGCGAACGCGGTGAGCACGGTGCCTCCTGCGACCCCCGCGCAGAGCGTAGAGGTGACGGTCTTGAGGATCGACGAATACGTAAACAGTCAAAGTCCCCGGGCAGGCGCCCAGGGGTTACCACACAACGACGCACGCCACCTTACCGGCGACCATGCCCCCCTAGGAACGACCAACCGGGGATGCCCCAAATGAGAGGCATCCCCGGTCGGATGTTCAAGCCATCGAGTTGTCTCAGACGAGCTCGGTGACGGTGCCGCCGGCGGCGGCAATCTTCTCCTTGGCGGAGGCGGAGACGGCGTCAACCGAAACCTGCAGCGCCACGGAGATCTCGCCCTGTCCGAGGACCTTGACGAGGTGGTTGTTGCGCACCGCACCCTTGGCGACCAGGTCGGCCACCGTGACCTCTCCACCCTCGGGGTAGAGCGTCGCGAGCTTGTCCAGGTTCACGACCTGGTACTCGGTGCGGAACGGGTTCTTGAAGCCCTTGAGCTTCGGGAGACGCATGTGGAGGGGCATCTGCCCACCCTCGAAGCGCTCCGGAACCTGGTAACGGGCCTTGGTGCCCTTGGTGCCACGACCGGCGGTCTTACCCTTGGACGCCTCACCACGACCCACACGGGTCTTGGCGGTCTTGGCGCCCGGGGCGGGCCGGAGGTCATGGGCCTTCAGCGGCTTGTTCTCCGCCATGTCAGTCGACCTCCTCGACCGTCACGAGGTGGCGGACGGTGTGCACCATTCCGCGGAACTCGGGGCGGTCCTCCTTGACAACCACGTCGTGCAGGCGCTTGAGCCCGAGCGAACGAAGGGTGTCGCGGTGGTTCTGCTTGCTGCCGATGTACGACTTCGTCTGCGTGATCTTGAGGCGAGCCATTACGCACCCGCTCCCGCACGCGCACGAAGCAGGGCCGCGGGGGCGACGTCCTCGAGCGGCAGACCGCGGCGGGCCGCGATCTCCTCGGGACGCTGCAGGCCCTTGAGGGCCTCCACGGTCGCGTGCACGATGTTGATCGCGTTGTCGGAGCCGAGCGACTTCGACAGGATGTCGTGAACGCCGGCGCACTCCAGAACGGCGCGCACCGGGCCACCGGCGATAACACCGGTACCGGGGGAAGCAGGCTTCAGCAGGACGACGCCCGCAGCCTTCTCGCCCTGGATCGGGTGAGGAATGGTGCCCTGGATGCGCGGGACCTTGAAGAAGTTCTTCTTGGCCTCTTCCACGCCCTTGGCGATGGCCGCGGGAACTTCCTTGGCCTTGCCGTAGCCGACACCGACGGTGCCGTCACCATCGCCCACCACGACCAGCGCGGTGAAGCTGAAGCGACGACCACCCTTCACAACCTTGGCGACGCGGTTGATCGCGACAACGCGCTCAACGTACGCGGTCTTCTCGGCGGCAGCTGCGCCGCCGTCACGGCCCTTCCGGTCCCGCCGCTCGCCGCCACCGGCACCGCTTCCGCGGCGCTGGGGTCCAGCCATTGGATTTACCTCTCTCTGTTACGTCCGCTGTGCGTAGGAACCGGGCTCAGAACTTCAGACCGGCTTCACGGGCGGCGTCAGCCAGAGCGGCAATCCGCCCGGCGTACTGGTTACCACCGCGGTCAAACACGACGGCCTCGACGCCTGCGGCCTTGGCACGCTCAGCGACCAGGGCGCCGACCTGCTTGGCCTGGGTGCTCTTGTCGCCCTCGCCACCACGGATGGAGGCGTCCAGGGTCGACGCCGACGCGAGCGTGTGGCCCGCGATGTCGTCGATGACCTGAGCGACCATGTGGCGGTTGGACCGCGTCACGACCAAGCGCGGACGCTCCGGCGAACCGGAGATGTGCTTGCGGACGCGGATGTGGCGACGCTTGAGGGCGGCACGCTTGTAGGCGTCGCCCTTGGCGATCTTCACGCCGTATGCCATGGCTACTTACCAGCCTTTCCGACCTTGCGGCGGATGACCTCGCCGGCGTACTTGACGCCCTTCGCCTTGTACGGGTCGGGCTTCCGCAGCTTGCGGATGTTGGCCGCCACTTCGCCGACCTTCTGCTTGTCGATTCCCTCGACAGACAGCTTGGTCGGGGACTCGACCTTGAAGGTGATGCCTTCCGGCGCCTCGACGACGATCGGGTGGCTGTAGCCCAGGGCGAACTCCAGGTTGGAGCCCTTCGCCTGGACGCGGTAACCGACACCGCTGATCTCGAGCGCCTTGGTGTATCCCTGGGTCACACCGGTGATCATGTTCGCCACCAGCGTGCGGGACAGGCCGTGAAGGGCCTTGTTCTGACGCTCGTCGTTCGGGCGGGTGACGCTGAGGAAGCCGTCCTCACCCTTGGTGACCTCGATCGGCGACGCGACGGTGTGCGTGAGGGTGCCCTTGGGCCCCTTCACCGCGACCGTGCGGCCATCGATGGTGACGTCCACACCGGCGGGAACCTGGATGGGGAGCTTGCCGATTCGCGACATGAGCTATTCCTCCGTTCCCGACTACCAGACGTAGGCGAGGACTTCCCCACCTACGCCCTTCTTGCTGGCCTGCTGGCCGGTCAGGAGACCGTGGGACGTGGAGATGATCGCCACGCCCAGGCCGCCGAGGACCTTCGGCAGGTTGGTGGACTTTGCGTAAACACGCAGACCCGGCTTCGAGATGCGCTTGATGCCGGCGATCGAACGCTCGCGGTTCGGGCCGAACTTCAGCTCGAGGACGAGGTTCTTGCCGACCTCGGCGTCCTCGACCTTCCAGCCGGTGATGAAGCCCTCCTGCTGGAGGATCTCCGCGATGTGCGACTTGATCTTGCTGTGCGGCATCACGACGGAGTCGTGGTATGCCGAGTTCGCGTTACGCAGACGCGTGAGCATGTCTGCGATGGGATCAGTCATGGTCATGAATTGGCCTTCGGCCTCTCTCGCCGGGGTTTCCTGTATGCGCCATCCCTCTCCCCACTCAGAGGCAGGACGGGTGCGGTGCGGGGACCTACGGCGTAGTAAGTCGGTCTTGGGCGGCAGGCGCCCAACCCCACAAGCCTACGGCATGTGAGGGCGGGCTCCTGCCGACCAGATGCTTACCGAGAGCTTCCGTCAATTCCCAACGCCCAGAGGGCGAAGGAGAATTACCAGGAGCTCTTGGTCACGCCCGGCAGCTCGCCACGGTGAGCCATCTCACGAAGGCACACGCGGCACAGGCCGAACTTGCGGTAGACGGAGTGGGGCCGGCCGCAGCGCTGGCAGCGGGTGTACCCGCGAACGCCGAACTTCGGCTTACGGGCGGCCTTAGCGATCAGAGCCTTCTTCGCCACGGTCAGTTCTCCTTGAACGGGAAGCCGAGGTGACGAAGCAGGGCACGACCCTCGTCGTCGTTGGTCGCCGTGGTGACCACGGTGATGTCCATGCCCCGGACCCGGTCGATCTTGTCCTGGTCGATCTCGTGGAACATGACCTGCTCCGTGAGACCGAACGTGTAGTTGCCACGGCCGTCGAACTGCTTCGGCGACAGACCACGGAAGTCACGGATACGCGGCAGCGCGAGCGACAGCGTACGGTCCAGGAACTCCCACATGCGGTCACCACGGAGGGTGACGTGGCAGCCGATCGGCTGACCCTCGCGCAGCTTGAACTGCGCGATGGACTTGCGGGCCTTGGTCACGGCCGGCTTCTGACCGGTGATCGTGGTGAGGTCGCGCACGGCGCCGTCGATCAGCTTGGAGTCGCGGGCGGCGTCGCCCACACCCATGTTGACCACGATCTTGACCAGACCGGGGATCTGCATGACGTTCTCGTACGAGAACTCCTCACGCAGCTTGCCGGAGATTTCCTCGCGGTACTTCGTCTTCAGACGCGGAGTGGTGGTGGTAGCCATCAGATGTCCTCACCCGTCCGCTTGGCAACGCGGATCTTGTTGCCTTCGTCGTCGAAGCGGTAACCGACGCGCGTGACGACCTTGTTGCCGTCCTTCTCCACGACGAGCTGAACGTTGCTCACGTGGATGGGGGCCTCGGTCGTGACGATGCCACCGGTCTGCGAACCGCGAGCGGTCTGACCGGCCTTGGTGTGCTTCTTGACCCGGTTGACACCCTCGACGAGGACGCGGTCCTGAGCGGGGTAGGCCACGATGACCTTGCCCTGCTTGCCCTTGTCCTTACCGGTGATGACCTGAACCAGGTCGCCCTTCTTGATCTTCATGCTTACAGCACCTCCGGCGCGAGCGAGATGATCTTCATGAACTTCTTCTCGCGCAGTTCCCGGCCCACCGGGCCGAAGATGCGGGTGCCGCGGGGGTCACCGTCGTTCTTCAGAATGACGGCGGCGTTCTCGTCGAAGCGGATGTACGAGCCATCCTGACGGCGACGCTCCTTGACGGTGCGAACGATGACGGCCTTGACGACGTCACCCTTCTTCACGTTGCCACCGGGGATCGCGTCCTTGACGGTGGCGACGATGACGTCACCGATGCCCGCGTAGCGGCGACCCGAACCACCGAGAACACGGATGGTGAGGATTTCCTTCGCACCCGTGTTGTCGGCGACGCGAAGTCGCGACTCCTGCTGGATCACGTCTATCTCCTGATCGTCTGCCGGTTCCCGGCGGGGGCCGCTCCGTCACCGGAGCGGGCCCCCGCCGAGCCTGGCGGAACTTGCCTGAGGGGAATGCCCCTCAGGAATTACTTGGCCTTCTCGAGGATCTCGACGACGCGCCACCGCTTCGTGGCGGACAGCGGCCGGGTCTCCATCAGGAGGACGCGGTCGCCGACGCCGGCGGCGTTCTGCTCGTCGTGCGCCTTGAGCTTGTTCGTACGGCGGATGACCTTGCCGTACAGCGCGTGCTTGACACGGTCCTCGACAGCGACGACGACGGTCTTGTCCATCTTGTCGCTGACGACCAGACCCTCACGGGTCTTGCGGAAACCGCGGTCGGTGTTCGTCTCAGTCACAGTCTTCTCGCTCATCAGACGCTCTCCACCGTCTCGATGCCCAGCTCGCGCTCGCGCATCAGGGTGTAGATCCGGGCGATGTCCTTACGGACGGACTTGAGCCGACCGTGGTTCTCGAGCTGCCCGGTCGCCGCCTGGAAGCGGAGGTTGAACAGCTCTTCCTTGGCCTCGCGGAGCTTGTTGAGCAGCTCCTCGTTGCCCAGCTCGCGCAGCTCGGACGCCTTGGTTCCGGCCGACATCACGCCTCACCTGCCTCGCGCCGAACGATGCGGCACTTCATCGGAAGCTTGTGAGCAGCGCGGGTGAGCGCCTCACGAGCAATCTTCTCGTTCGGGTAGGACAGCTCGAACATCACGCGACCCGGCTTGACGTTCGCGATCCACCACTCGGGAGAACCCTTACCGGAACCCATGCGGGTCTCGGCCGGCTTCTTCGTCAGGGGACGGTCCGGGTAGATGTTGATCCAGACCTTGCCGCCACGCTTGATGTGACGGGTCATCGCGATACGAGCTGCCTCGATCTGACGGTTCGTCACGTATGCCGGGGTCAGCGCCTGGATGCCGTACTCGCCGAACGCAACCTGCGTGCCACCCTTGGACATACCGCTGCGCTTCGGGTGGTGCTGCTTGCGGTGCTTGACCCTACGGGGGATCAGCATTTCGGTCAGGCCTCCGTTCCGGTGCTCTCGGCAGCCGGAGCGGCAGCGGCGGGAGCCTCGGCCTTGGGGGCCTCGGTCTGAGCCGACTGCTGCTGCGGCTTGCGACCGCGACCGCCACGCTCGCCACCGCGGCCACCACGGCCGGCCGGGCGGTCAGCGCCGCCACGGGCCGGGCGGTTGCCGGCGCGGGCAGCGGCGTTCTCGGCGCGGACCTCGGCGATGTTCTTGACGTCGCCCTTGTAGATCCAGACCTTCACGCCGATGCGGCCGAAGGTCGTCTTGGCCTCGAAGAAGCCGTAGTCGACGTTCGCGCGGAGCGTGTGCAGGGGCACACGGCCCTCGCGGTAGAACTCCGAGCGGGACATCTCGGCGCCGCCGAGGCGGCCACCGCACTGGATCTTGATGCCCTTGGCGCCGGCCTTCATCGAGCTCTGCATGCTCTTGCGCATGGCCCGACGGAAGGAGACGCGGGAGGAGAGCTGCTCGGCGACGGCCTGGGCCACCAGCTGAGCGTCCACCTCGGGGTTCTTGACCTCGAGGATGTTCAGCTGGACCTGCTTGCCGGTCAGCTTCTCCAGCTCGCCACGGATGCGGTCGGCCTCGGCGCCGCGGCGGCCGATGACGATGCCCGGGCGGGCGGTGTGGATGTCAACGCGGACGCGGTCGCGGGTGCGCTCGATCTCGACCTTCGAGATGCCGGCCCGCTCCATGCCCTTCGTCATCATGCGACGAATGGCGACGTCTTCCTTGACGTAGTCCTTGTACAGCTTGTCGGCGTACCAACGGGACTTGAAGTCCGTGGTGATGCCGAGCCGGAACCCGTGCGGGTTTACCTTCTGGCCCATTACCGGGTTCCTTCCTTGCTGCTGACGACCACGGTGATGTGGCTGGTCCGCTTACGGATCCGGTAGGCACGGCCCTGAGCACGCGGACGGAACCGCTTCAGGGTCGGGCCCTCGTCCACGTACGCCTCGCTGATGACCAGCGAAGAGGCGTCGGTGTGGTCGTAGTTGTGTGCGGCGTTGGCAATGGCGCTGTCCAGCACCTTGCCAACCGGCACGCTCGCGGCCTGCGGGGCGAAACGCAGGACCGCCTGAGCCTCCGTGGCATCCATGCCACGGATGAGGTCCACCACGCGGCGGGCCTTCATGGGCGTGACGCGGATGTACCGCGCCTGGGCCCTGGCTTCCATGGTTGTCCCTTCGGTGTAAGTCATAGTCAGTCACCCCGCGTTAGCGGCGCTTCGACTTCCGGTCGTCCTTGACGTGGCCGCGGAAGGTGCGAGTCGGCGAGAACTCGCCGAGCTTGTGGCCGACCATCGACTCGGTGACGAACACCGGGACGTGGATCTTGCCGTTGTGCACCGCGATGGTGTGACCCAGCATGGCCGGGACGATCATCGAGCGACGGGACCAGGTCTTGATGACGTTCTTGGTGCCTGCCTCGTTCTGAACTTCCACCTTCTTGATGAGGTGGCCGTCGACGAAGGGCCCCTTCTTGAGACTGCGCGGCATCTAAACCCGCTCCTAGCGCTTCTTGTTCGTCTTGCGGCGGCGGACGATGTACTTGTTCGATGCCTTCTTCGGCGAACGAGTACGACCCTCCTTCTGACCCCACGGCGAGACCGGGTGGCGACCACCGGAGGTCTTGCCCTCACCACCACCGTGCGGGTGGTCAACCGGGTTCATCGCGACACCGCGGACGGTCGGGCGAACGCCCTTCCAGCGCATGCGGCCGGCCTTGCCCCAGTTGATGTTCGACTGCTCGGCGTTGCCGACCTCGCCGATGGTGGCGCGGCAGCGGGCGTCGACCAGGCGGATCTCACCCGACGGCATACGAAGGTGGGCCATGGTGCCCTCCTTCGCCAGCAGCTGCACGGAGGCACCCGCGGAACGGGCGAACTTCGCGCCGCCGCCGGGCCGCAGCTCGATGGCGTGGATGGTCGTACCGACCGGGATGTTGCGCAGCGCCAGGTTGTTGCCGGGCTTGATGTCGGCGGCGGGGCCGTTCTCGACACGGTCGCCCTGCGACAGGCCACGCGGCGCGATGATGTAGCGCTTCTCGCCGTCCGCGTAGTGCAGGAGCGCGATGCGCGCGGTGCGGTTGGGGTCGTACTCGATGTGCGCGACCTTGGCCGGCACGCCGTCCTTGTCGTGACGACGGAAGTCGATCACTCGGTAGGCGCGCTTGTGGCCACCGCCCTGGTGGCGAACGGTCACACGACCGGCGTTGTTACGGCCGCCCTTGCTGTGCAGGGGGCGGACCAGCGACTTCTCCGGCGTGGACCGCGTGATCTCGACAAAGTCGGCGACGCTGGAGCCACGACGGCCCGGGGTCGTCGGCTTGTACTTGCGGATACCCATTTCTCAGTCCTCGTCCGATTCCGGACGACTCGACCTCCGTCAGGAGGTCGGGCCGCCGAAGATGTCGATACGGTCGCCCTCGGCGAGGGTCACGATGGCGCGCTTCGTGTCGGCGCGCTTGCCGAAACCGGTGCGGGTGCGCTTGCGCTTGCCCTGCCGGTTGATCGTGTTGACCCCGGTGACCTTGACCGAGAAGACCGCTTCCACGGCCTGCTTGATCTGGGTCTTGTTGGAGCCGGGCGCGACGATGAACGTGTACTTGTTCTCGTCGAGCAGCGCGTAGCTCTTCTCGGACACGACCGGCTTGACGAGAACGTCGCGCGGGTCCGAGTAGGTCTTGCTGGTAACGGTCGCCTCGCTCATCAGGCGTCGCTCCCTTCGGTCTCAGCGGTCTGGGGGCCAGACACGAAGGACTCGAGGGCGGCCTGGGTGAAGACCACGTCGTCAGAGACGATCACGTCGTACGTGTTCAGCTGGCCCGGCTCCAGGATGTGCACCTGGGGCAGGTTGCGGGCGGACAGCCACGCGGCCTCGTCGGAGCGGTCGACGACCAGGAGCAGGTTCTTGCGCTCCGAGATCTTGCCGAACAGCGTCTTGGCGGCCTTGGTGGAGACGGCACCCTCGACCACGCCGGTGACGACGTGGATGCGGGAGTGACGGGCCCGGTCCGAGAGGGCACCGCGCAGGGCGGCGGCCTTCATCTTCTTCGGGGTCCGCTGCGAGTAGTCACGCGGCTGCGGGCCGTGGACGACGCCACCGCCGGCGAACTGCGGCGCACGGGTCGAACCCTGGCGCGCGCGGCCGGTGCCCTTCTGGCGGTACGGCTTGCGCCCACCACCACGGACCTCGCCGCGGGTCTTGGTCTTGTGCGTGCCCTGACGGGCAGCTGCCAGCTGTGCGACGACGACCTGGTGGATCAGCGGAACGCTGGTCTTGGCGTCGAAGATCTCCGCGGGGAGCTCGACGGTCCCGGCCTTGTCGCCTGCCGGCGAAAGGATGTCAATGGTGCTCATCGGTTCCTCAAGCCCCCTTGGCCGCGGTGCGGACCAGGACGAGGCCGCCGTTCGGACCCGGGACCGCGCCCTTGATGAGGAGCAGACCCTTCTCCGCGTCAACCGCGTGGATGGTCAGGTTCTGGGTGGTGACCCGCTCGTTGCCCATACGACCCGCCATGCGCATGCCCTTGAAGACACGGCCGGGGGTGGCACAGCCACCGATGGAGCCGGGCATACGGTGCACACGGTGGGCACCGTGGGACGCCTTGCCACCCTTGAAGTTGTGACGCTTCATCACACCGGCGAAGCCCTTGCCCTTGCTCTTGCCCGTGACGTCGACCTTGACGCCGGACTCGAACACCTCGGCAGTGACTTCCTGGCCCAGCGTGTACTCGCTGGCGTCAGGGGTGCGGAGCTCCACCAGGTGGCGGCGCGGGGTCACGTCGGCCTTGGCGAAGTGGCCCTTGAGGGGCTTGTTCACCTTGCGGGGGTCGATCTCGCCGAAGGCGATCTGGACTGCCTCGTAGCCGTCGTTGTCGTTGGTGCGGACCTGGGTGACGACGCAGGGCCCGGCCTTGACGACGGTCACCGGGACGACCCGGTTGTTCTCGTCCCAGACCTGGGTCATGCCGAGCTTCTCGCCCAGGACGCCCTTAATGTTCTTAGCCATCTCGCGCGTCACCTCAGAGCTTGATCTCGATGTCGACGCCCGCCGGCAGGTCGAGACGCATCAGCGAGTCAACCGTCTTCGGCGTGGGGTCGAGGATGTCGATGAGGCGCTTGTGCGTGCGCATCTCGAAGTGCTCGCGCGAGTCCTTGTACTTGTGCGGCGACTTGATGACGCAGTACACGTTCTTCTCAGTGGGCAGCGGCACCGGGCCCGCGACCGACGCACCAGTGCGGGTCACCGTCTCGACGATCTTCTTCGCCGAGGAGTCGATGACCTCGTGGTCGTAGGCCTTGAGCCGGATGCGGATCTTCTGTCCCGCCATGGCTACTAGTAGTCCTGTCTCTCGTAACGCTCTGGAACCCGGGGGCTCTGACGACTCCCCCTCCGACCCACGCGGTCGGGCGTGTCGCATCCCCTCTACGCAGATCTCCCGAAGGATTTCCCAACCAAGGGGGTGCGGGCCCGAGGACCGCAGGACCGGGGGCGGAACACCCACCGGGTGCCTGGCCGGTGCCCCACTGACGCTTCCCGGAAGATTCCCGTACGTCCGACCCGCGAGGGGTCGACGAGTACTGTGGGACTCGCTTCCGGTCCTCCCGGCGGGAGGCGCGCAGCATTGACACTCAACCGAGCAACCTGGTCAGTGTGCCATACGGGGCGTGAGCCTGGCCAATCGGGCGGAGGATCTTACCCCCCGCGGTCGCTCGGTCAAACGCGGGCGCGCAGTGGGAGCAGTGCCAGGCGTCCCCCATCGTAAATCGGGTCGAGCGGTGCGCACCGCCGTGCCTACAGTGACCGGCCGGACCGGCCGTCGTCACCAGGGGCATCGATCATGCGTACGCACTATCCACGCACCGCCCATCTGCCCTGGTCCCCCGGCGCCACCTCGGACGACGTGCGGATCGCCGGTCTCGCCGCGCTGGCCGGCCGCGAGGTCGTCGTCACCGAGAAGCTGGACGGCGAGAACACCACGCTCTACGCCGACGGGCTCCACGCCCGCTCCCTCGACTCCGCCCACCACCCCTCGCGGGGCTGGGTGAAGGCGCTCCAGGGCCGGGTCGGGGCGCGCATCCCCGAGGGGTGGCGGGTCTGCGGCGAGAACATGTTCGCCCGCCACTCGATCCCGTACGACGGTCTGGAGAGCTTCTTCTACGGCTTCTCCGTCTGGGACGGGGAGCGCTGTCTGGACTGGGACCGGACCGTGGAGTTCCTGCGGGGGCTGGGGATACCGGTGCCGCCCGTGCTGTGGCGCGGCATCCTCGACGCCCGCGCCGAGAAGGCACTGCGGGCGCTGAAGCCGGACACCGGGCGGCAGGAGGGGTACGTCGTACGGCCCGCGGACGCCTTCGGGGCGGCGGACTTCGGGCGGCTGGTGGCCAAGTGGGTGCGGCCCGGCCACGTACGGACCGATACGCACTGGATGCACGCCGCCGTCGTGGAGAACGGGCTCGGCCCGGCCGCCGCCCTGTGGGCCGTACGGTCCGGGGCACCGGTCGACGCGGCGGCGCTGGCCGCCGCCGCGGGCACGGACGCGGGGGACACCGGGGCCGCCCGCGCGATGGGCGACGCCCTCGACGCGCTGGGCCGGACGGGCGAGGACCGGCTGACCGGGGTGCTGGCCGCGCTGCTGCACCGATCCCGCCGCCCCGCGCTCGCGCCCGCGCTGGCCCCCGCGCTCGGGATGCCGCTCGCCCGCCGCGTCGCGGACCTCGTCGGGCTGTACCCCGGGCTGCACCGGCCGTACCCGGACGAGGAGCGCCGCACCGGACTGGCCCGGATGTCGTTCGCCGCCGATCTCCCGCTGCTGCACACCCTGGCCGCCACGGTGGCGGACAACGCCGGGGCACGCGAGCAGGTGGAGTGGTCGGCGCTGTACGCGGAGGACCTGGCGGAACCGGCCGGGCTGCGGGAGGCCTTCGCCGCCCTGGAGCCCGAGGCCGCGGACCGCTGCCGGGCGTAGGCCCGGGAGGCGTACGCCCTGGGCCGGGTCGCCACCGCCGAGGAGGCCGTCGCCGCGACCTGGCGCTGGCGGTCCGGGGACTTCCCGCGCCTGGTCCAGCTGGTCGGCCCTTCCGGCAGCGGCAAGAGCACCTTCGCGCGCACCCTGCCCGGCGTCGACACCCGTCTCTCGCTCGACGACCTGCGCCTGGCCCGGGGCTCCCGCGCCGGCCAGAAGGACAACGGGGAGGTGCTGCGCGAGGGGCTCGACCGGCTGGACGCCGCGCTCGCCGCCAGCTCCACGGTCGTCTGGGACGCCACCTCGCTCAACGCGCACCAGCGCTCCCTGGTGCACGCGGTCGCCCGGCGCAGGGACGCGCTGCTCACCCATGCCGTGGCCCTGGTCGACGAGGCGGAGCTGATCCGCCGCAACGAACACCGCAGCCATCCGGTGCCGCACGGGGTGCTGACCTCGCAGCTGCGCAGATTCGTGCCCCCGTACCCGGGCCAGGCGCACCGCACCTGGTACATCGGCGCGAGCGGGACCGTGGAGGACAGGGCGTAGGGCCTTACGTCCGGATGAGGCCGGATCAGGGAGCGGGGTCCGGTGCCGTGGATCGCAGGGCGGAGGAGGGAACGGATGGGGTCTCCCCTGCTCAAGCGCAGCCGAGAGCTCGGGGAAGGAGCCATCGCGAGTGACGACAACGCCGCGAGGTGCGGCACCGGGGCACGCGAGCCCGGCATGATCCAGACGGAAGGCCCTGAATGCGTACCAGCGAGGAGATATACCACCGGGTCCGCTGGGACTCCCGGTTCGATCCGGCGCGCTTCGTGCTGGGCGTGGCGCAGCGCGGGACGGTGCCCAAGCGGGTGCCGCTGCCCCGCTTCGCACCGGGCGGGGAGATCCCCTGGCACCGGGTGCTGTTCTTCGAGGCGGACGGCGAGGTGGTGTGGGACCGGTCCTCGGGCGTGGACCGGATCGACGCGACGGAGGCCGGGCGGGTGCGCGCACCGCGCCGGCTGCCCTCCCCGTACTTCGTCTCCCGCACCCCGCACGCGTACTCCGCGTCGCAGGCCGCCTGGACGCCGGTGCCCGAGGACGCACCGCCACCCGCGCCGGCCCCCGGCCCCCTGACACTGCTGACCTGGAACACCCTCTGGGACCGCTACGACAGCGACCGCATCGACACCGCCCGGCGCCGGCCGCTGCTGCTCGACGCCCTGCGTGGCGCGGACGCCGATGTCATCGCCCTCCAGGAGGCCGAACCCGCCCTGCTCGCCCTGCTGTTGGTGGCGCCCTGGGTTCGCGACGGCTACACCCTCTGGGCCGATCCGGCCGGCCGGGACGTCGCCGACTGCGGGCTGCTGCTGCTCAGCAGGGTCCCGGTGCGCGAAGCGGGTCTGCATGTCCTCGGCCCGCACAAGGCGGTCGCCGCCGTCGTCGTGGAGACCGCGGAAGGGCCGGTCACGGTCGCCGCGACCCATCTCAGCAGCGACCACTCGGCGAACGGTGCCGGCCGGCGTGACGCCGAACTGACCGACCTGGCAACGGGGTTGGCGGCAGTCCAGGGTGATGTGACGCTGCTAGGCGACTTCAACGACGGCGGGGACACCCCGCAGGACCGGCTGGCGATGGCGGACGCCTGGAACCGGGTGCACGGCCCGGACGACCGGACGCCCACCTTCGACCCGTCGGTCAACCCGCTGGCCGCCGTCTCCTCCCTGTCCGGGCGGGCGTCCCGGCTGGACCGGGTCCTGGTCCGCTCGGAGCGGCTGCGGCCCGTCTCGGCGGTGCTGCTGGGCGATGTCCCGGCGCCGGACGGGCTGTACGTCTCGGACCACTTCGGAGTACGGGTCGAGCTGACCGCCGACGCGGCCGAGGAGCTCAGTACGGACGCGGCGGAGGAGGCGTTCGCCGCCGACGCGGTGCGCCGGGTGGCCGCAGCCCTGCCCGGAGGTGCCGTCCACCTGGCCGGCTCGCGGCGGACGGGCTGCGCGCTGCCCGGCGCGGACCTGGACCTGGTCGCGGCGCTGCCCGGCACCGTGGATCCGCCGGCGGTACGGGAGCGGCTGGCCGCGGCCCTGCCGGACGCCGAGGGGCTGCGCGAGGTGACCGGTGCCCGCGTACCGGGCCTGCGCTTCGCCCTCGGCGGGCTGAAGGTGGACCTGGTGACCGTGGCGACGGGCGCCCTCCCCCCGGCCGAGGCGGTGGCCCGGCGCGCCGAGCTGGGCGAGGCGGCGGCCACGGCGCTCAGCGCGGTGAGCGACGCGGACGCCGTGCTCGGTGCGGCGGACCCGCACCGGGCGGCGTTCACCCGGCTCGCCCGCGAGGTGAAGGCCTGGGCGCGGGCGCGCGGTCTGGACTCCGCCCCGTGCGGCGGACTGCCCGGCCTCGCCTGGTCCGTACTCGCGGCCCGTACCGCCCACGAGGCGGGCGAGCGGCCACCGCTCCCCCTGCTCAGACACTTCTTCGCGACCTGGGCCGCCTGGAACTGGGACCACCCGGTCGGCACCGACGGCACCGGCACACATCCCCTCACCGTGCTGACCCCGACCCACCCGGTCCGCTCCTGCACCACGCAGGTCTCCCCCGCCGGCCGCGACCTCCTGACCGAGGAACTCTTCCGCGCCTGGGAGATCCTGGAGTCCGCCGACGACTCCGGCCCCGTACCGCACACCCTGCTCCGCACCCCGCCGCCGCTGCGTCGGCGCCACGCCGCCTGGGCGATCGTCTCCGTGCGGCCCGGCGCGGACGAGGGGCGCTTCCGTGGCCGGCTGCCGGCCCTGCTCGCCGCGCTCGCGGAAGCGGGCTCCCCGGACGCGCACGCCTGGCCCCGTCCGTACGGTGCCGACACCTCTCACGTCCAGTACGCCATCGGCCTGGGCCGCACCCCGCCCGACGGTGCCCGGCTCGCGGAGATCGGCGCGGAGCTGCTGCGCGGCATCCCGGAGGCGGGACTGCGCCGGGCGGACCGCGGGGAGGCACCCGAGCTGCGGTGACGAAGATCGGAGAGAATCCGTCCATGACAACGAGCACCACCCCGACCTGGACCCTGCGCCCCGCCCTGCCCGAGGACGTCGAGGCGCTGGCCGAACTCAGGGCCGTCGTGATGCGCCCCGACCTGGAGCGGCTCGGGCGTTACGACGAGCACCGCGTGCGACAGCGGCTGCGGGACGGCTACGCACCGGAGCACACCTCGGTCGTGGTCGTGGACGGCGAGCTCGCCGGATGCGTCACCCTGCGCCCGGTCGACAACGGACTGCGGCTGGAGAACTTCTACCTCTCCCCCGCACTCCACGGGCGCGGCACGGGCACCGCGGTGCTCCGGTCGCTGCTCGCGCGGGCCGACGAGGAGGGCGCGGTCGTACGGCTGGATGTGCTCCAGGGCAGCGCCGCCCGCGCGCTGTACGAACGGCACGGGTTCACCGAGGAGCGGCAGGACCCGGTCGATGTGTTCATGGTGCGTACACCCGTGATTTGAGCCGCCCGGGTCACATCATCGGATATCCAGGCAACCCGCCCCCGGGAATCTCCGTCTATCCCCCCGCAGCAGCGGCTCGCCCTGGCCGCGACCTGCATGGATTCGGTACGCGGCACAGGGCCGCACGGCCGCCCGCCGCCGCGTGGGGAGTGGACGGAGCCACGGTGTGACGGATCGACCCGCCCTGCGCGCATCCCGCCCCGGGGTGCCGCGGCGCACGCTGCTGACGGCGGCCGGTGCGACCGGCCTGGCGGCCCTCACCGCCTGCACGGCGCCCTCGCCGCCCCGCCGCCGCGACCCCGCCGCGGACCCGACGCCCGGACTGCCGATCAGCACCTCGCACCCGGCCCTGATGATGCAGATCCTCGCCCACCCCGACGACGACCTGTACTTCATGAACCCGGACACCCAGCAGGCCTTCCACGGCGGGACGCCGCTGGTCTGCGTCTATCTGACCGGCGGCGAGGCCACCGGCGTCAACCGCATGCCCGGCCGGCCCCTGCCCACGCCCGACAAGGCCGCCTACTCCTCCTCCCGTCACCAGGGGCTCCGCCAGGCGTACGCGACCCTGCTCGGACTCGGCCGGTTCACGGAATGGCAGAAGTCCGTCATCACCCTGAACGGCAACCACCGGGCCGAGATCAACCGCCTCGGCCACGACGGCCGCAAGGTCGAGCTGATCTTCATCAACACCGCCATGCACACCACGTACGGACGTCTCGGGCTGCCCAGCCTCTGGCAGGACCGGCGCCTCGTCCTGCCCACCGTCGTCGCCGACAACTCGCCGCTGCAACAGGCGGGCTCGTACACGTACGACGGGCTGATCGACGTCCTGGTCGGGCTGTTCGACCGGTACCGGCCCAGCATCGTGCACACCATGGACCCGGACCCCGACATCCAGCACAGCAGTGAGCCCGTCCGGCGTCGGGACAGCGAGCAGAAGGGCTACTCCGACCATCCCGACCACACCGCGACCGCGCAGTTCACCTGGACGGCGCTGATCCGCTGGGTGGCGATGTCCACCCGCAGCGGCGACGGGGTGCCGCGCTTCGCCACCACCGCGTTCCGCGGCTACTACAACCGGCACTGGCCCAAGAATCTGCCGCCCGCGGTGCTGGCGGAGAAGGCGTCGCTCCTGGTGGCGTACGGAGGGTCGGCCGACTGGCGCTGCGGCAACTCCGCGGGCTGCGGTGACTACGGCGTCGGCGGCAACCGGCCGCTGACCAACCGGAAGGGCTGGGTACGGTCCACCCACTACCGCTACCCGGGCTCCCGCCCGACCGTCACCACCGATCCGGACGGCCGGCTCGTCGCGTACGGGGTGCTGGGGCTGCGGGCGGTGCGCTGGCGCGAGAGCGCGCCGGGCAGCGGGACGTGGGACTCCCCGGACGACCTCGGCGGCGGCCCGCTCGCGTCGGTCCTGGGCTGCGCGACCCTGCCGGACGGGCGGCAGTTGCTCTTCGGGCTTCGCTTCGCCGCGCTCGGCGGGCACGGCGCGGACAACCAGCGCGAGATCGTCCTGCTGGAGCAGCGCTCCCCCAGCGGCTCCTTCCGTGCCTGGGAGGGGCTCGGCAACCCGGTGCACGACCACGACGGCGGGCGCCGGATCGGCATCCCGGTCGCGGTCGCCGCGCCCGACGGGCGGGTGCATCTCTTCGTACGGAACGCGGAGAAGGGCGTCAGTACCCGGGTACGGGACACGGACGGCCGGTGGAGCGGGTGGCAGGACACGGGCGGCGGCGAGATCCAGGACGGGCTGAGCGCCGTGGTGGACGCCGAGGGGTGCGTCCACGTCTTCGCGGCGGGCCGGTTCGCGGTGCACCACTGGACGCAGGACGCGCCCGGCGACCCGGTCACCGCGCGCACCCAGATCAGCGGGATGCCGGTGCCCGGGGACGGCCCGGCCGCGCTGCCGGGGGCGGACGGCAGCATCGATCTGTTCTACCGCGCGGCGGCGAAGGCCGCGCTGACGACCCTGCGGACGGGGGAGACGGCGGACGAGACCGGCATCGACGGCTACGGCCGCCGGATCCCGGACCGGACGGGCTTCGACGGGTACGGTCCGGTGGCCGCCGCCGGGTCGCCGGGCGCCCCGGTGCTGCTCGGCCGCACCGAGAAGGGCCTGATCCAGCTCCGTACCGCCCGGGGGATCTCCGTACGCGAGCGCGGGCCGGTGGCGCTGGACGGACCGTCCCTGCACGTCGGCAGGGACGGGCGGCCGACGGCGGTGGCCCTGGGGCCCGACGCCCTGCCCTGGCTCTGGCGCCCCTGAGCGAGAGCCCGCCCGGAGCATCCCGCCCGGGACATGAAGAAGGGCCCCGGTCCACCGCTCACGCGGCGGGCCGGGGCCCTTCTCGGTGCTCTGTGCGGAGCAACCAGGTCAGACAGTCAGGTAATTACTTGACGATCTTGGTGACCTGGCCGGCGCCCACGGTCCGGCCACCCTCACGGATGGCGAACTTCAGGCCCTCTTCCATGGCGACGGGCTGGATCAGCGAGACGCTCATGACGGTGTTGTCGCCCGGCATGACCATCTCGGTGCCCTCGGGAAGGGTCACAACGCCCGTCACGTCCGTGGTACGGAAGTAGAACTGCGGGCGGTAGTTGTTGAAGAACGGGGTGTGACGGCCACCCTCGTCCTTCGACAGGATGTAGGCCTGGGCCTCGAACTCGGTGTGCGGCGTGACCGAACCGGGCTTGATGATGACCTGGCCGCGCTCGACGTCCTCGCGCTTGATGCCACGGAGGAGCAGACCGACGTTCTCACCGGCCTGGCCCTCGTCGAGCAGCTTGCGGAACATCTCGATGCCGGTGACCGTGGTGGTGGTCTTCTCCTGCTTGATACCGACGATGTCGACGGTCTCGTTGACCTTCAGGATACCGCGCTCGATACGACCGGTGACGACGGTGCCACGACCGGTGATCGTGAAGACGTCCTCGATCGGCATCAGGAACGGCTTGTCGACGTCACGCTCGGGCTGCGGGATGTTCTCGTCGACGGCCTTCATCAGGTCGAGGACGGTCTGGCCCCACTCCTTGTCGCCCTCGAGCGCCTTGAGCGCCGAGACCTTGACGACCGGCAGGTCGTCGCCCGGGAACTCGTACTCGGAGAGGAGCTCACGGACCTCGAGCTCGACGAGCTCCAGGATCTCCTCGTCGTCCACCATGTCGGCCTTGTTCAGGGCGACGACGATGTACGGAACGCCGACCTGGCGGGCCAGGAGCACGTGCTCCTTGGTCTGCGGCATCGGGCCGTCGGTGGCGGCGACCACGAGGATGGCGCCGTCCATCTGCGCGGCACCCGTGATCATGTTCTTGATGTAGTCCGCGTGACCCGGGCAGTCGACGTGCGCGTAGTGACGCGACTCCGTCTGGTACTCGACGTGCGCGATCGAGATCGTGATACCGCGCTGGCGCTCCTCGGGAGCCTTGTCGATCTGGTCGAAGGCCGAGGCCTCGTTCAGGTCCGGGTACGCGTCGTGCAGCACCTTGGTAATGGCGGCCGTGAGGGTCGTCTTACCGTGGTCGATGTGACCGATGGTGCCGATGTTGACGTGCGGCTTAGTCCGCTCGAACTTCGCCTTCGCCACTGGGTCCTCCTGTGGAGTGGTTCTGTACGCCTTGCTTCATCGGCGCCAGGTGATCTTTGCTGGGATGCCGGGCCCGGGGGCATTCAACGCATTGCTCTCGCTCTGCGAGGAATGCCCCACCAGGCTCCGGTGACAAGCCTAAAGCGTGAGCTCGGGAGAGTTACTCGCCCTTGGCCTTCGCGATGATCTCCTCGGCGACGTTCCGCGGAACCTCGGCGTAGGAGTCGAACTGCATCGAGTAGCTTGCGCGACCCGAGGTCTTGCTGCGGAGGTCTCCGACGTAGCCGAACATCTCCGAGAGGGGCACGAGGCCCTTCACGACGCGAGCGCCGCTGCGCTCCTCCATGGCCTGGATCTGGCCACGGCGGGAGTTGATGTCGCCGATGACATCGCCCATGTAGTCCTCGGGCGTGGTGACCTCGACGGCCATCATCGGCTCGAGGAGAACCGGGGACGCCTTCCGCGCGGCCTCCTTGAAGGCCTGCGAACCGGCGATCTTGAAGGCCAGCTCGGAGGAGTCGACCTCGTGGTAGCCACCGTCGAGAAGAATGACGCGGACGCCGGTCATCTCGTAGCCGGCCAGGATGCCGAACTGCATGGCTTCCTGAGCACCCGCGTCCACCGAGGGGATGTACTCCCTGGGGATGCGGCCACCGGTGACCTTGTTGACGAACTCGTACGAGGCCTCGCCGCCCTCGATGGGCTCGATCGCGATCTGCACCTTGGCGAACTGACCGGTACCACCGGTCTGCTTCTTGTGGGTGTAGTCGACGCGCTCGACGGCCTTGCGGATCGTCTCGCGGTACGCGACCTGCGGCTTGCCGACGTTCGCCTCGACGCGGAACTCGCGCTTCATGCGGTCGACGAGCACTTCGAGGTGCAGCTCGCCCATACCACCGATGATGGTCTGGCCGGTCTCCTCGTCGGAGTGCACCTGGAAGGACGGGTCCTCTTCGGAGAGGCGCTGGATGGCGACACCCAGCTTCTCCTGGTCGCCCTTGGACTTGGGCTCGATGGCGACCTGGATGACCGGTGCCGGGAAGTCCATGGACTCCAGGATCACCGGCGCCTTGTCGTCACAGAGCGTCTCACCGGTGGTGGTCTGCTTCAGGCCCATGACGGCGATGATGTCGCCGGCGCCCACCGACTCGATCTCCTCACGCTTGTTCGCGTGCATGCGGTAGATCTTGCCGATGCGCTCCTTCTTGCCCTTGACGGAGTTCAGCACCGAGGTGCCGGACTCCAGGCGGCCCGAGTAGACCCGGACGAAGGTGAGCTTGCCGAGGTGCGGGTCGCTCATGATCTTGAACGCCAGCGCCGCGAGCGGCTCGTCGTCGGACGGCTTGCGCTTGACGACGACCTCGGGGTCCTTGACGTCCTGGCCCTCGATGGCCTCGACGTCCAGGGGCGAGGGCAGGTAGCGCACAACGGCGTCGAGCAGGGGCTGAACGCCCTTGTTCTTGAACGCGGTGCCGCAGAACACCGGGGTGACGGTCGTCTCGCCGCCCTTGCCGGAGTTGATGGTGATGCGACGGATGCCCTCGTAGAGCTGCTCCACGGAAGGCTCTTCGCCCTCCAGGTAGAGCTCCATGAGCGCCTCGTCGTTCTCCGCGGCGGCTTCGAGGAGCTTGCCGCGGTACTCCTCGGCCTTCTCCGCGAGGTTCGCGGGGATGTCGACGATGTCGTACGCCTCGCCCTTGGTGGCTTCCACGGGGTAGACGAACGCCTTCATCGTCACGAGGTCGACGACACCCGTGAAGTCGGCCTCGGCACCGATCGGGAGCTGCATGACGATCGGGGTCGCGCCGAGGCGGTCCGTGATCATCTGGACGCAGCGGAAGAAGTCGGCACCGGTGCGGTCGAGCTTGTTGACGAAGCAGATGCGCGGCACGCCGTAGCGGTCCGCCTGACGCCAGACGGTCTCGGACTGCGGCTCGACGCCGGCGACACCGTCGAACACGGTGACGGCACCGTCGAGGACGCGGAGCGAACGCTCCACCTCGACGGTGAAGTCGACGTGACCCGGGGTGTCGATGATGTTGATGGTGTGGTCAACATCATTGAGCGGCCAGTGGCAGGTCGTCGCGGCGGACGTGATCGTGATGCCGCGCTCCTGCTCCTGCTCCATCCAGTCCATCGTGGCAGCGCCGTCGTGGACTTCACCGATCTTGTACGAAACGCCGGTGTAGAAGAGGATCCGCTCAGTGGTGGTCGTCTTGCCCGCGTCGATGTGGGCCATGATCCCGATGTTGCGGACCTTGGCCAGGTCAAGCGAAGTGGTGGCCATAAGGCTCAATCTTCTCTCGGTCTCGATGTGGGTAGCGACTACCAGCGGTAGTGCGCGAAGGCCTTGTTGGACTCGGCCATCTTGTGGGTGTCCTCGCGCTTCTTGACGGCAGCGCCAAGACCGTTGGAGGCGTCGAGCAGCTCGTTCATGAGGCGCTCGGTCATGGTCTTCTCGCGGCGGGCGCGGGAGTAACCCACGAGCCAGCGCAGCGCGAGGGTGGAGGCGCGACCGGGCTTGACCTCGATCGGCACCTGGTAGGTGGCGCCACCGACACGGCGGGACTTGACCTCGAGCGAGGGCTTGACGTTCTCAAGCGCGCGCTTCAGCGTGATGACCGGGTCGTTGCCGGTCTTCTCGCGGAGGCCCTCCATGGCGCCGTACACGATCCGCTCGGCGGTGGAACGCTTGCCGTCCAGCAGGATCTTGTTGATCAGCGAGGTGACAAGAGGAGAGTTGTAGACCGGGTCGATGATGACCGGGCGCTTCGGGGCGGGGCCCTTACGAGGCATTCTTACTTCTCCTTCTTGGCGCCGTAGCGGCTGCGGGCCTGCTTGCGGTTCTTGACACCCTGGGTGTCGAGCGAGCCGCGGATGATCTTGTAACGAACACCCGGCAGGTCCTTCACACGGCCACCACGCACGAGCACGATGGAGTGCTCCTGCAGGTTGTGTCCCTCACCCGGGATGTAGGCCGTGACCTCGATACCGGAGGTCAGACGCACACGCGCGACCTTACGGAGTGCCGAGTTCGGCTTCTTCGGGGTGGTCGTGAACACACGCGTGCAGACGCCGCGGCGCTGGGGCGAACCCTCGAGCGCGGGCGTCTTGTTCTTCTCGACCTTGTCCTGCCGGCCCTTCCGGACCAGCTGCTGGATCGTAGGCACTACTTCTCCGGTTTCTGTGTGCCGTTCGTGAAACTAACCTGGAACGTCACCGACCCACGCGGTCGGGTGTGTCGAATACTGCAGGCTTCTGCCGCAAGGCAGAAGGGAGCGCAGATTGCGGTGACCACTGACGGACTCGCCGTGCGGTTGAGGACACGCACACGAGCCCAGGCACACCCCAGGCACAAGGTCTGAGCGTACCTACCTCGTCGACTCCGGTCAAAACAAATGCGGTCCACCGCGACACGCCGTGACGAGTGTCCGGCTTCTCCCGACCCGTACCCGTAGCCTCCGCACCCCGCACGGGCCCGTACGGCCCCTCACAGAGGCCCGGAGCCCGTCCGGGGACGGGCTCCGGGCCTCCCCGTCGGCCGGCCACGGACCATCTCACGGCAGTGACGCGAAACACGCCGGAGGGCGGCCACCCCGTACGAAACGGGGTGACCGCCCTCCGGTCGGTCGAACGACTCGCCTACTGGTTGTACGGACCGTAGTCGTAGTCCTCCAGCGGAACGGCCTGGCCGGAGCCCGTGCCGAACGGCGAGTAGTCGATGTCGTCGTAGCCGACGGCCGAGTACATCGCGGCCTTGGCCTCCTCGGTCGGCTCGACCCGGATGTTGCGGTAGCGGGACAGACCCGTACCGGCCGGGATGAGCTTACCGATGATGACGTTCTCCTTGAGGCCGATGAGGCTGTCGGACTTGGCGTTGATCGCCGCATCCGTCAGGACTCGGGTCGTCTCCTGGAAGGAGGCGGCCGACAGCCAGGACTCCGTCGCCAGCGAGGCCTTGGTGATACCCATCAGCTGCGGACGGCCGGAGGCGGGGTGACCGCCCTCGGTGACCACACGACGGTTCTCGGTCTCGAACTTCGAGCGCTCGACGAGCTCGCCCGGCAGCAGCTCCGCGTCGCCGGACTCGATGATCGTCACGCGGCGCAGCATCTGCCGGATGATGATCTCGATGTGCTTGTCGTGGATCGACACGCCCTGCGAGTTGTAGACCTTCTGGACCTCGCCGACCAGGTGGACCTGGACCGCGCGCTGGCCGAGGATGCGCAGCACGTCGTGCGGGTTGGTGGCACCCACGGTGAGCTTCTGGCCCACCTCGACGTGGTCGCCCTCGCCGACGAGCAGACGGGCGCGCTTCGAGATCGGGAAGGGGATCTCGTCGCTGCCGTCGTCCGGCGTGACCACGATCTTCTTGGTCTTCTCGGTCTCCTCGATCCGGACCCGGCCGGCGGACTCCGAGATCGGGGCGACACCCTTGGGCGTACGGGCTTCGAAGAGCTCGACGACTCGGGGCAGACCCTGGGTGATGTCGTCACCGGCCACACCACCGGTGTGGAAGGTACGCATCGTCAGCTGGGTACCGGGCTCACCGATGGACTGGGCGGCGATGATGCCGACCGCCTCACCGATGTCGACCAGCTTGCCGGTGGCGAGCGAGCGTCCGTAGCAGAAGGCACAGGTGCCGACCGCGGACTCACAGGTCAGGACCGAACGGGTCTTGACCTCCTCGACGCCGGCGCCCACCAGGGCGTCGATCAGGACGTCACCGAGGTCGACGTTGGCAGGCGCGATGACCTTGCCGTCGACGACGACGTCCTCGGCGAGCATGCGGGCGTAGACCGAGGTCTCGACGTCCTCCGTCTTGCGGAGCACACCGTCCGCACCCTTGACGGCGATCTTCAGCTTGAGGCCGCGGTCGGTGCCGCAGTCCTCCTCGCGGATGATCACGTCCTGCGAGACGTCCACCAGACGACGGGTCAGGTAACCCGAGTCGGCGGTACGCAGGGCGGTGTCCGCCAGACCCTTACGGGCACCGTGCGTGGAGATGAAGTACTCCAGAACGGTGAGGCCCTCACGGAAGGACGCCTTGATGGGACGCGGGATCGTCTCGTTCTTGGCGTTGGACACCAGACCACGCATACCGGCGATCTGACGCATCTGCATCATGTTTCCTCGGGCACCCGAGTCAACCATCATGAAGATGGGGTTCGTCTTGGGGAAGTTCGCGTTCATCGCCTCGGCAACCTCGTTGGTCGCCTTGGTCCAGATCGCGATGAGTTCCTGCGTGCGCTCGTCCTTGGTGATCAGACCGCGCTCGTACTGCTTCTGGACCTTCTCGTCCTGCGCCTCGTAGCCCGCGACGATCGCCTTCTTGGCCTCGGGGACCACGACGTCGGAGATGGCCACGGTGACACCGGAACGGGTCGCCCAGTGGAAGCCCGCCGCCTTCAGGTTGTCGAGCGTCGCCGCCACGATGACCTTGGGGTAGCGCTCGGCGAGGTCGTTGACGATCTCGGAGAGCTGCTTCTTGCCGACCGAGTAGTCGACGAACGGGTAGTCCTCGGGCAGCAGCTCGTTGAAGAGCGCGCGGCCCAGGGACGTACGCAGCCGGAACGTGTCGCCCTGCTGGTACTCCTGCTCGCCCTCCTCGGCGACCGGCGGCACCCAGCCACGCGGCGGGATGGTGCCCACCGGGAAGCGGATGTCGACCTTCGCCTGGAGCGACAGCTCGCGGGCGTCGAAGGCCATGATCGCCTCGGCCGTGGAGCCGAAGGAACGGCCCTGGCCGACGACCTTGCGCTCCTCCTCGTCCGTGGTGAGGAAGAACAGGCCCAGCACCATGTCCTGGGTCGGCATGGTGACGGGACGACCGTCGGCCGGCTTCAGGATGTTGTTCGAGGACAGCATCAGGATGCGGGCCTCGGCCTGCGCCTCCGCGGAGAGCGGCAGGTGCACGGCCATCTGGTCACCGTCGAAGTCCGCGTTGAACGCGGTGCAGACGAGCGGGTGGATCTGGATGGCCTTGCCCTCGACCAGCTGCGGCTCGAAGGCCTGGATGCCGAGGCGGTGCAGGGTCGGCGCACGGTTCAGCAGCACCGGGTGCTCGGCGATGACCTCTTCGAGGACGTCGTACACCACGGTGCGGCCGCGCTCGACCATGCGCTTGGCCGACTTGATGTTCTGCGCGTGGTTCAGGTCGACCAGGCGCTTCATCACGAACGGCTTGAAGAGCTCCAGCGCCATGGCCTTCGGCAGACCGCACTGGTGCAGCTTGAGCTGCGGGCCGACGACGATCACGGAACGCGCGGAGTAGTCCACACGCTTGCCGAGAAGGTTCTGACGGAATCGACCCTGCTTGCCCTTCAGCATGTCGCTGAGGGACTTGAGCGGGCGGTTGCCGGGACCGGTGACCGGGCGACCGCGGCGGCCGTTGTCGAACAGCGCGTCGACGGCCTCCTGCAGCATCCGCTTCTCGTTGTTCACGATGATCTCGGGGGCACCGAGGTCAAGGAGACGCTTGAGGCGGTTGTTGCGGTTGATCACACGGCGGTACAGGTCGTTCAGGTCGGAGGTCGCGAAGCGGCCACCGTCCAGCTGCACCATCGGACGCAGGTCCGGCGGGATGACCGGCACGCAGTCCAGCACCATGCCCTTGGGCTTGTTGCTGGTCTGCAGGAACGCGGAGACGACCTTGAGGCGCTTGAGCGCACGGGTCTTCTTCTGGCCCTTGCCGGTACGGATGATCTCGCGGAGGCGCTCGGCCTCCTCGTCGAGGTCGAAGGACTCCAGGCGCTTCTGCAGCGCGGCGGCGCCCATGCAGCCGTCGAAGTACGTGCCGAAGCGGTCACGCAGCTCGCGGTAGAGCAGCTCGTCGCCCTCCAGGTCCTGGACCTTGAGGTTCTTGAAGCGGCTCCACACCTCGTCGAGGCGGTCGATCTCGCGCTGCGCACGGTCGCGCAGCTGCTTCATCTCGCGCTCGGCACCTTCGCGCACCTTGCGGCGCACGTCGGCCTTGGCGCCCTCGGCCTCCAGCTCGGCCAGGTCGGTCTCGAGCTTCTTGGCGCGGGCTTCCAGGTCGGCGTCGCGACGGTTCTCGATCTGCTGACGCTCGACGGAGACGTGCGCCTCCAGCGAGGGCAGGTCGCGCGTACGGCGCTCCTCGTCCACGAACGTGATCATGTACGCGGCGAAGTAGATGACCTTCTCGAGGTCCTTCGGCGCGAGGTCGAGGAGGTAGCCCAGACGCGACGGGACGCCCTTGAAGTACCAGATGTGGGTGACGGGAGCGGCAAGCTCGATGTGGCCCATGCGCTCACGGCGCACCTTGGCGCGCGTGACCTCGACGCCACAGCGCTCACAGATGATGCCCTTGAAGCGGACACGCTTGTACTTGCCGCAGTAGCACTCCCAGTCCCGGGTCGGACCGAAGATCTTCTCGCAGAAGAGTCCGTCCTTTTCGGGCTTGAGCGTGCGGTAGTTGATGGTCTCCGGCTTCTTCACTTCGCCGTGGGACCAGGTCCGGATGTCGTCCGCGGTGGCAAGGCCGATCCGCAGCTCGTCGAAGAAGTTGACGTCGAGCACTTGTCGTCAATCCCTCTTTCGGGGGTTCGAGCCCCCTCGCGTCAGGCGAGAAATCGGGGCACTTCAGCAATGGTCTGAACGGGTCCGGGGAGAGCCGGCCGGATCACGGGGATCCGGCCGGCCAACCCGTCAGACCTCTTCGACGCTGCTCGGCTCGCGCCGGGACAGGTCGATACCGAGCTCCTCCGCCGCGCGGAAGACGTCCTCGTCGGTGTCGCGCATCTCGATGGACATGCCGTCCGAGGACAGCACCTCCACGTTGAGGCAGAGCGACTGCATTTCCTTGATGAGCACCTTGAAGGACTCAGGGATGCCCGGCTCGGGGATGTTCTCGCCCTTGACGATGGCCTCGTAGACCTTCACACGGCCGGTCACGTCGTCGGACTTGATCGTCAGGAGCTCCTGGAGGGCGTATGCGGCGCCGTATGCCTCAAGGGCCCACACCTCCATCTCACCGAATCGCTGACCACCGAACTGTGCCTTACCACCCAGCGGCTGCTGGGTGATCATGGAGTACGGACCCGTCGAACGAGCGTGCAGCTTGTCGTCGACGAGGTGGTGCAGCTTGAGGATGTACATGTAGCCGACCGAGACCGGGTCCGGGAACGGCTCGCCGGAGCGGCCGTCGAACAGCTTGGCCTTGCCGGAGGGCTGCACCAGGCGGTCGCCGTCGCGGTTCGGGATCGTGGCCTCGAAGAGACCGGAGATCTCGTCCTCGCGCGCACCGTCGAAGACGGGGGTGGCGACGTTGGTGCCGGGGGCGACCTGGTCGGCGCCGATGGCCTGCAGGCGCTTGGCCCACTCGTCACCGAGACCGGAGACGTCCCAGCCGCGGCTGGCGAGCCAGCCGAGGTGGATCTCCAGGACCTGTCCCGGGTTCATTCGGGACGGGACACCCAGCGGGTTGAGGATGATGTCGACCGGGGTGCCGTCCTCCAGGAACGGCATGTCCTCGATCGGCAGGATCTTCGAGATGACGCCCTTGTTGCCGTGACGGCCGGCGAGCTTGTCACCGTCGGTGATCTTGCGCTTCTGCGCGACGTAGACGCGGACCAGCTGGTTCACGCCCGGCGGCAGCTCGTCGCCCTCTTCGCGGTCGAAGACGCGGACGCCGATGACCTTGCCGATCTCACCGTGCGGCACCTTCAGCGAGGTGTCGCGCACCTCGCGCGCCTTCTCACCGAAGATCGCGCGGAGCAGGCGCTCCTCGGGGGTCAGCTCGGTCTCACCCTTGGGCGTGACCTTGCCGACGAGGATGTCACCGGCGACGACCTCGGCACCGATACGGATGATGCCGCGCTCGTCGAGGTCGGCGAGGACCTCCTCGGAGACGTTCGGGATGTCCCGGGTGATCTCCTCCGGGCCGAGCTTGGTGTCACGGGCGTCGACCTCGTGCTCCTCGATGTGGATCGAGGAGAGGACGTCGTCCTGCACGAGGCGCTGCGACAGGATGATCGCGTCCTCGTAGTTGTGACCCTCCCACGGCATGAACGCCACGAGCAGGTTCTTGCCGAGGGCCATCTCACCGTTCTCGGTGGCCGGACCGTCGGCGAGGACCTGGTCGGCGACGACCCGGTCGCCCTCGGAGACGACAACCTTCTGGTTGACCGAGGTGCCCTGGTTGGAGCGCATGAACTTGGCGATGCGGTACGTGGTGTACGTGCCGTCGTCGTTGGTGACGGTGATGTAGTCCGCGGAGACCTCCTGGACCACACCGTCCTTCTCGGCCTTGAGCACGTCGCCGGCGTCGGTGGCGCAGCGGTACTCCATGCCGGTGCCGACGAGCGGGGCCTCCGACTTAATCAGCGGCACCGCCTGACGCATCATGTTCGCGCCCATGAGGGCACGGTTGGCGTCGTCGTGCTCCAGGAAGGGGATCATCGCGGTCGCGACGGACACCATCTGGCGCGGCGAGACGTCCATGTAGTCGACGTCCGTGCCGGGCACGTAGTCGACCTCGCCGCCACGGCGGCGGACCAGCACGCGGTTCTCGACGAAGCGGAGCTCGTCGCTGAGCGGCGCGTTGGCCTGCGCGATGACGAAGCGGTCCTCCTCGTCGGCGGTCAGGTAGTCGACCTCGTCGGTGACCTGGCCGTCGACGACCTTGCGGTACGGCGTCTCGATGAAGCCGAACGCGTTGATCCGGCCGTAGGAGGCCAGCGAGCCGATCAGACCGATGTTCGGGCCTTCGGGCGTCTCGATCGGGCACATGCGGCCGTAGTGCGACGGGTGCACGTCACGGACTTCGAAGCCGGCCCGCTCACGGGAGAGACCACCCGGGCCGAGGGCGTTGAGACGACGCTTGTGCGTCAGGCCCGACAGCGGGTTGTTCTGGTCCATGAACTGGGACAGCTGGCTGGTGCCGAAGAACTCCTTGATGGAGGCGACGACCGGCCGGATGTTGATCAGGGTCTGCGGCGTGATCGCCTCGACGTCCTGGGTGGTCATGCGCTCGCGCACGACGCGCTCCATACGGGCGAGACCCGTACGGACCTGGTTCTGGATCAGCTCGCCGACGTTACGGATACGACGGTTGCCGAAGTGGTCGATGTCATCGGTCTCGACCATGATCGAGCGGCCGGACTCGCCGACCGTCTCGGTCTCACCGGCGTGCAGCTTGACCAGGTACTTGATCGTCGCGATGACGTCGTCGCTGGTGAGCACACCGGCGTCGAGCGGCTCGTCGGCGCCGAGCTTCTTGTTCACCTTGTAGCGGCCGACCTTCGCGAGGTCGTAGCGCTTCGGGTTGAAGTAGAGGTTCTCGAGCAGCGTCTGAGCGGCCTCACGGGTGGGCGGCTCGCCCGGACGCAGCTTGCGGTAGATATCGAGCAGCGCGTCGTCCTGGCCCTGGGTGTGGTCCTTCTCCAGGGTGGCGCGCATCGACTCGTACTCGCCGAACTCCTCCAGGATCTGCTCGGTCGTCCAGCCGAGAGCCTTCAGGAGAACGGTGACGGACTGCTTGCGCTTGCGGTCGATGCGGACACCGACCATGTCGCGCTTGTCGATCTCCATCTCCAGCCAGGCACCCCGGGACGGGATGATCTTGGCGGAGAAGATGTCCTTGTCGGACGTCTTGTCGATGGAGGAGTCGAAGTAGACACCCGGCGAGCGGACCAGCTGCGACACGACGACACGCTCGGTGCCGTTGATGACGAAGGTGCCCTTGTTGGTCATGAGCGGGAAGTCGCCCATGAAGACCGTCTGGGACTTGATCTCGCCGGTCTCGTTGTTGGTGAACTCAGCGGTGACGAAGAGCGGGGCGGCGAACGTGAAGTCGCGCTCCTTGCACTCGTCGATCGAGTTCTTCGGGGGCTCGAAGCGGTGGTCGCGGAAAGTCAGCGACATCGACCCGGAGAAGTCCTCGATCGGCGAGATCTCCTCGAAGATCTCTTCCAGGCCGGACTTGGTCGGGACGTTCTGTCCGCTGTCCAGAGCAGCCTCGACGCGAGCCTTCCATGCGGCATTGCCGAGGAGCCAGTCAAAGCTCTCGGTCTGCAGCGCGAGGAGGTTCGGAACCTCGAGGGGCTCCTTGATCTTTGCAAAGGAGATGCGCAGCGGGGCGGTGCTGGCACCGTTGTTCGTATTCGCGGTCGAGGCGTTGCGCGAGGCGGCCAAGAGGGGGTCCTTCCGAGGGCTCGGACTCACTACGCGCGTACCGGTCCCAAGCCGGACACGGTGACAGTCAATTCCTGATTCGACCGAAAAGGCCAGGTCAGAGACGATCAGTCATCGATGCTGAAGCGAGGGCATGCCCCTGGTGACGGGCAGGGGGCAGCTAACAGGCAGCGCAAAGGGTCAGTGTAGCCAAACGGCACACTGATGTCCAGTCGGGGTTCTCAGAGACCCACGTTGCTCTCAACAGCTGTTCTCAACACCTATGGCTAGCCCTCGCGCGTGGTGCGCTCTTCTTTACTGCCCGCTTCTCACTCGATCCATGCCTCGGATTCGGATCGATGTGACGACGCGTCCTGAGAATTGCGCGCCGCGTGCGGTTCGTCAAGGCCCCCCTGCGGGGGCAGAGCCCCGAGGTCCTCACCCGACCGCCACCCGGCGCCGGTCGGCCGTCCCGGAGAGGCAACGGCGATGATCACCATACTCGTCGCCACCGGAAGAGCAAGGCAGCCGCCTCGGGTACGCCGAAGGGCGACCACCCGGATGGGTGATCGCCCTTCGTGTGATGACGTCCGTGCCGTACGGCAGGAGGCGTCAGAAGGAGTCAGCGGACTCCCTGAGTCACTTGACCTCGACGGAAGCGCCGGCGGCCTTGAGGGACTCGGCAGCCTTCTCGGCGGCCTCCTTGGCGACCTTCTCGAGGACCGGCTTCGGGGTGCCGTCGACGAGGTCCTTGGCCTCCTTCAGACCCAGCGAGGTCAGCTCACGCACGACCTTGATGACCTGGATCTTCTTCTCGCCGGCGCCGGTGAGGATGACGTCGAACTCGTCCTGCTCCTCGACGGCCTCGGCAACGGCACCCGGGCCGGCCGGGCCGGCGACGGCGACGGCCGCAGCGGCGGTGACGTCGAACTTCTCCTCGAAGGCCTTCACGAACTCGGAGAGCTCGATGAGGGTCATCTCTTCGAACTGCGCGAGCAGGTCGTCCTGGGACAGCTTCGCCATGATGGCGTCCTTCCACTAATTCGGCAGGTGCCGGATGTACATGTCGGCGGGCGTACGTTCGGCCCGCTGCGACCGTCGCCCTAGTGAGCGACGATCATTGCGCGAGCCGAATTACTCGGCACCGCCCTGCTCGGCCTGCTTGGCACGAAGCGCCTCCGCGGTGCGGACGAACTTCGACGGGAGCGCCTGGAAGACCTGAGCAGCCTGAGTCTGCTTGCCCTTCATGGCGCCCGCCAGCTTGGCGAGCAGAACCTCGCGGGACTCGAGGTCCGCGAGCTTCTTGATCTCATCCGCGGTCAGCGCCTTACCATCAAGGACACCGCCCTTGATGATGAGGTTGGGGTTCTCCTTGGCGAAGTCACGAAGACCCTTCGCCGACTCCACCGGGTCACCGGTGATGAAGGCAACCGCCGTCGGACCAGTGAACTGGTCGTCCAGCGAAGTGATCCCGGCCTCGTTGGCCGCAATCTTGGTCAGCGTGTTCTTCACCACGGCGTACTGGGCGTTCTCACCGAGCGAACGACGCAGCGTCTTGAGCTGCGCCACGGTGAGACCCCGGTACTCGGTCAGCACGGCGGCGTTCGAGCTGCGGAACTGGTCCGTCAGCTCGGCTACCGCGGCAGCCTTGTCGGGCCTTGCCATGAGCGTCGGCCTCCTTCCGGGTGATGAGGACCGCTCAGAAGGGGCCGGGAAAGACGAAACGCCCCGGCGCGGGCGCCAGGGCGTAGCTCGACCGAACGAAGTCCGGGAGCTTTCCACAGTCACCTGCGCAGGTCGCCCGTACTCAACGGATCCTTCGGTCACTGTTCCCTCTTGCGAGAGCGCAGCAACGACCAGCGGTCTTTGGCTTCTGTAGGAGAGTACGCGACCGTGGTCGCGCCGAGCAAATCCGTCCCGCTCCGGGCGGCCGGGGAGGGTCAGGACGTGCCCGCACCCGTTCCCTGCTGCTGCTTCAGGAGCTCGGCGAAGTCGACCGTGTCGGAGGCCGGGGGCTGCTCGACCGAGACCTTCGTACCGTAGTCGCTGTAGAACACCGTGGAGTTGAGCTCGCCGGTCTTCATCTGGCCGCGCTCGGTCTTCTTGACCAGCAGGTCGTTGTCGTCGACCCAGAGGTCGACCGTCTCCGTGGTGATGCCGGCGTCGCTCAGCTGCTTCTTCAGCTGCTCCAGCTGGTCGGCGTCGAGCTGGGAGTTCTTCGCGGTCAGGGCGGCGACGTCGACGGTGCCGGAGTAGTGCGTGGTGGAGACGCCCCGGACGTCCTCCTTGCCGACCTTCTTCACGTCACCGGAGGCCAGCAGCGACTTCACGCCCTGGTCCGGCGTGGTGTTCTGCATCTGCTGCTTCATCGCCTCGCCGGAGGCGCCCGCCAGCTTGGCCAGGTCGGCGTAGCCGTAGCTGATCCAGTGCTTGCCGCCGGTCTGCTTCGCGAAGCCGTCGCCCATGTTGACGACGTAGCCGTCCTTGAAGTAGCGGGCCTGCATCGTGCCGGTGCCGCCGGACTGCTTCATGGCGTCCGCCATGCTGCCGCCGGTGTACGTGATCTCCATGGCGCCGGTGAGGCCGTCGGCCCAGTCGATGACGCCGGTCTGCTCCATGGACATGGTGGTGCCCATCTGGGTGGTGCCCTCGACCTTCGCCGAGCTCTCCCCACCGGTCTTCTTCTGCACGTCGAGCAGCGCGGCGATCGCGTCGGTCTTCACGACGCCGCTGCCCTTGTTGTCGCTCGTGCCGCTGTCCGATCCGCTGCAGGCCGCGACCGACGTCAGCGCCGCTGCCGCTGCCACCGACAGACACACGCGTCGCACGGTACTGGTCCTCATGTCAGCTTCCACCCCTCGTTCGGCTCTGTCGGGGCCTCACGCTAACGCACAGGTCCGACACAGCCTCCGGCAATACGGATACAAGGACGGGCCCCGCACCTCGAAAGGTTGCGGGGCCCGTCAATGTCACACGTGACGCGGCGTACTGCCGAGCGCGAGGGCTCAGACGGCGGCCGGGTCCTCCTCGACGAGGAGGTTACGGGTGCGGTTGGCGTCCAGCGGGATGCCGGGGCCCATCGTGGTGGCCAGGGTGGCCTTCTTGATGTAGCGGCCCTTGGCGGCGGACGGCTTCAGACGGAGGATCTCCTCCAGCGCCGCTGCGTAGTTCTCCACCAGCTTGGTGTCGTCGAACGAGACCTTGCCGATGATGAAGTGCAGGTTCGAGTGCTTGTCGACGCGGAACTCGATCTTGCCGCCCTTGATGTCGTTGACAGCCTTCACGACATCGGGGGTGACGGTGCCGGTCTTCGGGTTCGGCATCAGACCACGCGGACCGAGCACCCGGCCGAGGCGGCCGACCTTGCCCATGAGGTCCGGGGTGGCGACGACGGCGTCGAAGTCCAGACGGCCCTTCGCCACCTCGTCGATGAGCTCGTCGGCGCCGACGATGTCGGCGCCCGCGGCTTCCGCGGCCGCAGCACGGTCACCGGTCGCGAAGACCAGGACCCGGGCGGTCTTGCCGGTGCCGTGCGGGAGGTTCACGGTGCCACGGACCATCTGGTCGGCCTTGCGCGGGTCGACACCCAGGCAGAACGCGACCTCGACGGTGCCGTCGAACTTGGTGGAGGCGGTGTCCTTGGCGAGACGGACGGCCTCGAGCGGCGCGTAGTTGCGCGACCGGTCGACCTTGGCGTCCGCAGCGCGGAGGTTCTTGCTGCGCTTCACTTCTACTCCTGTTGGTTTCAGGGTGTGGAGTCGTGGTGCGGGCCAGCGCTTGGCCCTACCACTGGGGATGTGAGGGGCTGAATCAGCCTTCGACCGTGATGCCCATGGAACGGGCGGTGCCAGCGATGATCTTCGACGCGGCGTCGAGGTCGTTGGCGTTCAGGTCGGGGAGCTTCGTCGTGGCGATCTCACGGACCTGGGCAGCCGTCAGCTTGGCGACCTTGGTCTTGTGCGGCTCGCCGGAGCCCTTCTCCACGCCCGCGGCCTTGAGGATCAGCTTCGCGGCCGGCGGAGTCTTGGTGACGAAGGTGAAGGAACGGTCCTCGTAGACCGTGATCTCCACCGGCACGACCATGCCACGCTGCGACTCGGTCGCGGCGTTGTAGGCCTTGCAGAATTCCATGATGTTGACGCCGTGCTGGCCGAGCGCGGGGCCGACCGGCGGGGCCGGGTTGGCCGCGCCGGCGTTGATCTGGAGCTTGATAAGCCCCGTGACCTTCTTCTTCTTGGGAGGCATTGCTCTCTCCGGGTCCTAGTGAGAGTGTTTCGCCGCCGTCCGATCATCCGGATGGAGGCATACCGCACAACGATAACGGGTATAGCTGCGCGACCAAAAACCGAGCAGGTCAGACGGGCTTCTCAGCCGGTCTGACCTGCTCGGTAGGCATGTGTCCAGGAACTGGCGGAAGCCGCTAGTTCTTCTGGATCTGGTCGAAGCTGAGCTCGACCGGGGTCTCGCGGCCGAAGATCTCGACGAGGCCCTTGACCTTCTTCGAGTCGGCGTTGATCTCGTTGATCGTCGCCTGCAGCGTCGCGAACGGGCCGTCGGTGACGGTGACCGAGTCGCCGACCTCGAAGTCGAGCACCTGGACCTCGACCTTGCGGGCCGGAGCCGGCTTGCCCTCGGCCTCGGCGGCCTCGCGGGCGGCCTTCTCCTCGGCCTCCGGGGCGAGCATCTTGACGATCTCGTCCAGGGTCAGCGGGTACGGGTCGTAGGCGTTGCCCACGAAGCCGGTGACACCGGGAGTGTTGCGGACGACACCCCAGGACTCGTTCGTCAGGTCCATGCGCACCAGGACGTAGCCCGGGAGCTTGTTCTGGCGGACGTTCTTGCGCTCGCCGTTCTTGATCTGGACGATCTCTTCCTCGGGCACTTCGGCCTGGTAGATGAAGTCCTCGACGTTGAGCGAGACGGCGCGCTGCTCCAGGTTGGCCTTCACGCGCTTCTCGTAGCCGGCGTACGTGTGGATGACGTACCACTCGCCGGGAAGGCCACGCAGCTCGTCGCGCAGGGCGGTGACGGCGTCGACGGGGGCGGCCGACTCGGCCTCCTCCTCGTCGTCCTCGTCGCTCTCGGATTCGGCGTCGGCCTCCGCGGCCTCTTCCTCGTCCTCGTCCTCGACGTTCACGGCGGCCTGCTCGGCGGGCTCACCAGCGGCGGCGTCGGCAGCTTCGGCCTGGTCCGGCTCCTCGGCGTCCGCCGCCTCGACGATGTCGAGCTCGTCCTCGGCGGACTCGAAGGCGCCCGCCGTCGGCTCGACGGCGTCGTTCAGGTTCGGGTCAGACACGGTGGCTGCTTCTTCCTGGATCACAAATGGGTGGAACATGCGAAAGGGGCGCCCATGAGGCGCCCTCCGCGGGATCAGCCGAAGACGTACTTGATGACCCGCTGGAATCCGAAGTCAATCACGGTAACCAGACCGATCATGACGACGACGAAGACAATCACCACGCTGGTGTACGTCGTCAGCTGACTACGAGTCGGCCAGACGACCTTGCGCAACTCGGCGACGATCTGGCGGTAGAACAGCGCGAGGCGGCCCAGAGGGCCCTTCTTTCCGCGCTTGCCGCCCTTCCGGGTCTTCTTCTTCGACTCGGGTACTTCATCCTCGGCATCAGGCATGTCGATGGAGCCCACGGCGTCCGTCACGCTTCTCACCTGATTCCGGGTCATGGCCGTGCCGCGCCCGGTGGAGCCGCACGGCGGTGCATAGAAGTACGTACATGCGCACACATCCTGGCGAAGGAGTGTGTAGCAGGGCCGGAGGGACTTGAACCCCCAACCGCTGGTTTTGGAGACCAGTGCTCTACCAATTGAGCTACGACCCTTTGTGGTTTCCACCAACCTACCGCATCTTCCCGGATGGTTCCGGTGCAGGAACGGTGCGGCTGGTGAAGGCCAACGACAGGTGAGTGTACGTGTTCAGCGGCCCGGCGTCGAACAGATAGCTCCCGACCGCTCCTGGTCGCATGTTGTCCGCATGCTGTCCGAGTCGTGTCCGGTCCCTGAAACCCCTGCGCCGACAGGGATTCCGGTCTGGGACCATGGGGGCCATGAGCGCTGCAACTTCCCCCTCCGAGCGCCGGGTCTCCGCCCGCATCGGTGCGATCTCCGAATCCGCCACTCTCGCCGTCGACGCCAAGGCCAAGGCCCTCAAGGCCGCCGGCCGTCCGGTGATCGGCTTCGGTGCCGGTGAGCCCGACTTCCCGACCCCCGGCTACATCGTCGACGCCGCGATCGAGGCCTGCCGCAACCCGAAGTACCACCGCTACACCCCGGCGGGAGGCCTTCCGGAGCTCAAGGCCGCCATTGCGGAGAAGACGCTGCGCGACTCCGGCTACGAGGTCGACGCCTCGCAGATCCTGGTGACCAACGGCGGCAAGCAGGCCATCTACGAGGCGTTCGCCGCGATCCTCGACCCGGGCGACGAGGTCATCGTCCCCGCCCCGTACTGGACCACCTACCCCGAGTCGATCCGGCTGGCCGGCGGTGTCCCGGTGGAGGTCGTGGCGGACGAGACCACCGGCTACCGGGTCTCGGTGGAGCAGCTGGAGGCGGCGCGCACCGAGCGCACGAAGGTCGTCCTGTTCGTCTCGCCGTCGAACCCCACCGGTGCCGTCTACAGCGAGGCCGACGCCGAGGCGATCGGCCGCTGGGCCGTCGAGCACGGCCTGTGGGTGCTGACCGACGAGATCTACGAGCACCTGGTCTACGGCGACGCGAAGTTCACCTCGCTGCCCGCGATCGTGCCCGAGCTGCGCGACAAGTGCATCGTGGTCAACGGCGTCGCCAAGACATACGCGATGACCGGCTGGCGGGTGGGCTGGATCGTCGGCCCGAAGGACGTCGTCAAGGCCGCGACCAACCTCCAGTCGCACGCCACGTCCAACGTCTCCAACGTGGCCCAGGTCGCCGCGCTGGCCGCCGTCTCCGGGAACCTGGACGCGGTCGCCGAGATGCGTACCGCCTTCGACCGGCGCCGGCAGACCATCGTCCGGATGCTCAACGAGATCGACGGGGTGCTGTGCCCGGAGCCCGAGGGCGCGTTCTACGCGTACCCCTCGGTGAAGGAGCTGCTCGGCAAGGAGATCCGCGGCAAGCGCCCGGCCACCTCCGTCGAGCTGGCGGCGCTGATCCTGGACGAGGCCGAGGTCGCGGTCGTGCCGGGCGAGGCCTTCGGCACGCCGGGCTACCTCCGCCTCTCGTACGCGCTGGGCGACGAGGATCTCGTCGAGGGCGTCTCGCGGATCCAGAAGCTGCTGGGCGAGGCCAAGGCCTGACAGGTACTGGATTCAGCAGAAGCGACCCCCGGCGCCCGGCCGGGGGTCGCTTCTGCGTTCGGGCGTCAACCCGATGGGGAAAGCGGCTACCGCTCGACCCCACGTGTGCGGCAGGATCTTGGGATGGAGCGTGATGTACGGCTGTTGCCCAAGGCCCACCTGCACCTGCATTTCACCGGGTCGATGCGGCCGACGACCCTGCTCGAACTCGCCGACAAGTACGGCGTGCACCTGCCCGACGCCCTGACCGGCGGCGAACCGCCCAAGCTGCGGGCCACGGACGAGCGCGGATGGTTCCGCTTCCAGCGGCTCTACGACATCGCCCGGTCCTGCCTCAGGGCGCCCGAGGACATTCAGCGGCTGGTGCGCGAGGCGGCCCAGGAGGACGTCGCGGACGGCTCCGGCTGGCTGGAGATCCAGGTCGACCCCACCTCGTACGCCCCGCTGCTCGGTGGGCTGATCCCGGCGATCGAGATCATCCTGGACGCGGTGGACAGCGCCTCGCGCGGGACCGGGCTGCCGATCCGGGTGGTGATCGCGGCGAACCGGATGAAGCATCCGCTGGACGCCCGGACGCTCGCCCGGCTCGCGGTGCGGTACGCGGACCGGGGCGTGGTCGGATTCGGGCTCTCCAACGACGAGCGGCGCGGGATGGCCCGGGACTTCGACCGGGCCTTCGCCATCGCCCGCGAGGGCGGGCTGCTGGCGGCGCCGCACGGCGGTGAGCTGTCCGGCCCCGCCAGCGTGCGGGACTGTCTGGACGATCTCGACGCGGCCCGGATCGGACACGGGGTACGGGCCGCCGAGGACCCGCGGCTGCTGCGCAGGCTGGCGGAGCGCCGGGTGACCTGCGAGGTCTGCCCGTCGTCGAACGTGGCGCTGGGCGTCTACGAGAAGCCCGCCGACGTACCCCTGCGCAAGCTGTTCGAGGCCGGGGTGCCGATGGCGCTGGGCGCGGACGATCCGCTGCTCTTCGGTTCCCGGCTGGCCGCGCAGTACGACCTCGTGCGGCGCCATCACGCGTTCACGGACGAGGAGCTCGCGGAGCTGGCCCGGCAGTCGGTACGGGGCTCGGCCGCGCCCGCCCCGGTCCGGGCGGAGCTGCTGGCGGGCGTCGACGACTGGCTGGCGAAGCCCGCGGACTAGAAGGCGAGCGGTTACGCGCCGACACCCCGCATCAGCGTCCTCGCCAGGGACGCGGCGAACTCGTCGAGGGGCTGCGGGGGCGTCCCGTCGGCCGTGGCCTCGTAGGCGAACGCCCGTTGCGCGCAGGCCCCGAGCAGCAGCGACGCGGCCGCGTAGGTGTCCGCGTCGGAGCGCACCCGGCCGGCCGCCTGCTCGGAGCGCAGATAGGCGTCCAGGCCCCGGATGGGCATGTGCGGGCCGGTGCCGAGCTCCCTCATCGCCTCGTGGTGGCGTTCCTTGAGCCTGGGTTCGGCGTACAGCGAGGCGGCGATCGGGAAGCTCTGCTCGTAGAAGAGCGCGGCCTGGCGGGCGATCTCGGTGAGGTTCCGCTCGACGGTGCGCTCCCCCGCCCCCGGGGACGCTACGAGCCGTTCCAGCAGCGGGTTGATCCTGGGCAGCCGTTCCTTGAGCACGACCACGAACAGCTCTTCCTTGCTCGCGAAGTGCTTGTAGAGCGCGGCCTCCGAGCAGCCCGCGGCTCTGGCGATCTCCTTGGTGGTGGCGCGGGCCAGGCCGATGGTGAGCATCAGCTGATGGGCGGCGTCGATGATGCGGACGCGGGCCGGCTTCTGCTCCATGTGCACTCCAGCGAAGCTTGACGAGGTAGTGAGTATCCACTCACTCTATGGGTGAGTGAATACTTACTCACCCTGGGAGGGTGCGCAATGAGGATCACGGTGTTCGGCGCGACGGGCGGCGTCGGTCAGGAGATCGTCCGCCAGGCGCTGGCGGCGGGCCACCAGGTGACGGCGGTGGTCCGCGACCCGGCGCGGCTGCCCGTCCCGCTCTCCGACGTGCAGGTCCACACGGTCGCGCGCGTGGACGATCCGGAAGCGCTGCGCGAGGCGGTCGCGGGCCGCGATGCGGTGCTCTCCGCACTCGGCTCGCGCGGCCGGAAGGCGGACGGGGTCGCCGAGCGGCTCACCGGGGCGGTGCTGGCGGCGATGGAGGCCGAGGGGGTGCGGCGGCTGCTGGTGGTCAGCGCGGCCCCGGTCGGCCCCCGTCCGGCCGACGACCCGTTGCCGGACCGGCTGGCCCGCAAGGCGATCGGGGCGATCCTCAAGGAGGTCTACGCGGACCTGACACGGATGGAGGCCGCGCTGGCCCGGTCCACGGCGGACTGGACGTCCGTACGGCCGCCGAAGCTCACGAACGGGCCGCTGACGGGGACGTACCGCACGGTGGTCGGCAGCACTCCGCGCAGCGGCCGGAGCATCTCGCGCGCCGATGTGGCGCACGCGATGCTGGCGCTGGTCGACGACCCGGCGTCGGTGAAGCAGGGCGTGGGCGTGGCGTACTGAGCGGCGTACCGATGGGCCCTACAGGCTGACGCCGACCGTCACCGGTTCGTTGACGAGCGTGACGCCGAAGGCCTCGCGGACTCCGGCGACGACCTCGCGGGCGAGGGCGAGGAGGTCCTCGGTGGTCGCCTCGCCGCGGTTGGTGAGGGCGAGGGTGTGCTTGGTGGAGATACGGGCCGGTCCGGTGCCGTACCCCTTGGTGAAACCGGCCTTGTCGATGAGCCAGGCCGCCGAGGTCTTGACGCGTCCCCCGTCCGCGGGGAAGGCGGGGGGCGTCGTCCCGGGGCCGAGCCGGTCCTGGGCGCGGGCGAGGAACGCCTCGTACTCCGCCTCCTCCAGGATCGGGTTGGTGAAGAAGGAGCCCGCCGACCAGGAGTCGTGGTCCTCCGGGTCCAGCACCATGCCCTTGCCGGCGCGGAGCGCGAGCACCGTTTCGCGGGCGGACGCGGCGGGCACCCGCTCGCCCTGCTCGACGCCCATGGTGCGAGCCGTCTCGGCGTACCGCAGCGGCGCGGAGAGACCGCCCGCGTCCTCCAGCTCGAAGCGGACACGCAGCACCACGAAACGGTCGGGTTCGGCCTTGAAGCGACTGTGCCGGTACGAGAACGCGCAGTCGGCGTTCGGGATGGTGACCGTTTCCTCGGTGTGCCGGTCGTAGGCGACGACCTCCGTGATGGTGGAGGAGACCTCCTGGCCGTACGCGCCGACGTTCTGGATCGGTGTCGCACCCGCGGAGCCCGGGATTCCGGCCAGGCACTCGATGCCCGCGAGGCCGGCTTCGACCGTACGGGCCACGGCGTCCGTCCAGATCTCGCCGGCGGCGAGCTCCAGCGTCGTGCCGTTCAGCGCGAAGCCCTCGGTCGCGATGCGCAGGGCGGTGCCGTCGAAGCCCTTGTCGCCGATGACCAGATTGCTGCCGCCGCCGATGACGAGGAGCGGGGTGCCGCTCCCGTCGGCCTCGCGCACGGCTTCGATCACCTCGGCGTCGGTGGTCGCCGTGAGGAGGCGGGAGGCGGGGCCGCCCAGCCGGAAGGTGGTCAGGGGGGCGAGGGGGGCGTCATGGAGTTCCTGCACGGGGACAAGGGTACGGTCCGTGCCCCCACCGCTCGGGCGGGGCACGGACCGCAGGGGTGAACCGCGGCTCACGCGGCGACGGGGACCGGCTTCCCGGCCGTCGCGGACTCCGGGGCCGGAGTACTGCGGCGGCGCGGGATCAGCAGGGCGACGACGGCGGCCAGCGCCACCGCCGAGGCGCCGATCCAGACCGCCGGAACGGTCCCGTCCGTGAAGGCGCGCGCGGAGCCGTAACCGCCCCGCGAGGAGAAGACCGTGGCGAGCACGGCGACCCCGAGGGCCCCGCCGACCTCGCGCAGGGCGTTGTTGGCGCCGGAGGCGATGCCCTGCTCCTCGGGCCGGACGCTGGACATCACGAGGCTGGCGGCGGGTGCGAAGTACAGGGCCATGCCGACCCCGCCGACGATCAGGCCGGGCAGCTGCGAGGCGTACGAGGCGTCGGGCGCGATGATCATCGCGAAGTACGCGAGGCCGGCCGCCTGGAGCGCGAGCCCGGCCACGACCACCGGGCGGCCGCCGAACCGGTCGGAGAGTATCCCCGCGACGGGCGCGACCAGCATGGGCATTCCGGTCCAGGGCAGCATCCGCAGGCCCGCCTCGGTGGGCGAGTAGCCCAGCACGCCCTGGAAGTACTGGCTGAGCAGGAAGATCGAGCCGAACATGCCCAGGAACATCAGCATGCTCGCCATGTTGATCCCGAAGAACGCGCGGTCGCGGAAGAGCCGCATCGGCAGCATGGGGCGCTTCGCGCGGAAGCCGTGGTGGATGAAGCCGGCCACGAGCGCTCCGCCCGCGATCAGCGCGCCGAGGACGGTGGGGCTGGTCCAGCCGTCGGAGTTGGCGTTGACCAGGCCGTAGACGATGCCGAACAGTCCGCCGCTGACCAGGAGCGTGCCGGGGATGTCGAGCCGTGCGCCCGGCGCGTACGACTCGGTCAGGCGCAGCCGGGCCAGCGGCAGCAGGGCCACGCCGACCGGGACGTTCAGCCAGAAGATCCACTGCCAGGACAGGTGCTCGGTGAGGCTGCCGCCGATCAGGGGCCCACTGGCCACGGCCAGCCCGGTGACGGCGCTGAAGATGCCGAGCGCGGCGCCGCGGCGGGCGGGCGGCACTGCGGCCGTGAGCAGGGTGAGTGTCAGCGGCATCATGATCGCGGCACCCACGCCCTGGACCGCCCGGAAGGCGATGAGCTCGTTGATCCCGGACGAGAGGGCGGCCGCGGCGGAGGCGCCGGTGAAGACGGTGAGCCCGGCGAGGAAGAGCCGGCGGCGGCCGAATCTGTCGCCGAGGGCCGCTCCGAGCATCAGCAGGACGGCGAAGGTGAGGGTGTAGGCGTTCACCGTCCATTCCAGCTCGGGCAGCTCGCCGCCGAGGCTCTTGCGGATGGACGGCAGGGCGGTGGTGACGACGAGGTTGTCGAGGGCCGCCATGAATCCGGCGACGCCGGTGATGACGAGGGCCCAGACCGCTCCCGAGCGGCCTGCTGTGTGCTGGTTCACTGCTCCCCCTGGGGGTTAGTTATCAATGACTAACTTCTTTGGGCAGAAAACCGGGCGGAACCCGGGTCGCACTGTTCAGGCGATCGGCCTGGCTTCGTCGTAGAACCCCGACCAGACCCGGTGCCCGGACGGGAAGCCGAGCGAGGCCAGCGTGTTGACGAGCATCCCGTACGCGAGGAACGTCGTCGTCTCCTTGGAGTCGGCACCCAGGGCGAGGTGGACGTCGTCCCACAGCCCCAGCCAGGCGGCGCGCACCGCGTCACCCAGCTCCCGCTCCCCGGAGGCGTCGGCGCTCGCGACCGCCGCGTAGGTCTGCATCTGCATCTGGATCTTGTCGGGGTCGTCGACGATGAGCCGCTGGTACGCGACGGCCATCGCCTTCACCGCCGCATGGCCCTCAAGCCCCTCCGCGGCCTCGGCGAAGACCTTCCGGGTGTCCGCGAAACACCGCTCGACGGCCGCGAGGAACATCGCCTGCTTATTGGGGAAGAGCCGGAAGAGATAGGGCTGCGAGACACCGACGCGCCTGGCGATCACCTCGGTGGAGGTGCCGCCGTACCCGCCGCGGGAGAACTCGGCGATCGCCGCACGGATGACACTCTCTCGCCGCTCTTCCGCACTCATCCTTGCCATGCGGGTAAGTTAGTAGTCAATCACTAACTTGGTCAACCGGCCCGCGGGCACGGATGAGGGGCACGGCCCGATGGACCGTGCCCCTCGTCCCTCCCGCGCGGTACGGCCTCAGCCGAGCCGCACCACGGCGCGGGACATGCCCAGCACCTTCTTGCCCTCGCTCATGGCCGTGAGGTCCACCCGCACCTGCTTGTCGTCCAGCAGGGCGGCGACCTTGGCGCTGACCTCGATCAGGGCGCCCTCGTCGTCGTTCGGCACGACGACCGGCTTGGTGAACCGCACCCCGTACTCGACGACCGCACCCGGGTCACCGACCCAGTCGGTGACCACCCGGATCGCCTCGGCCATGGTGAACATGCCGTGCGCGATCACATCCGGCAGCCCGACCTCGCGGGCGAACTTCTCGTTCCAGTGGATCGGGTTGAAGTCACCGGAGGCACCCGCGTACTGCACCAGCGTCGCCCGGGTCACCGGGAAGGACTGCGCCGGCAGCTCCGTACCGACCTCGACCGACTCGTATGCGACCTTCGCCGTCATCACGCCTCCTCGGCGGCGCGCGCCACCAGCTTCGTCCACGCGGTCACCACGTGCTCACCGGACTCGTCGTGGACCTCGCCGCGGACGTCCAGGATGTCGTTGCCCGCCAAGGACTTGATGCCCTCGATCGTCGAGGTGACCGTCAGCCGGTCCCCCGCCCGGACGGGCCGCACATAGACGAACTTCTGGTCGCCGTGCACCACCCGGCTGTAGTCCAGGCCCAGCTGCGGATCCTGCACCACCTGCCCGGCGGCCTTGAAGGTGATCGAGAAGACAAAGGTCGGCGGCGCGATCACATCGCTGTGGCCGAACGCCTTGGCGGCCTCGGGATCGACGTACACCGGATTCGGGTCGCCCACCGCCTCGGCGAACTCGCGGATCTTCTCCCGGCCGACCTCGTACGGCGGGGTGGGCGGATAGGTCCGTCCGACGAAGGACTGGTCGAGCGCCATGGGCTCGCTACCTCCTGATGAAAGATGAACAGGCCGAAGAACAGCCTTCATACAACGACACGAGGCCGCCCCCCAAAGGGGACGGCCTCGTGTACGAGCCTGATTCAGCGCGTTTCGCGGTGCGCGGTGTGCGAGTTGCAGCGCGGGCAGTGCTTCTTCATCTCAAGACGGTCCGGGTTGTTGCGCCGGTTCTTCTTGGTGATGTAGTTCCGCTCCTTGCACTCCACGCAGGCCAGCGTGATCTTCGGGCGGACGTCGGTGGCAGCCACGTGAGTGCTCCTTGGACGGACGGATGGACGGATGAACGCAAAAAAGAGTAGCCGATCGAAGGACCGACCCCACAATCGGCTACCGTAAGTAGCGGTGACCGGACTTGAACCGGTGACACAGCGATTATGAGCCGCTTGCTCTACCGACTGAGCTACACCGCTTTGATGAATGAGTCCCCCCGCCGAAGCGGGGTTTCCCGATCACCAGAGCCCCAATGCGGAATCGAACCGCAGACCTTCTCCTTACCATGGAGACGCTCTACCGACTGAGCTATTGGGGCGAGCGATGAAGACATTACACGGTCTCTCGCCGATCGCCCAAATCCGTTTCGGAGCCCCGTCCACCGGCCTTGATCGGCACCCCGCCGATCCCCCGGCCGAGGGCCCCCGGGACCGCCCGTCGGCCGCCTGAGCAGCGCCTCGGCCCTCCCGCGGGGCACCGCCGCCACGGTCGTGCGTCCCCGCCCCACGCACCCCCAGGGCCACACCGGTACGACTATTTCGCTCCTCCTCGAACCCGGCCGAACACGCCCCTAGGCTCGACTCACTCTGCGTGATCTTGCCCCCCTTCCCTGGAGCGCGATGCCCGACAGCCAGCCGTGGCAGCCGGACGACCACGCCGCGGACGCGGCCGGACCGACCAGCAGCCCCGACAGCGCCGACCCGGCCGGGACCGGCCTGGTGCTCTGCGACGCCCGTCTCGCCGACGGCCGCGTCGTGGACGTACGGCTCGGCGGCGGCCGCATCGAGGCCGTCGGCACCGCGGGCAGCCTGGCCGCACCCGGTCCGCGGCTGGACCTGCGCGGCTATCTGCTGCTCCCCGCCCCCGCCGACCCCCACGCCCACAGCGACACCGCGCTCACCGCCGGCGGCACCGGGCCCGACGACCCCGGACCGGTGTCGCACCGCCCGGAGGACATCCGCCGCCGCGCCACCGAGGCCGCCCTGCTGCAGCTCGGGCACGGCGCCACGGCGCTGCGCTCGCACGTGCGGATCGGGGACGTCCAGGGCCTCGCCTCGCTCGAAGCCGTGCTCCAGGCGCGCCGCTCGCTGCACGGTCTGGCCGATCTGAGCACGGTCGCCGTGCCCCGGCTGCTCACCGGCGTCGCGGGCGCCGGCAACCTGGCGATGCTGCGCGACGCGGTGAAGATGGGGGCCGACGCGGTCGGCGGCTGCCCGGACCTCGATCCGGACCCGGCGGGGTACGCGGAGGCCGTCCTGGAGGTCGCCGCCGAGCAGGGCTGCCCGGTCGACCTGCACACGGACGGCGACGATCCGGCCCGGCTCGGCCGGCTGGCCGCCATGGCCGGAGGGCTGCGGCCCGGCGTCTCCCTCGGCCCGTGCGCCGGCCTCTCCCGGCTTCCCCCGCAGGCCGCGGGCCGCGCCGCCGACCAGCTGGCCGCGGCCGGGGTGACGGTCATCTGCCTCCCGCAGGGCGGCTGTTGCGGCGCGGAGGACCGGGGTACCGCGCCCGTACGGCTGCTGCGCTCGGCGGGGGTGCGGGTCGCGGCGGGCAGCGGTGCGCTGCGGGACGTCGTGAACCCCGTGGGCCGCGGCGACCCCCTGGAGGCCGCCTATCTGCTCGCCTCGCAGCACGGGCTGCCCGCCACGGAGGCCTACGAGGCGGTGTCCTCGGTCGCCAGGGCGGCGACGGGGCTGCCCGGGATCAGGGTCGAGGCGGGCTTCCCGGCCGAGCTGCTGGCCGTGCGCGGGGAGCAGCTCCCGGGCGTGCTCTCGCTCGCGTACAGCCGGATCGTGGTGCATCGCGGCCGGGTGGTGGCGCGGACCAGCGCGGTGCGCGAGTACTGCGAATCCGAGGCCGTCGTCGCCCTCGATCTGCCCCGCCAGGGAAGGCCGGATTCCGGTCCGTGCGGCGGGCCCTGAGCGCGGTGGGCCCTCGCGGCGTACGGTCGTGAGCATGCGCATTGTCATCGCAGGTGGACATGGTCAGATCGCGCTGCGGCTGGAGCGGCTGCTCGCCGCGCGCGGGGACGAAGCCGTGGGCGTCATCCGCAATCCGGACCAGGGCGAGGACCTCCGGGCGGCGGGTGCCGAGCCGGTGGTCCTGGATCTCGAATCCGCCTCCGTGGAGGAGGTGGCGCAGGTGCTGCGGGGCGCCGACGCGGCGGTGTTCGCGGCCGGCGCGGGCCCGGACAGCGGCCGGGCACGCAAGGAGACGGTGGACCGCGGGGCGGCGGTGCTGTTCGCGGACGCGGCGGAACGGGCGGGTGTACGGCGCTACGTCGTGGTCTCGTCGATGGGCGCCGACCCCGACCATCCGGGCGACGAGGTCTTCGACGCGTATCTGCGGGCCAAGGGCGCCGCGGACGCGTATGTGCGCTCCAGGTCCGCGCTCGACTGGACGATCCTGCGCCCCGGCATGCTGACGAACGACGCGGGCACGGGGGAAGTCCTGCTGACCGCGTCGACCGGTCGGGGGCCGGTGCCGCGCGACGACGTGGCGGCGGCGCTGCTGGAGCTGCTGGAGACCCCGGCGACAGCGGGGCTGACGCTGGAGCTGATCTCGGGGAAGGTGCCGGTGTCGGTCGCGGTGAAGGACGTCGCGGGGAACTGACCGGGCCGGGGCCGCTCGGAGTCAGGCGCCCGGCGCCGGGCGGACGGTGATGCCGTGGCGCTCCAGCAGCGCGGCGGTGACGCCGTCGCCCTCGTGGAGCGCGCCCGTGAACGTACCGTCGTAGACCGTTCCGCGTCCGCAGGAAGGGCTGCGCGCCATCAGCAGCGCCTCGGTGCAGCCGGTCCGGCGCGCGGCCTCCAGGGCCCGCTCCGCGCCGTCCACGAACTCCGCCGTCACGTCGTGCCCGGTGTCGTCGACGACGCGGGCGCGGCCGTCCAGCACGTCATGGCCGTCGCCGCCGGTGATCTCGGCGGGGCGGCGTGGGGTGGGGAGTCCGGCGGAGACCTCGGGACAGAAGGCCACGGGGCGGCGGTCGCCGATGGCCGCGGTCACCGCGTCGGAGTCCTTGCCGCGTCCGTCGAAGCGGCAGGGCACACCCTGCAGGCAGGCGCTGACCAGTACGGATTCCATGTTCACGGCCCCTCGCAGCAGAAAACAAAGAAGGCCCCTGTCTGAGACAGGGGCCTTACCATGTGGCGGCGCCAGGGTTCGAACCTGGGTAGGCTGAGCCGGCAGATTTACAGTCTGCTCCCTTTGGCCACTCGGGCACACCGCCGGGGTTTGCTGCCGTGAGACCCGCTTTTCGGCGGTGCTCCGTGGCAACGACGTAAACGATACCCGATGCCCAGGGGTGCTTCGCCACCGGATTGATCAGCGGCCCGATCGGGCGCGGGTGGCTAGGCTTTGATCGGCGTCGCGGGGCCGACAGGCCTGCCGCCGTCCGTATGCACCCCCCGTTTCCGCATCCCCGATACAAGGAGCCACACGTCATGGCCGACTCCAGTTTCGACATCGTCTCGAAGGTCGAGCGGCAGGAGGTCGACAACGCCCTCAACCAGGCCGCCAAGGAGATCTCGCAGCGTTACGACTTCAAGGGCACCAACGCCTCGATCGCCTGGTCCGGCGAGAAGATCCTGATGGAGGCGAACGGCGAGGAGCGGGTCAAGGCGATCCTCGACATCTTCCAGTCCAAGCTGATCAAGCGGGGCATCTCGCTGAAGTCGCTGGACGCGGGCGAGCCGCAGCTGTCCGGCAAGGAGTACAAGATCTTCGCCACCATCGAGGAGGGCATCTCCCAGGAGAACGCCAAGAAGGTGGCGAAGATCATTCGCGACGAGGGCCCCAAGGGCGTCAAGGCCCAGGTCCAGGGCGACGAGCTGCGGGTCAGCTCGAAGAGCCGGGACGACCTGCAGGCCGTGCAGGCGCTGCTGAAGGGCCAGGACTTCGACTTCGCCGTGCAGTTCGTGAACTACCGGTAGGTCCCGCCCCTTCGGTGTGCGGAGCGGGACGCACCGCTCCGCACCCGGGGTGCGATGTCCGAAAACCGCCGGTCACGTCGGCGCGAGGCACGCAGACTTGTCCGTGTCGGGCGACGATCGGGTCGCATCCGGCGTGACACGCAGGAAAGGGACGAGTCATGACCATGTACGCAACGGTCGACAGCCCGCTGGGTGAACTGCTGCTGGTCGGCGAGGAGACCACCGGCGGACCGGCGCTCGCCTCGCTCTCGCTGCCCGGCCAGAAGGGCGCCGCGGCCGTCCAGGACGGGTGGGTCCACGCTCCGGAGGCCTTCGCGGGGATCGCCGCCCAGCTGCGGGAGTACTTCGCGGGACGGCTGACCCGCTTCGACATCGTGTACGCGGACGGCGTGGGCACCGACTTCCAGCGCCGGGTGTGGGCCGCCCTGGACACCGTCCCGTACGGGGAGACCGTGTCGTACGGCGAGATCGCCGACCGCGTCGGCACCTCGGCGGCGGGGGTACGGGCCGTGGGGACGGCGATCGGGCGCAATCCGCTGCTGATCGTGCGTCCGTGCCACCGGGTCATCGGCGCGGACGGGGCGCTGCGGGGTTACGCGGGCGGTCTGGAGCGCAAGGAGCGGCTCCTGGGGCTGGAAGGCGCCCTGGCGGTGCGCTGAGATGTCCGGGCTCTTCCCGAGGCCTCGCGCGGTCGTCGCGCCGGGGGCCGTGCATGTGCCCGAGTGGCTGCCGCCGGAGCGGCAGCGGGAGTTGGTGGCGGCCTGCCGGGAATGGGCGCGCGGGCCCGTGCCACTGCGGCACACGGTCCTGCCGGGCGGCGGGGTGATGTCCGTGCAGACGGTCTGTGTGGGGTGGCACTGGCAGCCGTACCGCTATTCGCGCACGGCCGACGACGTGAACGGTGCGCGGGTGGCCGAATTTCCCGGCTGGCTGGCGGCGTTGGGGCGCGAGGCACTGGCGGCGGCGTACGGGGACGAGAGCCCGGTACGGGCGTACGCGCCGGACACCGCGCTCGTCAATTTCTACGACGGGGCGGCGCGGATGGGCATGCACCAGGACAAGGAGGAGCGGTCCGGTGCTCCGGTGGTGTCGCTCAGCATCGGCGACACCTGCGTCTTCCGCTTCGGCAACACGGAGAACCGCGGGAAGCCCTATACGGACGTGGAATTGGCCTCCGGCGATCTGTTCGTCTTCGGCGGGCCGTCACGTTTCGCGTTCCACGGCGTGCCGAAGGTCTGTCCCGGGACCGCCGGTCCCGCGTCGGGGATGAGCCGCGGCCGGCTCAATCTGACCCTGCGCGAGACCGGGCTGGGCGGCTTCGGCGACGGGCCTCAGTGGCGTTCGCGGGAGTTCCCGAACAGTAGCCGGTAGGCGATCAGCAGGATCAGCGAACCACCGATGGCGGCGACCCAAGTGGCCATGTCGAAGAAGTCGTTGGAAATGGGGCGGTCCAGGAAGCGCGACGATATCCAGCCGCCGAGAAAGGCGCCGACGATCCCTATGAGGGTGGTGCCGACCAGGCCGCCCGGGTCGCGGCCCGGGAGCAGGACCTTGGCGATGACTCCGGCCACCAGTCCGAGAATGATCCATCCGATAATGCTCATGCGTGCGAACCTACCCATCACTCGTTCCTGGAATCCAGGACGCCCCTGCCCGTGACGTGGTTGCGCGCGCGGCGCCCCCGGGGCCCGGAGGAGGTGTTCCTCACGTGCCGGGCGGTCTTCTCGGCGGCTGCGGGCAACTGCTCGGTGCCGTTCCTGCGTTCATGGTGAATGACGGCACCGGCACTCGGGCGTGGCCGGCGGGGCGGTCACTCCACGGGCCCGCTCCGGTTACTCCTCTCCGTGACCTGGGCCGATACTGACCATGCAGGGCGACGACGGGCAACACCCCCGGAAGGCGAGTGACCATGAAGCTCATACAGCTGATCCTGAACATCCTGTGGGTGGTGTTCTGCGGGTTCTGGATGGCCCTCGGCTACCTCGTCGCCGCGATCATCTGCTTCGTGCTGATCGTGACGATCCCGTTCGGCATCGCGTCCCTGAGGATCGCCGGTTACGTGCTGTGGCCGTTCGGGCGGACGACGGTGGAACGGCCCGACGCGGGGGCGCCGTCCTTCGTCGGGAACGTGATCTGGCTCGTCTTCGCCGGGTGGTGGCTGGCACTGGGGCACCTGATCACCAGCATCCCGCTGTTCGTGTCGATCATCGGCATCCCCTTCGGCTGGGCGAACCTGAAGATGATCCCGATCTCGCTGATGCCGCTGGGCCGCGAGGTGGTCCCGAGCGACGAGGCCTTCGGCGCCCGCTGAACGACGCGAGCGGCCCCGGACGAGGAGTCCGGGGCCGCTCGTCGTACGGGTCCCGGCGAGGCCCGCTTCAGCGGCGGGGGCCCGCCATCTGCTCCAGCCGGGCGATGCGCTCCGCCATGGGCGGGTGCGTCGAGAACAGTTTGGACATGCCCTGGCCGGGGCGGAACGGGTTCGCGATCATCATGTGGCTCGCGGTCTCGATCCTCGGCTCCGGGGGCAGCGGGAGCTGTTTCGTTCCCGCGTCGAGCTTGCGCAGGGCGCTGGCCAGGGCCAGCGGGTCGCCGGTCAGCTGGGCGCCGGAGGCGTCCGCCTCGTACTCCCGGGAGCGGCTGACGGCCAGCTGGATGACGGAGGCCGCGACCGGGCCGAGGATCATGATCAGCAGCATCCCGAGGATTCCCGGGCCCTCGTCGTCGTTGGACCGGCCCACCGGGATCAGCCAGGCGAAATTGACCAGGAACATGACGACGGAGGCGAGCGCTCCGGCGACGGACGAGATCAGGATGTCCCGGTTGTAGACATGGCTCAGCTCGTGTCCCAGGACGCCGCGCAGCTCCCGCTCGTCCAGGATCTGCAGGATGCCCTCGGTGCAGCAGACCGCGGCGTTGCGCGGGTTGCGGCCGGTGGCGAAGGCGTTGGGTGCCTGTGTCGGGGAGATGTAGAGCCTGGGCATGGGCTGGCGGGCGGCGGTGGAGAGCTCGCGGACCATGCGGTAGAGCTGTGGCGCCTCGAACTCGCTGACGGGCCGGGCCCGCATGGCCCTGAGCGCCAGCTTGTCGCTGTTCCAGTACGCGTAGGCGTTGGTACCGACGGCTACGAGGAGCGCGACGATCAGTCCCGTACGTCCGAAAAAGCTTCCGATGACGATGATGAGTGCGGACAGTCCCCCGAGGAGTACGGCGGTTCTCAGCCCGTTGTGCCGGCGGTGCACGGTACGCCCTCCAAGTGGTGCGGCAGGGGAACCCTTTGCTTGGTGGTCTCCACTCCCCCAGTGGAGCCTCCCGTACCGGTCAACGCCAGGCGAGAGGAGCTAGTTCCCTTGTGCGCACCGCCGCACGGCCGGGCCTGTCCGGCGCTTGTGGCCGGATCGGGCTCTGGGCCGTACGGGTCAGTGGCGGTACGTGTGCCGGTCCGCCCCGGCGTGACTCAGCGCTGGGCGGGGAGTCCGGCGACCTCCAGGGCCTCGGGCTCCGGCTTGATCTCGCTGGTGCAGTGGGCGCAGCGGGAGGCGATGGCCGGGATCTCGGTGTAGCAGCGGGGGCAGTCGCGCTTGGCGGCCTTGATGTCGAGTTTCTCGGCCTTGGTGAAGCGGGCCTGGACCTTCGCCATGGGCACGACCACGCAGAAGTAGAGAACGGCGGCGGTGATCAGGAACGCGATGGCGGCGGCGAGGAACTTCCCGTACGGGAAGATGGCGCCCTCGACCGAGAACTCCGCCGAGCTGAAGTCTCCGACGGAGCCGGTGGCGAGGCCGATCAGCGGGGTGATGAAGGCCGTGCTGAATCCCGTGACGACCGCGGTGAACGCCGCTCCGACGGCCAGACCGATGGCCATGGAGATGACGTTTCCGCGCAGGATGAAGTCCTTGAACCCGTTCAGCACCGCTCTTGCTCCTCTGTCATGCGTACGTGTGGGGGGTGTGCGGGCAAGACCATGCCCTGTACGGACCGTCCCGGGCAAACCGATCTTCGGTATGTCAGAAGAGATTGACGGCGGCGAACCGGAGGACCGTCTGCGGAGCGCCCGACAGCACCACTGCGGCCACGGCCGTGAGCGCGATCGCGACGGTGACGGAGGCTGGGGCTCCGTGCCTGGTGGGGGCGGGTACGGCGCCGTCCGCCGGAATGTCTTCGCGGGCCGACGCCGGAGCCTCCTGCGAGGCCTCCGCCGGGGCGCGGAAGAGCGTCGCGGTCCACTGGAGGTAGTAGTAGAGCGCGATCACGACGTTGACGGCCATGACGACGGCGAGCCAGCCGAGTCCGGCGTCGACGGCCGCGGAGAAGACCGTGACCTTGGCGAAGAGGCCGATGATGCCGGGCGGCAGACCGGCCAGGCAGAGCAGGAAGAAGGCCATCGCCAGGGCGGCGAGCGGGCGGGTGGCGTACAGGCCGCGGTAATCGGTGATGCGGTTGCCGGGGCTGGTACGGGCGACCAGGGCGGCGACCGCGAAGGCCCCGAGGTTCACCACGGCGTACATGAGGGCGTACGCGACGGTGGAGCCGATGTGTTCGTCGCTGGAGTACGCGGCGGAGGCGATCGGCACCAGGAGGTAGCCGGCCTGGGCGACGGACGACCAGGCGAGCAGGCGCACCGCGCTGCGGGCCCGGCCGGCGTTCTGGCGCAGGGCGGCGACGTTGCCGATCGTCATGGTGAGCGCGGCGAGGACGGCGAGGGCCGGTCCCCAGACGTCGGCGTACGCCGGGAAGGCGATCACGGTGACGAGGATGAGGCCGGAGAAGCCGACCGCCTTGCCGACGACCGAGAGGTAGGCGGCGATCGGCAGAGGGGCGCCGACGTAGGTGTCGGGGACCCAGAAGTGGAAGGGCGCGGCGGCCGTCTTGAACGCGAAGCCGACCAGGGTGAGGGCGACGCCCGCCTGGGCGAGGGTGTCGAACCGGCCGGGCACGTCGTCCAGCCGGGCGGCGATCTCGGTGAGGTGCAGGGTGCCGGTGGTCGCGTACACGAAGCTGACGCCGAGCAGCATGACGGCGGTCGCGACGACGGAGGAGAGGAAGAACTTCAGGGCGGCCTCGGAGGACCGCCGGTCGCCGCGCTTGATGCCGACGAGCGCGAAGGCGGGCAGCGAGGCGACTTCGAGGGCGACGACGAGGGTGGCGAGATCGCGGGCGGCGGGCAGCAGCGCGGCACCGGACGCGGAGGCCAGCAGCAGGAACCAGAACTCGCCGGCGGGGAGCCTGCGGGTGTCGCCGAGCGAGAGCAGCGCGGTGAGCAGGGCACCGCCGAGCACGAGGGCCTGGATGACCAGGGCGAAGTGGTCGGCGGTGTAGCTGCAGGCTCCTGCGGAGCCGGGTCCGGTGGCGGCCGCGTCGACGCAGAAGGTGGAGTGGTCGCCGTCGCGCAGCGGGACGAGGAGGGCCAGTGCGGCGACGAGGCCGGCGATGGTCAGCGCGCCGAGGAGCGGCTTGCGCCGCTCGGGCAGGAAGAGGTCGGTGACCAGGACGATCAGGGCCATCGCCGCGACGACGACCGGGGGCGCGATCGCGAGCCAGTCGACGGACTGGATGAGGCTGGGGGTGCTCTCGGCCGCGGTGGTGACGAGGTCCGGGGCGGCGGCGCCCGCGGTGGCGACGGCTGGGGTCACGACTTGCCTCCTGCGAGGAGCTTCTGCACGGCCGGGTCGGTGAGGCCGAGGAGGACGGCGGGCCACAGGCCGGCGAGGACGGTGAGCGCGACGAGCGGGGTCCAGGCGGCGAACTCGTACGTCTGGACGTCGGCGAGCTGCGGCTCCTCGCGCTTCTCGCCCATGCAGACCCGGCGTACGACCATGAGCATGTACGCGGCGGTGAGCAGGGTGCCGAACGCGGCGATCGACATGAAGGTGAGGAAGGCGGGCCGGCTGAGGCCGTCGGCGGGGTCGAAGGAGCCGAACAGGGCGAGCATCTCGCCCCAGAATCCGGCGAGGCCCGGCAGGCCCAGGGACGCGACGGCGGCGAAGGCGAGGAGGCCGCCGAGGCGGGGTGCCCGGCCGTAGAGCGCGGCCCCGGTGGCTCCGGACAGGGTGTCGAGGTCGGCGGTTCCGTACCGGTCCTTGACCGCTCCGACCAGGAAGAACAGCAGGCCGGTGATGAGGCCGTGGGCGATGTTGGCGAAGAGCGCGCCGTTGACTCCGGTGGGGGTCATGCTCGCGATGCCGAGGAGCACGAAGCCCATGTGCCCGACGGAGGAGTACGCGATCAGGCGCTTGAGGTCGCCCTTGGAGCCGGGGCGGACCAGCGCCAGGCAGGCCAGCGATCCGTAGATGATGCCGACGACCGCGAAGGCGGCGAGGTAGGGCGCGAAGGTGTGCATCCCGTCGGGGGTGATGGGGAGCAGGATGCGGACGAATCCGTACGTGCCCATCTTCAGCAGGACGCCCGCGAGCAGCACCGAGCCGACGGTCGGGGCCGCGGTGTGGGCGTCCGGCAGCCAGCTGTGCAGCGGCCACATCGGGGTCTTCACGGCGAGCCCGACACCGATCGCCAGAACGGCGATGACCTGCACGGACGTGGTGAGCCCACGGCCGTTGTCAGTGGCGAGTGCCACCATGTCGAAGGTGCCGCTCTTCAGTCCGACGAGGAGCAGGCCCAGCAGCATGACGACCGAGCCGAGCAGTGTGTAGAGGATGAATTTCCAGGCGGCGGCCTGCCTCTGCGCACCGCCCCAGCGGGCGATGAGGAAGTACATCGGGATGAGCACCATCTCGAACGCCAGGAAGAACAGCAGCAGGTCGAGGACGGCGAAGGTCGCGAGGGTGCCGGACTCCAGGACGAGCAGGAGAGCGACGAAGGCCTTCGGGGAGGGGCCCGCGGGCAGCTTGAAGTAGCTGTAGAGCGCGCAGAGGAAGGTCAGCAGCGCGGTCAGCACGAGAAGGGGGAGCGAGATGCCGTCGATGCCGAGATGGATGCGGACGTCGAGCGCCGGGATCCAGCTGATGTCGGTGGTGGCCTGCATCTTCGACGGGTGGTCGTGGTCGAAGCCCGCGGCGAGGACGATCGCGGCGACCAGGACCGCACCGGTCACGGTCACGCCGTGGCGGAGCACGGCCTGGTCGGGACCGGATCCCCTCAGCCCGGGCGGGGCCGGGAGCAGGGCGGCCACGGCACCGACGAGCGGGATGACGACGATGAACGCGAGAAGGAACTGCATCACGGATTCACTGATATCGATCACGGCTCACGACCCGGCGTTGACGTTGGCGAAGACGACGGCGGCGATCGCCAGGACCAGCGAACCGGCGAGCAGTGCGCTGAGGTAGGTCTGCACGTTGCCGGTCTGGGCACGGCGGACGGCGGCGCCGAGCCCGCGTGCGACGGCCCCGGAACCGCGTACGTAGGTGTCGACGACCTCGCGGTCCAGGAAGCGGACGAGGCTCGCCGCGGCCTGGACGGGGCGGACGAACAGGGCCGTGTACAGGGCGTCGAGGTGGAAGCCCGCGGCGGCGTGGTGGTGGAGCGGGCCGAGCAGCATGCGGCCCGGGTCGGCCGGGTCGGGGGCGTCCCCGTCGGCTCCGTAGGCGGCGGTGTGTGCCGTCATGGCCTGGGCCTCGATGAGGGCGGGTTCGGCTTCGGGGTGGGCGACGACTGTGCCGACGGGGGTGCGGGCGACGAGCGCCGAGGTGTGGCGCCAGGCGCCGTAGGTGACGAGGCCGCCGACGAGGCCGACGCCCGTGGAGAGGACGGCGGTGGTGACGGTCGGGGTGAGGCTGTGGCCGTCGAACCAGTCGGTGATCACGCCGACGGTCAGGCCGAAGGCGATGGTGGGGACGGCGAGGACCCAGAGGACGGCGGTCATCGCGACGGGCTGCCTGCCGTGGTCCGGGGCCTCGGCGCCGCGGCCCCGGAAGGCGAGGAGCCAGAGGCGGGTGGCGTACGCGGCGGTGAGGACGGCGGCGAGCAGTCCGGCGACGAGTACGGTCCAGCCGGCGGCGGCCGGGGCGACGTGCCGCTCCCCGAGCGCGGTGTGCTCGGCGGCGACGAGGACGGCTTCCTTGGAGAAGAAGCCGGCGAACGGGGGGATGGCGGCGAGCGCGAGCAGGGCGACGGTCATCGTCCAGTAGGCGTCCGGGATGCGCTTCGTCAGGCCGCCCATGCGGAACATGGCGGCCAGCGAATTGGTCCCGGCGGCGTGGATGACGACGCCGGCCGCGAGGAAGAGGACGGCCTTGAACGCGCCGTGGGAGAGGAGGTGGAAGACGGCGGCTCCGCGGTCGCCGACGGCCAGGGCACCGGCCATGTAGCCGAGCTGGCCGATCGTCGAGTAGGCGAGGACCCGTTTGATGTCGTCCTGGGCGAGGGCGGCGAGTCCCGAGCCGATCATCGTGATCGCCGCCATGACGGCGAGTACGACGAGGGCCGCGCCGGACTCGGCGAAGACGGGGAGGAGCCGGGCCACGAAGTAGATGCCGGCGGCGACCATCGTCGCGGCGTGGATGAGCGCGGAGACGGGGGTGGGGCCGGCCATCGCGTCGGGCAGCCAGGTGTGCAGGGGGAACTGCGCGGACTTTCCGGCGACGCCCGCGAGGAGCAGCAGGGCGATGAGGGTGGGGTGGTCCAGGCCGCCGTTGGCGACGGCGCCCAGGATGCCGGTGATGCGGAAGGTGCCGGTGTCGGCGGCGAGCGCGAACAGGCCGATCAGGAAGGGGACGTCGCCGAGCTTGGTGACCAGGAAGGCCTTGAGGGAGGCGGCGCGGGCTTCGGGCGTCTCCCAGTAGTGGCCGACGAGGAAGTACGAGCAGATGCCCATGATCTCCCAGCCGACCAGCAGCACCATCAGGTCGCCCGAGTAGACGACGAGCAGCATCGCGGAGGTGAAGAGGGAGACGAGGGCCGCGTACGAGGGGTAGCGGGGGTCGTCGCGCAGATAGGCGGTCGAGTAGATCTGCACGCAGCTCGCGACGAGCCCGACCAGGACGGCGACGAGGACCGCGAAGCCGTCGAGGTGCAGGGCGAGGTCGATCGGGACCGAGCCGGTGGGGGTGAGCTGGGTCGCGGCGTCGATGGCCCGTCCGCCGCCCTGGCGTGCGGCGACGACGGCCGCGAGGAAGGCGGCGGCGAGCGTGGGCAGTACGGCCAGGGGGCGCACGAAGCCGGGGGCGGTGCGGCCGAGCAGGAGCCCGGCCGCGGCGCCCAGGAACGGAAGGAGGGGGACGAGGACGGCGAGGGTCGTGGTGGTCACGCGGTGGCCTCTGCCTTCTTTGCCTTCCCTGCCGCAGCAGTGGCCTGGTCTTCGGTGCCGGTGTCGGTGTCGTCGTCCGGCAGGGCTTCGGCGGCGTCGGTCTCGGCGGTGTCGCGGAGGCGGTCGACGTCCGAGCTGCCGCGGTTGCGGTACACGGCGAGGACGATCGCCAGGCCGATGCCGAGCTCCGCCGCCGCGATGGCGATGGTGAAGAGGGTGAGGGCCTGGCCGGAGTGCAGGGTGTCGCGGAGCCAGACGTCGAAGGCGACCAGATTGAGGTTGACGGCGTTGAGCATCAGCTCGACGGACATCAGGACCAGGATCGCGTTGCGCCGGGCGAGCACTCCGTACAGCCCGGTGCAGAAGAGGAGGGCGGCGAGCACGGCGGGATAGGCGAGGTGCATCAGCTCTGCTCCTTACCGCGCTTGCGGGACAGGACGATCGCGCCGACGAGGGCGGCGAGCAGCAGGACGGAGAGCGCTTCGAACGGCAGCACCCAGTGCCGGAAGAGGAAGGAGCCGGTCGCCTCGGTCGAGCCCTGGGCGGGTCCCTCCAGGTCGATCCAGGTGGTGCGGAAGGCGTCCACGACGACCCAGACGAGCGCGCCCGCGGAGGCGGCCGCCACGGCGAGGGCCGCCCAGCGGTTGCCCGAGTCGGCGTCCGGGGAGCGGCCGATGGGGGCCTTGGTGAGCATCAGCCCGAAGAGCAGGAGGACGACCACGGAACCGATATAGATCAGTACCTGCACCCAGGCGATGAACTCCGCGGTGAGCAGGAGGTACTCGACGGCGAGCCCCCCGAGCGCCACGACCAGCCAGAGCGCGGCGTGCACCAGCTGCTTGGTCGTGACGGTGACGAGGGCCGCGCCGAGGGTGGCGATGCCGACGAGGACGAAGGCGATCTCGACGCCGGTCGGGGAGAGGAAGCCGGAGTGGGCCGCGGTGGCTGCGAGTGTCACTCCTCCCCCTCCGCTTCCCTCTGGTTCTGCTGGGCTTCCTGGTCCTGCTGGGTTTGCTGCGCCTGCTGGGCTTCCTGGGCGCGCTGGGCTTCGAGTTTCTCCGCCGTCTTGCGGGCGGCGGCGATCTCCTTCGGCTCCTCGGCACCCGGGTCGAGCGCGGGCGGTTCCGGCACCGTCCACATCCATTCGCGGAGCTTGTCGCGCTCATGGGTGAGTTCGAGGATGTCCGTCTCCGCGTACTCGAACTCCGGAGACCAGAACAGCGCGTCGAAAGGACACACCTCGATGCAGATACCGCAGTACATGCAGAGCGAGAAGTCGATGGCGAAGCGGTCGAGGACGTTGCGGCTGCGTTCGCGGCCGCCCGGGGTGGCGGCGGGCACCGTCTCCTTGTGGGAGTCGATGTAGATGCACCAGTCGGGGCACTCGCGGGCGCAGAGCATGCAGACCGTGCAGTTCTCCTCGAACAGCGCGATGACGCCCCGGGAGCGGGGCGGGAGCTCGGGCTGGACGTCCGGGTACTGGGCGGTGACTGTCTTCCTCGTCATCGTCCGCAGGGTGACGGCCAGGCCCTTGGCCAGTCCGGAGCCGGGGATGCGGGGCCGGGAGGGCGGGGGCGACGCGGTCATCAGTTGATCGCCACCTTCACGATGCCGGTGAGCGCGATCTGCGCGAGAGCGAGCGGGATGAGCGTGGTCCAGGCGAGCTTCTGCAGCTGGTCCTCGCGGAGCCGCGGGTAGGACACCCGCAGCCAGATGACGACGAAGGCGAGCACCGCGGTCTTGAGGAGCGTCCAGACCCAGCCGAGTCCGTCGGCGCCGAACGGGCCGTGCCAGCCGCCGAGGAAGAGCACGGTGGTCAGCCCGCACAGCACGACGATGCCCGCGTACTCGGCGAGCAGGAACAGGGCGAAGCGCAGGCCGGTGTACTCGGTGTACGCCCCGAAGATGATCTCCGAGTCGGCGACCGGCATGTCGAACGGCGGGCGTTGCAGTTCGGCGAGTCCGGCCACGAAGAAGACCAGTGCGCCGACGATCTGCCAGGGCAGCCACCACCACTCGAAGGCATCGAGGATGCCCGGGAGGGAGACGGTGCCGGCCGCCATCGCGACGGAGGCGGCGGCGAGCAGCATCGGCAGCTCGTACGCGAGCAGCTGGGCGGCGGTGCGCAGGCCCCCGAGGAGGGAGAACTTGTTCGCCGACGCCCAGCCGGCCATCAGCGAACCGAGCACTCCCACGCCCATGACGGCGAGCACGAAGAAGATGCCCGCGTCGACGACCTGGCCGACCGCGCCCTCACCGGGGCCGATCGGGATGGCGACGAGCACGAGGAGGTACGGGAGCAGCGCGACGGCCGGCGCGAGCTGGAAGATCCGGCGGTCGGCACCGGCCGGGACGATGTCTTCCTTCTGCGCGAATTTCACGCCGTCCGCGACGAGCTGGGCCCAGCCGTGGAAGCCGCCGGCGTACATGGGGCCGAGGCGGCCCTGCATGTGGGCCATCACCTTGTGCTCGGTCTGCCCGACGACGAGCGGGAGGACCATGAACACGGCGAAGACGATGACGAGGCGGAGGGCGACGTCCAGTACGTCGTTCACTCGGTATCGCCTCCGGCGGGTCGGTCGGGGGTGGTGTCGGGATCGGGCGTGGGACCAGGGGTGGGGCCGGCATCCGTGTCGGCGCCCGTGTCGGCGCCCGTGTCGGCGTCCTTGTCGGTGTCCGCGTCGAAGGCCGGGCGGGCGTGGTGCCACGGGGCGTCGCCGGCTCCGGCACTCGGCTCCGCCGTCCCGGGGGCCGTGCGTGGCTCGGCGCCGGTCCCGGCTCCCGGCTCCGTACCCGGCTGCGGCTGCGGCGTCTTCGGCTGCTGGCTCGCCGAGCCCTGGGAGGCGCTACGGGTGCGGCGCGGGGTCGTGGCCTGGGGCGCCGGCCCCGGGCCTGCGGCCGGCTCCGTGCCCGTGGCCGGCTCCGTGCCCGTGCCCTGCTCCGGGGCTGCTGCCGCCGCCGTCCGCTGGGCGGCCGAGCCCTCGCTCGCGCTGCGGGTACGGCGCACCGGGCGGTCGCCCGCCGCGCGCGGGGTGCGGGCCGGGCGGGACGGGGCGGGCGGGAGCTGGCCCTTCAGGGGGCCCCAGTCGTTCGGGTCGGGGACACCGGGCGGCAGCATCGTGCGCCGCTTCGGGCCGCCGTGCTCCGACTCGCCGGGCTCCTTCGCGCCGGGCCACGCCTTCGCGACGCGCGCCGCCAGCACGAAGTCCTTGCGCAGCGGATGGCCCTCGAAGCCCTCGGGCAGCAGCAGCGGCACCAGGTGCGGGTGACCCTCGAAGCCGATGCCGAACATCTCGTGCGTCTCGCGCTCGTGCCAGGCGGCGCCCGCGTAGACGTCGATGGCGGTGGGCAGGACCGCCGCCTCGTGCGGGACGGTCGTACGGATCATGAGCCGGCGCACCCGGCCCGGGGCCAGGGCCGCGACATGCGCGCAGACCCGGAATCCGGTGCCCGGCTCGTCGACCGCGCTCAGCCAGTCGAAATACGTGCAGCCCAGCCCGTCGCGTGCCGTTTCGAGGGCCGCGGTCCAGGAGGCCGCCGGTACGTCGACGGTCAGCAGGTCGTACGTGTACTCCGCCGTCGCGTCCTCGCCGAAGAGCTCGGCGGCGGCGTCCGGCAGACGGTCGTAGGCGTCGGCGGGGCTGGTGGTCATGCGCGGTCCTCCCCCGGAGCCGGAGCCTGTGCCCGGGACGGATCCTGGGACGGGGCCTGCGGGGGCGCGACCAGGCCGCTGCGCAGGGCGGCGGTGGAGGGACGGCTGCCGCCCGTCGCGTACCGCTCCCCCAGCGACTCGCGGGCGATCTTCTCCTGGAGCTTGAGGATGCCCTGGAGCAGCGCCTCGGGCCGGGGCGGGCAGCCGGGGACGTAGACGTCGACCGGGATGATCTGGTCGACGCCCTTGGTCACGGAGTACGAGTCCCAGTACGGGCCGCCGCAGTTGGAGCAGGCGCCGAAGGAGATGACGTACTTGGGCTCCGGCATCTGCTCGTACAGGCGCTTCACCGCCGGGGCCATCTTGTCGGTCACCGTGCCGGAAACGATCATGAGGTCGGCCTGGCGCGGCCCCGGCGCGAACGGGATCACACCGAGCCGGATGAAGTCGTGCCGTGCCATGGAGGCGGCGATGAACTCGATCGCGCAGCAGGCGAGCCCGAAGTTGAAGACCCAGAGGCTGTAGCGACGGCCCCAGTTCAGGACCACCTTCATCGGCTCGGGCGCCAGGCGCGACAGGACGCCGAGCCGCTTGGGCTCCGGCAGGAAGGTCGGTGCGGGCTGCGGCTCGGATCCCTCGTCGGCCCGAGGGCTGGTCACGTCCATTCGAGGACGCCCTTCTTCCATGCGTAGAGCAGTCCAACGGCCAGGAAACCGAGGAAGATGAACATTTCGACCAGCGTCGTCGCCCCGTATCCGGGTGCCGCGAATACGGTCGCCCACGGAAACAGGAAGATCGAGTCGACGGCGAAGATCACGTACAGGAAGGCATAGACGTAATAACGGACCTGGGTATGTGCCCATCCTTCACCCACCGGGTCCACGCCGCACTCGTACGTCAGGAGCTTCTCCGGCGTCGGGACCACGGGGCGCAGCAGTCGGCCGGCCCCGAAGGCGACGGCGACGAACAGCACGCCGATCACGGCGAGCAGCCCGACCACTGAATAGCCGTGGAAATAGTCCGACGCGAGAACGGTCGATTCCGGCAGGTCCGCCACGTCCGCCCCTCGCTCCCTGGAATCCGTCCGGTGATCTGTACGCACGGGAGTCTAGGCCCTGTTAAAGAGACGGTAAGCAGCCGCGTCGGACATGGGGTGGGGTTATCCCTACTCCACCTCACCCATGAGCCCCATGGCGTGCGCCGGTCCGGCCCGGCAGTCTGGGGCGTATGACCATGAGCCCCCAGGTGCCCGACAACGACCGGCCACCGCCCGCCCGCCTCGCCCTCGACCGATGGACCTGGAAGGAGATCGGCCATCTCCTGGTCAATCTCCCCATGGCCATCGTCGGGTTTGTTTACACGGTGTTCATGATCGCAATCGGCGTGGGACTTGCGGTCACGGTGATCGGTCTGCCCCTGCTCGCCCTCGGGCTGCACGGGGCGCGGCTGATCGGCAAGGCCGAGCGGGGCCGGGCACGGGCGATGCTCGGGGTGCGGGTCGAGGAGCCGAGCCCGATGGATCTGGCGCGCCGGGACAAGGGGTTCTTCCCCTGGCTGTGGTCGAGCCTCAAGGACCCGGTGGGCTGGCGGTCCGTGCTGTACTCCTTCATCCGGCTGCCCTGGGGCGTGCTCACCTTCGTGGTGACGCTCGTGAGCCTCATCGTCCTGTGGCCGGTGCTCCCGCACATCGCACGGCTCCTCGGCAATGTGGACCGGTCGATGGTGCGCGGGCTGCTCTCGCCCTCCGACGAACTGGAGCGCCGGATCGCCGAGCTGGAGGCGGACCGCGGAGTGGTCGTCGACACGGCCGCCGCCGACCTGCGCCGCATCGAACGCGATCTGCACGACGGCGCCCAGGCCCGCCTCGTCGCCCTCGCCATGGGCCTCGGCCTGGCGAAGGAGAAGCTGACCGACGACCCCGAGGCCGCCGCCCGCATGGTCGACGAGGCCCACGGCGAGGTCAAGGTCGCCCTCCAGGAACTCCGCGACCTCGCCCGCGGCATCCACCCCGCCGTCCTCACCGACCGCGGACTCGACGCCGCACTCTCCGCGATCGCCTCCCGCTGCACCGTCCCCGTCACGGTCGGCGTGGACCTGCCGGGGCGCCCCGCGGAGGCGATCGAGGGGATCGCGTACTTCACCGTCTCCGAGCTGCTGCAGAACGTGAGCAAGCACGCACGGGCGACCCGCGCCTCGGTCGAGGTGTGGCGCACCGGGGACCGGCTGCTGCTCCAGGTCACCGACGACGGACGGGGCGGGGCCCGGATGGACGGCGGTACGGGAATGGCGGGCCTGGCCGAGCGGCTGGGCGCCGTCGACGGACTCTTCGTCCTCGACTCACCGGTCGGCGGTCCCACGACCGTCACCGCGGAACTGCCCTGGCGGGACCGTGAGCAGCGGACGGGCAAGGAACCGAAGGGCACGGGGGCGGCCGTGCGCCGCTAGGGTCTTTCGTTCGGATCGGGCCGGATCAGGGGGACCCGGTGCGTGCGATCGCAAGGCGGAGGAGGGAGTCGGGGCGGAGCCCCGGCGAGTGACGACAACGCGGAGGGGGCCCCTGCCCTCAAGGCCTTGGGGGAGTGCGGGCCAGGCCCCGCGAGCCCGGCATGATCCGAACGAGAGGCCCTGGCCCCGGCCGTGCGCCGCCTTGCAGGACCGTACGGCGCCCCTCCACGGTGGGGAAAACCCCCGGCCGAAGAGGGATGGCCCCCTCATGGTGGGCCGCCCCGCGAAACAGCATCCTTGTCATGAGGGCAACAGCCGATGCGGATGAGAAGAAACGGACAGCACCCATGGCCACGGCATACGGACCGGACACTCGGGACCACCAGCGGTCCGGGGCCGGCTTCGGGGACCAACCCCCGGTGAAGCACTTCTTTCCCGCCGCGCTGCGCGCGCCCGTCGAGGGCAGGACCTGGCGCGAGTTCACGTATCTGCTGCTGAGCCTGCCGATCGGCATCGTCCTGTTCAGCCTCTCGATCACCCTGACGACGCTGGGTGTCGGTCTGCTGATCACCTTTCTCGGGGTGCCGGTCCTGGCCGGTGCGCTGGCCATGTGCCGCGGCTTCGGCGCGATGGAACGGGCACGGGCGCGCGGACTGCTGAGGTTGGACGTGGCGGCCCCGGAGCCGGCCCGCGGCCGGACCGGCGGAATGATGTCCTGGGTGGGGGCGGTCCTCAAGAGCGGGGCGTCCTGGCGGCATCTGCTCTACACCCTGTTGCACATGCCGTGGGCGATCTTCGCCTTCTGTGTCGCGGTGACGTTCTGGTCGACCGGGTGGACCGCGTTCACGTACCCGCTGTGGCGCTGGATCTTCCCGGCGTACGCCGGGAGGGGCGGCATTCAGCTCTACAGCGACCGGGCCCACGAGATCCGCCTCGACTCCTCCGTCGAACTGGCCCTGACCAGCGCGATCGGCCTGGCGTTCGTCCTTGTCACGCCGTGGATCATCCGTGGTCTGGTGAGCGTGGACCGGGTCATGGTCGCCGGGCTCCTCGGCCCGTCCCGGCTGGCGACCCGCGTCTCGGAGCTGGAGTCGGACCGGGGGGTGGTCGTCGACACGGCCGCCGCCGACCTGCGCCGCATCGAACGCGATCTGCACGACGGCGCCCAGGCCCGCCTCGTCGCCCTCGCCATGGATCTGGGCCTGGCGAAGGAGAAGCTGACCGACGACCCCGAGGCCGCCGCCCGCATGGTCGACGAGGCCCACGGCGAGGTCAAGGTCGCCCTCCAGGAACTCCGCGACCTCGCCCGCGGCATCCACCCCGCCGTCCTCACCGACCGCGGACTCGACGCCGCACTCTCCGCCATCGCCTCCCGCTGCACCGTCCCCGTCACGGTCGAGGTGGATCTGGCCTCCCGGCCGGCCCAGGCGATCGAGGGGATCGCGTACTTCACCGTCTCCGAGCTGCTGCAGAACGTGAGCAAGCACGCACGGGCGACCCACGCCTCGGTCGACGTGTGGCGGGCGGCGGACCGGCTGATGCTCCAGGTCACCGACGACGGACGCGGCGGCGCCGACGCGTCCTCGGGCAGCGGGCTCGCCGGGCTGGCCGAGCGGCTGGACGCGGTGGACGGCGTCCTGGTCGTGGACTCCCCGCAGGGCGGCCCGACCCGGATCACGGCCGAGCTGCCGTGGCGCGGCTGAGCCCGCGCGGCCTCCACCCCGGGACGGACGAACTCCACCCGGCGGCCGAGGACACCACCCCACCGATGCTGGGATGCTGGAGACCGTACACGCGGGACCGGCGAACAGTGGGGGATACGGCTTCATGGTGGAGGACAGGGTGCGAGTAGTCATCGCCGAGGATTCGGTGCTGCTCCGGGAAGGGCTCACCCGGCTGCTGACCGATCTGGGGCATGACGTCGTCGCCGGAGTCGGGGACGCCGAGGCGTTGATCAAGACGGTGGGCGATCTGGCGGGGCAGGACGCGCTGCCCGATGTGGTGGTCGCCGATGTGCGGATGCCCCCGACCCACACCGACGAGGGCGTGCGGGCCGCGGTGCGGCTGCGGAAGGACTATCCGGGGATCGGGGTGCTGGTCCTTTCGCAGTACGTCGAGGAGCGGTACGCGACCGAGCTGCTGGCCGGATCCAGCCGGGGCGTGGGCTACCTGCTGAAGGACCGGGTCGCCGAGGTCAGGGAGTTCGTGGACGCGGTGGTCCGGGTGGCGCAGGGCGGTACGGCGCTGGACCCGGAAGTGGTGGCGCAGTTGCTGGGCCGGAGTCGTAAACAGGACGTTCTGGCCGGGCTGACGCCGCGCGAGCGCGAGGTGCTCGGTCTGATGGCCGAGGGGCGGACCAACTCCGCGGTGGCCAGGCAGCTCGTGGTGAGCGACGGCGCCGTGGAGAAGCACGTCAGCAACATCTTCCTGAAGCTGGGCCTGTCCCCCAGTGACGGGGATCACCGCCGGGTGCTGGCCGTTCTGACCTACCTGAACTCCTGAGGAACTGACACTCTGTCAGATATCTGCCGACGGTCACCGCGAGCAGCCTGTCAGGGCCGTCGCGGTGACCGGGGCGGGGTGCCGGCGCCCGGGAATCGTCACCGGGGGTCCTAGCACCAAAGAATGAGTGCACGGCGTCTTCACCGAACGGCTGGGGGGCTTGCAAAACGTGACAAACCGGTATCGAATCGCGTCCCGAAATGGCGTCCACCATGTGACCGATCCAGGGAAGGCGACCCTTACAGAAGTAGGGTGGGCATGGGGACCACCGGCGGGCCGGAGGGTCCCGAGCAGCCGCCCAGAGGGAGGTCCAGTTCAGTGACCAGCCAGGTCAGTAGCCCAGCCGGACAGGCCGATGAGGCCGGCGAGGCGCTCGTCGGGGGCCAGCGCGCCCCCCGCTCCGATCACGCGGGCGCAGGCGAGAAGGAGATCCGCCGTCTCGACAGGGTGATCATCCGCTTCGCGGGTGACTCCGGAGACGGTATGCAGCTCACCGGTGACCGCTTCACTTCGGAGACCGCGTCGTTCGGGAACGATCTGTCGACGCTGCCGAACTTTCCCGCCGAGATCCGCGCCCCCGCAGGGACCCTGCCGGGGGTTTCTTCGTTCCAGCTGCATTTCGCGGACCACGACATCCTCACGCCGGGTGACGCGCCGAACGTGCTGGTCGCGATGAATCCCGCCGCGCTGAAGGCGAACATCGGCGATGTGCCGCGCGGTGCGGAAATCATCGTGAACACCGATGAGTTCACCAAGCGGCCGATGGCGAAGGTCGGCTACGAGAGCAGTCCGCTGGAGGACGGCTCGCTGGAGGCGTACAACGTCCACCCGGTGCCGCTGACCACCCTCACCATCGAGGCACTGAAGGAGTTCGGGCTCTCCCGAAAGGAGGCCGAGCGCTCGAAGAACATGTTCGCGCTCGGGCTGCTCTCCTGGATGTACCACCGGCCGACCGACGGGACCGAGGCGTTCCTGCGCGCCAAGTTCGCGAAGAAGCCGCAGATCGCCGAGGCGAACGTGACCGCGTTCCGCGCCGGGTGGAACTTCGGGGAGACGACGGAGGACTTCGCCGTCTCCTACGAGGTGGCACCCGCCGCGCAGGCCTTCCCCGCCGGTACGTACCGCAACATCTCGGGGAACCTGGCACTGTCGTACGGGCTGATCGCCGCCTCCCGCCAGGCGGACCTGCCGCTGTACCTGGGTTCGTACCCCATCACCCCGGCCTCCGACATCCTGCACGAGCTGAGCAAGCACAAGAACTTCGGTGTGCGCACCTTCCAGGCCGAGGACGAGATCGCGGGGATCGGGGCGGCGCTGGGCGCGGCCTTCGGGGGTTCCCTCGCGGTGACGACGACGTCGGGGCCGGGGGTGGCGCTGAAGTCGGAGACGATCGGGCTCGCCGTCTCCCTGGAGCTGCCGCTGATCGTGGTCGACATCCAGCGCGGCGGCCCGTCCACCGGTCTGCCGACCAAGACCGAACAGGCCGATCTGCTCCAGGCGATGTACGGACGCAACGGCGAGGCCCCGGTCCCGGTCGTGGCCCCCAGGACCCCGGCGGACTGCTTCGACGCCGCGCTCGACGCCGCGCGGATCGCCCTGACCTACCGCACCCCCGTCTTCCTGCTCTCCGACGGGTACCTCGCCAACGGCTCCGAGCCGTGGAAGATCCCCGAGATCGACGAGCTGCCCGATCTGCGGGTCCGGTTCGCGACCGGCCCCAACCACGAACTGGCCGACGGCACCGAGGTGTTCTGGCCCTACAAGCGCGACCCGCACACCCTGGCCCGGCCGTGGGCGGTGCCCGGCACCCCCGGTCTCGAACACCGCATCGGCGGCATCGAGAAGCAGGACGGCAGCGGCAACATCTCCTACGACCCGGCCAACCACGACCTCATGGTCCGCACCCGCCAGGCCAAGATCGACGGCATCGAGGTCCCCGACCTCCAGGTCGACGACCCCTCCGGGGCCAGGACCCTGGTGCTGGGCTGGGGCTCCACGTACGGCCCCATCACCGCCGCCGTCCGCCGGCTCCGCACCGACGGGCAGCCCATCGCGCAGGCCCATCTGCGCAACCTGAACCCCTTCCCGAAGAACCTCGGCGAAGTCCTGGGACGTTACGACAAGGTCATCGTCCCCGAGATGAACCTCGGCCAGCTCGCCACCCTCGTCCGGGCCAGGTACCTCGTCGACGCCCACAGCTACAACCAGGTCAACGGCATGCCGTTCAAGGCCGAACAGCTCGCGACGGCACTCAAGGAGGCCATCGATGCCTGACACCGACCAGCTCCTGCATCTGGTGCCCAAGGCCGAGGCCAAGCAGTCCATGAAGGACTTCAAGTCCGACCAGGAGGTCCGCTGGTGCCCCGGCTGCGGCGACTACGCCGTTCTCGCGGCCGTCCAGGGCTTCATGCCCGAACTCGGCCTCGCCAAGGAGAACATCGTCTTCGTCTCCGGCATCGGCTGCTCCTCCCGCTTCCCGTACTACATGAACACCTACGGGATGCACTCCATCCACGGCCGCGCCCCGGCCATCGCCACCGGGCTCGCCTCCTCGCGCCGTGACCTGTCCGTCTGGGTCGTCACCGGTGACGGCGACGCCCTGTCCATCGGCGGCAACCACCTGATCCACGCCCTGCGCCGCAATGTGAACCTGAAGATCCTGCTGTTCAACAACCGGATCTACGGCCTCACCAAGGGCCAGTACTCCCCCACCTCCGAGATCGGCAAGATCACCAAGTCGACGCCGATGGGTTCGCTGGACGCGCCCTTCAACCCGGTCTCCCTGGCCATCGGCGCGGAAGCCTCCTTCGTGGCCCGCACCATCGACTCCGACCGCAAGCACCTCACGAGCGTGCTGCGCGCGGCGGCCGACCACCCGGGCACGGCGCTGGTGGAGATCTACCAGAACTGCAACATCTTCAACGACGGCGCGTTCGAGGCCCTGAAGGACAAGGACCGGGCGCAGGACGCGGTCATCCGCCTGGAGCACGGACAGCCCATCCGCTTCGGCGCGGACAACGGCAAGGGCGTCGTCCGCGACCCGGCCACCGGAGACCTCGAGGTCGTGACGGTCACCGAGGAGAACGAGTCCCGGATCCTCGTCCACGACGCCCACAGTCCCTCCCCGACCACCGCCTTCGCCCTCTCCCGCCTCGCCGACCCCGACACCCTCCACCAGACCCCCATCGGCGTCCTGCGCGACGTCGACCGCCCGGTCTACGACACCCTCATGGCGGAGCAGCTCGACACCGCCGTCGACGAGAAGGGCAAGGGCGATCTCGCCGCGCTCCTCGCCGGCAACGACCACTGGACGGTCGTCGGCTGAGCCCGTCGTCCGGATCACGCCGTCGCCGGACGGGCTGAATTTCGGCCCGTCCGGCGACGGCGTCCCAGGGGTGCGGCCGGTCACCGCGCACGATGTGGCCATGACCCTGGACCGTCCCGTGTACCGCATCAAGCGGCGTCTGCTCGGCAAACCGCTCACCACCGAGCGCATCAGCGAGGAGAAGCTGAACAACCGGACGGCGCTCGGGGTGCTCGCCTCCGACTGCATCAGTTCGTCCGCGTACGGCTCCGAGGAGATGCTCCGGGTCCTGGTGCCCGTCGTCGGGGCCGCCGCCTTCACCCTTCTGATGCCGGTGACCGGCGCGATCCTGCTGGTGCTGCTGCTCCTGACGCTCTGTTACAGCGATGTCGTCATGATCTACACCCGGGCGGGCGGGTCGTATGTCGTCGCGCGGGAGAACTTCGGGCCGAACATCGCACAGATCGCCGCCGTGGCCCTGCTCGTCGACTACATCGTCACCGTCGCCGTCCAGGTCTCGGCGGGCACCAACGCCCTCATCTCGCTCGCCCATCTGGTCGGCAACAACTTCACCGGCCTCGACCACCTCCAGCTCCCGGTCTCCGTCGGTGTCATCGCGCTGCTCGCGTACGGGAATCTGCGCGGGATCCGCGAGGCGGGCCGGGCCTTCGCGCTGCCCGCCTATCTCTTCATGGCCGCCATCGGGCTCGTCCTCGTCGTCGCCGCGGTGCGCGGGCTCACGGGCGAGCTGCCGCACGCCGATCTGCACGCCGCCGGGGTCGTACCGCTCGGCACCCAGGGCGAGGGCTGGCTCTACGGCGCCTCGCTCTTCATCGTGCTGCGCTCGTTCGCCAACGGCGGCTCGTCCCTCACCGGGCTCGAAGCGATCTCCAACGGCATCTCCGCGTTCCGCGAACCGCAGGGCCGCAACGCCCGCCGCACCCTGATCACGATGAGCTGTGTGCTCGGCGTCCTGGTCCTCGGCGTCTCCACGCTGGCGCACTTCACCCATGCCGTCCCGTACACCGACGGCACCCCGACGGTCATCGCGCAGGAGGCCCATCTCGCCTTCGGCGGCGGGCCGCTGGGGACGGCCGGGCTGGTCTTCGTGCAGCTGGCGACCGCGCTGGTCCTCTACACCGGCGCCAACACACCGTTCACCGGCTTCCCGTTCCTCGCCAGCTTCGTCGCCGAGGACCGGTTCCTGCCCCGGCAGCTGACCCGGCGCGGGCACCGGCTGGCGTTCTCCAACGGCATCATCGCGCTGACCGTCGTCTCGCTGGCGCTGCTGCTGGTCACCGGGGCCAGCGTGGACAGGCTGGTGGCGCTGTACGCGATCGGCGTGTTCACCGCCTTCACCATGGCCGGGGCCGGTCTCACCGCGTACCACCTGCGGCGCCGGGAGCGGTACCGCCGGCCCAAGATCGCGGTCAACGCGCTCGCCGCGGTCATCTCGGCCGCCGTCGTGCTGATCTTCGCGGTCACCAAGTTCACCGAGGGCGCCTGGCTGGTCGTGGTGATCTTCCCGCTCGGTGTGTGGGCGCTGATGCGCATCAACCGCGAGTACCGGCGCGAGGCCGCGGCGCTCCAGAGCCTCCAGTCACCGGGCGCCGACCGGCCCCGGGACCTGCGCCATCTGGTCTTCGTCCTCGTCGAGACACTGGACCTGGCGACGATCAAGGCGCTGCGGTACGCGCACGAGCTGCGCCCGGACGAGATCCGGGCGGTGCACTTCGCGATCGACGAGGCGCACGGCAGGAGGCTGGCCGCCCGGTGGGAGGCGACGGCCGCCACGTCCGTCTCCCTGGAACTGGTCGCGTGCCCGGACCGGCGGCTGCGCCACGCGATGAAGGAGCTCGCCACCCGCACCACACAGGACGGCCGGACCTCGCTGACGGTGCTGGTGCCGCGGCGGATGTACACCCATTGGCTCGGGAAGCTGCTGCACCGGGGCACGGGCGAGCAGATGGCCAAGACACTGGGGCAACTGCCGCACGTGGCGGTGACGATCCTGCCGTTCGACGTGTCGCGTGCGCTGCGCGAGCTGGAGGAGGGACGCTCGCCCCAGCCGGAGTGACCATGCGGGCGCTACGGGACGTGTGCCTTGCGCTCGTCGTACGTCTCGCGCGCCGACCGCACCGCGTCCAGGCGGCGTTCGGTCCAGCGGGCCAGTGCCCACACCTGCTCGGCGGCCTCCCGGCCCAGATCGGTGAGCGAGTAGTCGACCCGGGGCGGGATCACCGGCTTCGCGTCCCGGTGCACGAATCCGTCGCGCTCCAGTGTCTGGAGGGTCTGGGCCAGCATCTTCTCGCTGACGCCGCCCACCTCGCGGCGCAGTTCGCTGAAGCGGTACGAGCGCTCCAGCAGGGCGGCCAGGACGAGGACACCCCAGCGGCTGGTGACATGTTCGAGCACCAGCCGGGAGGGGCACATCGGCCGGTTCACGTCGGGCCGCGGGTCCGGTTCACTCACGTTCACGCCAGTACCTTACTTCAAAGTGGGTACTTTCGATTGGTTAGCGCACCCCCTACAGTGAGTCCTGCGAGCCCGAACACGGACAAGCGCCACCGAAGAGGAGAAACCCCCCATGAGCATCGTCGTCACAGGAGCCACCGGAGCGCTCGGCCGTCTCGTCGTCGAGCAGCTGCTGGCCACCGTGCCCGCGAGTGAGATCGCCGCCGTCGTGCGCGACGAGGAGAAGGCCGCCCCGCTCGCCGCCCGCGGCGTCGAGCTCCGTGTCGCGGACTACGACCGGCCGGAGTCCCTCAAGGACGCCTTCCGGGCCGGCGACCGGGTCCTGCTCATCTCCGGCAGCGAGGTCGGCAGGCGCGTGCCGCAGCACACCGCGGTCATCGACGCGGCGAAGGCGGCCGGCGTCGCCCAGCTCGCGTACACCGGCGTCCTGGGCGGCCCCGACGCCGACTTCCGGCTGGCCGACGAGCACAAGGCCACCGAGCAGCTGATCCTCGACTCCGGGCTGCCCCACACCTTCCTGCGCAACGGCTGGTACACGGAGAACTACACGGCGAACCTCGCCCCGGTCCTGGAGCACGGCGCCGTCGTCGCCAACGCGGGCGACGGGCGGGTCGCCTCCGCCACCCGTGCCGACTACGCCGCCGCGGCCGCCGCCGTGCTGACCGGCGAGGGCCACATCGGCGCGGTCTACGAGCTGAGCGGCGATGTCGCCTGGTCGCTGGCGGAGTACGCGGCGGAGATCTCGAAGGCCACCGGCCAGGAGATCGAGTACAGGAACGTCCCGGCCTCCGTGCACCAGGAGATCCTGGTCGGCGCCGGTGTGCCCGAGTTCTTTGCGGAGATCCTCGTCGACGTCGACGAGGCGATCGGGCGCGGCCTGCTCGCCACCACGAGCGGCGACCTGGCCCGGCTGACCGGCCGCCCGACGACGCCGCTCGCCGAGACGGTGGCCGCCGCGGTGGCGGCTGCGTAACACCTGTTCACCCGCACCCCAGAGGCCCCATGTCATGACCGTATCCCGATACGGGTATGACATGGGGCCCTCCCCGGCGCTACCTTCATGCAGTTGACGCAGACACGCCTGGAGGGCCCGTGAAGGGGATCAACGAACAGCGGGCGGGACTCCTGTCCGGCATCGGCGCCTACGGTCTGTGGGGGCTCGTCCCCCTCTTCTGGCCGCTGCTGAAGCCCGCCGGCGCGATCGAGATCCTCGCCCACCGCATGGTCTGGTCCCTGGGCTTCGTCGCCGTCGCCCTGCTGGTGCTGCGCCGCTGGTCCTGGATCGGCGAGCTGGTGCGGCAGCCGAGGAAGCTCGGTCTGATATCGGTGGCCGCGGCCACGATCACGGTCAACTGGGGTCTGTACATCTGGTCCGTGAACAACGGCCATGTCGTCGAGGCCTCGCTCGGCTACTTCATCAACCCGCTGGTCACCATAGCGATGGGCGTCCTGCTCCTGGGCGAACGGCTGCGCCCCGTGCAGTGGGTGGCGGTCGGCACCGGTTTCGCGGCGGTGCTCGTGCTGGCGATCGGCTACGGCCGTCCGCCGTGGATCTCGCTGGTCCTGGCGTTCTCCTTCGCGACCTACGGGCTGATGAAGAAGAAGGTCGACATGGGCGGCCTGGAGTCGCTCACCGCCGAGACCGCCGTGATGTTCCTGCCCGCGCTCGGCTATCTGCTGTGGCTGGGCGCCCGGGGCGAGTCGACGTTCACCTCCGACGGCGCCGGCCACGCGGCGCTGCTGGCCTCGGCGGGTCTGGTCACGGCCGTCCCGCTCGTGCTGTTCGGCGCGGCGGCGATCCGGGTGCCGCTCTCCACGCTGGGCCTGCTGCAGTACCTGGCGCCGGTCTTCCAGTTCGTGCTGGGCATCCTCTACTTCCACGAGGCGATGCCGCCGGAGCGGTGGGCCGGATTCGCCCTGGTGTGGCTGGCACTCATCCTGCTGACCTGGGACGCGTTCAGGACGGCACGGCGGACGAGGATCCAGGTGCGCGAGGCCCGGCAGGCGGCGCAGCGGCAGGCACCGCACCCGAATCCGCCGGCCGGCGAGCCCGCCCCGCAGGCACAGATTTAGTTACCCAGTTGCTTTTTTAACTCGGTTGCGTTTTCCTGGTTGTCCACGGAACCGCGACCGAGGAGCCCTCATGCCCGCAACCGCGCCTGCCACCACGAACGCCCCCGCCCCCACCCCCGTACTGATCGTCGGTTCGGGTCCGACCGGCCTGGTCCTCGCCTGCGACCTGGCCCGGCGCTCGGTCGGCGTACGGATCATCGACCGGTCCCCCGAATTCCCGCGCAGCTCACGGGCCAAGGGCCCCAATCCCCGCTCCCTGGAGGTGCTGGAGGACCTGGGCGTCGTCGACCGGGTGCTGGCCGCGGGATCGGGACCGCTGCCGATGCGCAAGTACCGCGACGGGCTGCCGGTCGCCGACGCCGATCCGTCCGAGTCCTCGCACCCGACGCCGGAGGCCCCGTACGCCCATGGCCGGCTGATCGCCCAGTGGCAGCTGGAGGAGATCCTGCGGGAGCGTCTGGCGGAGTACGGCGTGCACGTGGAGCTCGGGGCCGAGGCGGTCGGTCTGTCACAGGGGCCCGAGTCGGTGACCGTCGCCCTCGCCGACGGCCGGAGCATCCGGGCACGGTACGTGGTGGGCTGCGACGGCGGCCACAGCCCGGTGCGCAAGATGCTCGGCGTCCCGTTCGAGGGGAGGACGACCGAGGAGCAGGCGATGGTCTGCGGGGACGTGGAGGTGGACGGCCTCGACCGCGGCATCTGGCACCAGTGGTTCGACGAGGACGGCGCCGTGATGCTGTGCCCGATCCCGGGTACGCGCACGGGCTGGTGGTTCCAGGCGGGGCCGGAGCGGGACGCGGCGGGAGCTCCGGTGCCGCCCTCCCTGGAGAGCTTCCGGCGCCTGTTCGCCAAGCACACCCGCCTCCCGGCGGACCGCCTGTCGCAGGCGACCCTGCTGTCGACGTACCGGGTCAACGAACGCATGGCCGACCGGTACCGGGTGGGCCGGGTTCTGCTGGCCGGGGACGCCGCGCATGTGCACTCCGTCGCCGGCGGACTGGGCATGAACACCGGAATCCAGGACGCGTACAACCTGGGCTGGAAGCTCGCCCGGGTCGTCGAGGACCGGTCGGACGCCCGCCTGCTGGACACCTACGAGGAGGAGCGGCTGCCCGTCGCCTCCTGGACGCTGGACATCACCGCCGAGCGGCTTCGGGCGACCCTCGAAGCGATCAAGCGGCCCGGCGGCGGCCTGGATTCGGCGGTCTCCGGGGACACGACGGGCCTCGGCCCGGGCTACCCGTGGAGTTCCCTCTCCGCCCCCGGCTCCACCCCCCGGCTGCGGGCGGGCGACCGCGCCCCGGACGCCCCCTGCCGCGACACCGCGACGGGCGCGCCGACCCGCCTGTTCGAGGCGTTCGCGGGCCCGCACTTCACCCTGCTGGGCTTCGGCCCGGACACGGCCGAGGTGCTGCGGACGACGGAGGCGGCGTACGGCGACACGGTGCGGGCGTACGGGGTGGACGCCAGAACCCCCCGCGACCTGACCGACGACGCAGGGCACGCCCGCACGGCATACGGCGTCACCCCGGCCACCGCCCTCCTCGTCCTGGTCCGCCCCGACAACCACGTGGCCCTGATCGCTCCGGCCGCGGAGAGCGGGGCGATCGGCGACTACCTCGACCGGCTGGGCGGTACGGCCTGAGTCGGACGAGCGCCCCGGCGACCTCGCCCATCACACGCTTCCGGTGCGCACGGCGCTCCTCGCGCTCCGCCGCGCTCGGATCCGTGGTCGGCCCGGCCCCCTCGACCGGCCCGAGCCGGAGCCGTGCGCCCTCCCGGCCACCGGCGAAGTCCCGGACGGCCGCCGCCGGCAGGGGCAGGGTCCGCGAGATGCCGATCTCCCGGCCCGCGCCCTGCGTCGGTCCTGCGGGCGTCAGGTCTCCTTCGGGGCGTGCCGGGCTCGGTGTGCCCGCACCTTGTGGAGGTTTCCGCAGCGCTCCATCGCGCACCAGCGCCGCCTGCCCGGCCGCGAGGTGTCGACGAAGAGCAACTTGCAGCTGTCGGAGCCGCATTCGCGGATGCGGTCGGCGTACGGACCGGTGAAGAGCTCCACCGCGTCACGGGCGACCGTCGAGAGCAGGGCGGTTCCGGTGGCGTCCGGGGCGAAGGCGAGAGACTCGCCGCCGGGGTCGATACGGGGGACGAGCGGCGGCTCGGCCGCCATGGCGTTCACCACTGCGAGATCGGCCCGGGCGAGGGCGCGGCCGTGCGCCCGGTCGGCGGTCAGATTCCACAGCGCTCCACGCAACTCGTGCGCCCGCGCCAGCTCTTCCGCGCTCACCGACGGCGACAGGCCGCCCGGCAGCCGGCTCTCCCCCGCCCAGCGCACCAGGTCCTCGGGGGTGTGCAGCACCTCGTACGCCGCGTACCGCGCGTACCCGCCGGTCGGCAGCAGTTCCAGGCACAGGGCCCCGGGATCGAAGCGGAAGGGGCGGCCCTCCCGCGTACGAAGTGTCAGCCCCGGCGCGGCCGTTGACGACTCACTCATGTAACCACTATAAACGGTTTCCATGACTCTGGACTGGAAAGTCGTCATCGACTCGACCGACCCGCACGCCCAGGCCACCTTCTGGGGCGAGGCCCTCGGCTACCTCGTCGAGGACCACAGCGTCCTGATCGAGCGGCTGCTCGGCTTCGGCGCGGTGCCCGAGGACATCACCCTCATCGCCCACGACCGCCGCGCCTGGCGTGACCTCGCGGGGGTCCGGCACCCCGACGACCCGTACGACAAGGACAGCGGGGCGGGCCACGGGCGACGGCTCCTGTTCCAGCGCGTCCCGGAGACCAAGACGGTGAAGAACCGCTTCCACCTGGACGTGCACGCGGGCCCGGAACGCCGCGAGGCCGAGGTGGAGCGCCTGGTAGGACTGGGCGCGACGGTGCTCCGCGAGGTGGCGGAACAGGGCGGCAGCTGGACAGTGCTCACCGACCCCGAGGGCAACGAGTTCTGCGTGCAGTGACGCCGACGGGCGTGCGGGCGGCCGGGCTCCGGCCCTGTGCTGCAATCCTCCGAACGGCACCGGGGAAAGGGCCGGCAAGAGGTGAGGGGACAGGACATGGCCGCTCGGGTGGGACGCGCCACTGCGGTGCTCGTGGTGGCGGTGATCCTGCCGCTGGCCGGTTGCGGCGGTGCCGACGGCACCGGCAGTGGCGGAAACGAGGAGTCCGCAGCAGCTGCGATCGAGGCAGCCCGGGCCTATCAGCATGCCTCGATGGATCAGGACTGGAAGGCCGCCTGCGAGGCCCGCACCGAACGCCTGCGCCGGAGTTGGGGCGCGGCCACCATCGCCGAGTGCGTGGAGATCACCAGCACCCCCAGGCTCCAGGACATTTCCGACGCACAGGTGAGCACCGGCGAGGCGGTCGAGATCGGGGCCTTCGGCCCGCACCCGGCGGGCATCGGCCTGCGGGTGACCGTCGAGCCGGGTACGGCAGCACGCGGCGTGAGCATCGACACCGCGCTGCGGCTCGTTCCCGGTGAACGGGGCACGTGGCTGGTCGATCAGGCGGTCAACCTCGCCGGGACCGAGAGCCCGGACGGCGAGGCCGTGCGCGCCGCGCTGCGCCGCAAGTGAACCGGGCCGCATCCCCCGGCCGGTGACCCGGTGTGGGAGACCGGGCCCTCCAGGACCGCGAAGACCGGCGCCCCCACCCCCTGAACCGCCCCCGGACACCGGGCCGGAGGCGGTTCGGGCGGGGACAGTGCGGATCAGCGCGGGCTGATGGCGTTCAGGATCGCCGCCGCGACGTGATCGGCCGCGTTCCGGTGGCCCCTGGCGTTGGGGTGCACGGCGGCCACCTCGTTGGGGAAGTGGCTGAAGACGCCCTCCACCCACTTGCCGGCGTCGCAGACGCTGTGGTTCCGGGAGCTGTCGTAGAGGTCGACGAAGTCACTGGCACTGTGCGTGCCGGCCGACTTCTCGATGGCGTTGTTGAGCGGTTCCATTACGTCCTGGCGCAGCCAGTTCAGGTCACCCTGGGTGATGGAGGCGAACTGCTCCCAGTCGTTGTACCGGCACTTGGACGTGTCCTTGGGGATGACCGTGGGGTAGCCGACGGCGAGGATCTTGGCCTTCGGGGCCCGCTCGTGGAGCACGGTGAGCATCTGGTCGTAGTCGTGGCGCACCTTGGCCAGGCGGCCGGGGATGCTCGCTGACAGCTCGTCCTTGCACGGCGTGCCCGCGCCCTCGCTGCCCGCGCCCAACTGCAGGCACTGGAAGAGGATGTCGGCGAACCCGAGGGTGTTGCCGCCCACGCCGACCGTGACCACGTCGGTGTTGCGGCCCACCGCCTCGGACTGGGGAGGCACCGGCGGGAACGGGTAGTCCGGGTCCTCGGAGAGAGGCGGCAGGTGGCGCCCGATCGGCTCCTGGGCCCGGAAGGTGACGTCCTCGATCGTGGCGGCGCCGCAGCTGACGTTGGTCAGGTCGAGGAGCCCGCCGAGGTCGCGGTCGATGACCTGCGGGTAGGACCGGTCGGTGCGCTCGCAGCCGTCGCGGGGGTATTCGAAGACATCGCCGGCGGCGGGAATGACACCGGCGGTGTACGAGTCGCCCAGGGCGACCCAGTCGTAGGTGCCGGCGGCGGCTGCCGGGGCCGCACCGGCGAGCTGCACGGGCACCTGGGCGCATGCGGCGAGAGCGACGGCCGAGCCCAGCACCGTCAGTCGAGTACGGATGCTTGCCATGAATCCTCCAGATGTACGTCTTCGATGACGCTGCAACCTGAGACAGCGAGTCACGGCAAGAACTGAATCCGGTACGGAAAGTTACTGCGGAATCCTCCATTCCGGCCTCGGTCGGCGAAGGTCCTCGCGGGCTCGCGCCGGACGGTCACCCGCCGGTCGGCTCCGGGTGCATCGGCAAGCGGACGGCGCACATGTTCCACTCGTCCCCCACGCATCAGGGGACCTGACGCCCGAGCCCTGTACGAGCGGGCGCGGGAGACCGTTCGTCCCGAGCTCGGCCCGGCATGAAGAAGCCTCCACCGCGCTCCCGGACCGGGAGTGCGGTGGAGGCTTCACCGGTCGCCCTGTCGCCGCGACGGCCTGATGTCACGGGCGGGAAGGCTCCCTAGCCGAGGAGGGCCGAGTCCCACAGCTGGGCGTCCGAGCCGTTCCTCGGAGCCAGGACGACCGGTGGGAACTCGTCGTCCTCGTTCAGGGTGATGACCCTGTCGCTGTTGGGGACTCCGATGGTCCACCTGCCGCCACCGGCCGGCTCGATCGTCCACCGGCCGGGCTGCTTCGTGGCCGAGACGAAGACCGCACCGTCGCGCTCGACGAGCGCGTAGTCGCCGGGCCGCCCGCCCTCGGCGGGCCGCCCCTGTCCGGCGATGATCGTGTACAGGCCGTTCCCGACCGGCGTCACCACCCATCGCTCGACGAAGCCGCCGGAGAGGTTCCGCACGGGGACATCGATCGGCGGGTAGATCAGCGGGACGGGGCCGATCCCCAGGCCCGTTCCCTCGGCGGAACCCACGTTGTGGATCACGTACCTGTTCGCCTCGGGGATCTCCGCCCGCGCGGTGGGAGCGAAGGCGGAGTTCGCGTGCAGGGGCTTCACCGCCGAGGGTGTGGCGGCGTGGGTGGGGGCGGCGACGGTGATGCTCAGGACGGCGAGCGCGGCGGCAGCCAAGATCTTTTTCATGGCCTGGGAACGATCACCACGAATCCGGGTCACGACCGGAACGAGATCCCGGGACGCTTCCGCCCGGGCGGCCGCACCGCTCATCCGGATGCGCGGACCGAGTGGCCCCGCCGCTCGAAGCGCTTCGGTTCGGTCCGGTTCGAGGAGCCGCTCAAGCTGCTTCCCGACCCGCGCACACCAGGTGGCCCCGGACTCCGCCGGAAAGCCGCGGATGCTCTCCGGGGAAGGCGGGGCATGCGGCATGGGAGATCACCCCGGGACAGGAAGAAGATACGCAATCACGAGATGTCTTCTTATCCGAGAATTCCCCCAGGGACCGACCCGAAGGTGTGGCGGGACAGTATTTCTCTTGAGCGTCGTCCGATGGCCGCTATTCAATTGCGCTCACTTTCGGGCACAGGGCTTGAAAGCGTCAAGGAGAGCCATGTTCAAGGGCAAGAATTCTCGTCCTGTCGTTCTCGCCACAGCCGGTGTCGTGCTGGCGGGCGCCACTGCGGGTGTCGCATACGCGGTCGCCGACAACGTCAAGGCTCCGTACGCACAGGCGGCCGCCACGGTCCAGAGCAATGGGACCATCCACAACGCCAAGGGGATCGAGGCGGTCAAGCGCCTCAATGCGGGCGAGTACTGCGTCACCTTCTCCGACACCGACCTGAGGGTGTCGAAGTCCATTATTCAAGCCACTGCGAACTCGGCGAATCGCATTCTTCAGGTCACCTGGGGAGATGCGCACGGGTGCGGAAGCGCCCAGAACGTCGTCAAGGTCAACGCGAGCGACCAGAACGGCACCAAGGCGGACTCCTGGTTCACCGTCTCGGTCCACTAGGAACAGAATTCCGCCGTCCCGGTACGGGCTCGTCCGAGCTCGTACCGGGACGGTCCGCCGGATTCCCGGAGGCCGGCGGCGGCGGTCTCCGGTGCGTCGTGCGCCGGCACGTCAAGGCCCACGGCTCCCCGGAGCGCGTCGTCCTCGGCGAAGCCGATTCCACGTTCTGCGGCTAAGCGGTCGTCGGCTTCGCGCTGCCGCCCGCGCCCGGAGGCCACGGGACACCGGCCAGCAGGGGCAGGATCTGCTCCTCCTCGTAGTCGAGGTGTGCGTTCAGCTCCGTGGACATCCTGTCCAGCTCGACGTGGAAGCGCTCGGGCTCCGTAATGCCGATGTCCGCCAGCAGGGCCACCAGCTCCCCCTGGATGCGGGCGACCGTGCGGTGTTCGTCGGCGAGCCGGGCGAAGGTGTCCGTCAGGTGCGGGTGATACCGGGCGATGCCGGGGAACAGGTGCTCGTCCTCGCTGGTGTGGTGGAACTCCAGCGACTGGCAGAACGCCAGGCAGCGCTGCCTGATCTGCAGCCCGAGGCCCGGAGCGGGTGGAGCGCCGGGGCCCCGGTGGGCGGCCCGTGCGGCGAAGTGGGCGTCCACCTCCGCCGTCACCTGCCTCAACTGGCCCCGCAGCCAGGTGTGGACCTCCATCACCTTGCCGGCGAGGGTGGTGACCTCGCGGGCCGGCTCCCAGCCCTCGGGCTCGGCGCGCTCCAGCACCACGACCGGGAGGAGCCGGGTGGTACGGGCCTGGTAGTCGGCGTAACCGGGCGCCGCCTTCACGGCGTGCGCGAACAGTTCCTCGCGCCGCGCCCCCTGCGCGGGGACCGCGAGGGCCTGGAACGTACGGGTGCCGAGCTCCACCCGGACCACGGGGTGGGCGAGCAGGTTGCGGTACCAGTCGGGGTGGCGCGGGGCGCCGGGGTCGGAGCCGATGACCAGCAGCGCGTCGCCGTGGCGGACATGGCCGAGCGGCGTGGTGGTCTCCTTCCCCGACCTGGCGCCGGTGGTGGTCAGCAGGAGCAGGTCCGCGCCTTCGAAGGGACCACCGGCCTTCCCCGCGTTGGCTCGGAACTCCTCGACGACGGACTGATCGAAAGGTGTGGGCATGCGTTCTGTGTCTCCATGAGAACGGGTGAGCGCGATGCGCGGCCCATGACGGTGCACGGTGCCGGGGCATGCGGAAGAGAAGAGTGCGACCATCGGTCGCGGCTGCGTCAGATGCAGGGCGCGGAGTACGAACTCATGACGGGCCCCTCGGTGAAGGGTGTTCGCCCGAGCACCGGCCGGCCCACTGCTCTTTGGCCGGCGTCACGCGACACCGGGTTCATTACACGCACCCCGACGGGGGCCTGTCAACGCGCGCCCGTCCGTGCTGCGGGCGCTCTTAGGCTTGCGCCATGCCCACCCCACCCGCATATGCCCTCGTCGCCACCGACCTGGACGGCACCCTGCTGCGCCGCGACGACACCGTGAGCCCCCGCACCCGCGCCTCGCTCGCCCTGGCCGCCCGCGCCGGGGCCCGGCATCTCGTGGTCACGGGGCGTCCCGTGCCCGGGATACGCGGACTGTTCGCCGCACTGGGCTACCGGGGACCGGCGGTGTGCGGTCAGGGGACCCAGTTGTACGACGCCGGGTCCGGGCGGCTGGTGCACGCGCTCACCCTGGACCGGGAGGCCGCCGACACCGCGCTCGGCAAGATCGAGGCCCAGGTGGGGCCGGTCTTCGCGGCCGTGGACCAGGACGGGGCGGACGGGCGGACCCTGATCGAGCCGGGGTACGCGATGCCCCATCCGACGCTGCCCGCCCAACGGACCCGGCACCGTCACGAGTTGTGGTCCGCGCCCGTGGTGAAGGTGCTCATCCGGCATCCGGAGCTCGGGGACGACGCGCTGGCCGGGGCGGCCCGGGACGCCGTCGGCGATCTCGCCACCGTCACGCTCTCCGGCCCCGGCACGGTCGAACTCCAGCCGTACGGCGTCGACAAGGGGACCGGGCTCGCGCTGGCCGCCGACTACCTCGGCGTGGCCGCGGACTCCACGATCGCCTTCGGGGACATGCCCAACGATCTGCCGATATTCCGGGCGGCCGGGTACGGCGTGGCCATGGCCAACGCCCATCCCGAGCTGCGGGCCGCGGCGGACGAGGTGACGTCGTCGAACGAGGGCGACGGGGTCGCGGAGGTGCTGGAGCGGGTGTTCAGCCGAGCCGCCCGCACCGGCTGAGCACCCGCGTCCGCTGAACAGCCCGTGCCGGCCGGGTCGTCCGTATCGGCCGGCGGGGTGTCAGAGCGACATCAGGCAGTACAACCGGTGCGGCTCGGGGCGGGCTCGCGCCTCCTCGGCCAGGTCGGCCAGGTTCGCGAGGAAGTCGGCCAGTTCGCCGGGCGGGACATCGCCTCCGAACTCCTCGATGTGCGACCAGGTTGCGGCCACCGCGGCGAAGCCGCCGGGTCTCGCGGCCGCGAGCGCGTCGCGCAGCCCGTCGGTGAGCGTGACCAGCCAGCGGGATTCGTCCTCGGGGGAGCTGAGCAGCCGGTTGAAGCGCGGGAGCGAGGTGACGTCGTCGTACGGCGTGCCGGTGAGCATGCTCTCGGCCTGGCCCAACTGCACGTACGGGTCGATCCCCTTGACCGGGAGCAGCGGGAGACCGGCCTCCTCGATCCCCCGGCCGAAGGCCGCCAGGGCCGTGGGGTCGTCCGGTGCGCTGAAGTAGTCGTACAGGTTTCCCATGCGTCGCATGCTCGCACGCCCCTCCGACAGCCGTCCCGGCCTCACGGCTCCGGCGGCACCCCGATCGCCCGCAGCGCATGCGCGACCAGTGCCGCGATCTCCTCCTCGTCCTGGATCGGCTTGCGCAGGACATGGCGGTAGTACACCGGGCCGTACAGCATCTCCACGGCCAGCGGGAGATCGGCGTCCGGCGGGATCTGCCCCAGCTCCTGGGCGCGGCGCAGGCGGGCGACCGCCTCGTCGAAGCGGGGGTCGACCAGCTTCGCCCGGACGGTCCGCGCGAGTTCGTCGTCGTGGTGCATCTCGGAGAGGATCCCGGCGTACGCGGGTCCGAAGGGCGGCGTGTTGAGTAGCTTCACCGCGCCCGCCAGATTGGCCCGCAGATCGGCGGCGATGTCGCCGGTATCGGCGAACGGCGTCGTGCCGACCAGCGCGTCGGTGAAGGCCTCCAGGATCACCGCGCTCTTCGACGGCCACCAGCGGTAGATCGTCTTCTTGCTGACGCCCGCTCTGGCCGCGATGGCCTCGACCGTGACGCGGCCGTACCCCTTTTCCGTGCACAGTTCGAGAGCGGCCTCCAGGGTCGCCCTCCGTGATCTCTCGCTGCGGCGCTGCGAACTCTGCGATGTGATCATTCGGTGAGCATAGGCGGGTTCGAACCGGCCGTTATTGACAGCCTGTCGCCAGAGGTCGAACAATACGCAGGCGGAAACGGAACGTGCCGTGTCGTGTCGTTCCTGCAATTCGCACCGTTCGTGCCGTTCGTGCCGCGACGAGCCGATCGGGGGACGGCTCGCCCGGCCGACGGCGCGAGGGGGCGTTGCACCCCGTGCGTCGGACAACCCGTGCGTCAGGCGGTGATGTCCTTCGCCGTGAACCGGGCCCAGGCCGCCGAGCCGAACACCACCGCGTACAAGCCCTGAAGCCCCAGGTTCTTGACCACTTCGTCCCAATAGACCGGGTCGCGCAGCAGATCCGCGTACGACATCCAGTAGTGCGGGAAGAGATACGGGTGCACCGCGCTCAACTGCGGGATTCCGTCCACGATCTGCACGGTGATCAGCAGTCCGACGGTGGCGGCCATGGCCGCGATGCCGCTGCTGGTGAGGGTCGAGACGAACAGGCCGACCGCCGCGAACCCGATCAGTGACGCCGCGACCACCACCGCGATCAGCCCGGCGCGCAGCAGTCCCTCGCCGAAGCCGATCCGCGTCCCCGAGATGGTGGTGACCTCGCCGACGGGGAAGAGCAGCGCGCCCACGGCGAGCGCGGAAAGCGCCACGACCAGGGTCGCGACCAGGCAGAACGCCAGCACCGAGGCGTACTTCGTCAGCAGCAGCCTGGTACGGCCGGCCGGGGCGACCAGCAGGTAGCGCAGCGTTCCCGCGTTGGCCTCGCCCGCGACCGAGTCGCCCGCGACGACGCCGACGGCCATCGGCAGGAAGACCGGGAGCGTCACGGCGAGGGCGGCGAAGACCAGGAAGAGGCCGTTGTTGGTGACCTGGGAGAGGAACGCCGGGCCTCCCCCGCCGCCGCCCGGTCCGGGCGAGGAGCCGTCGCCCGTCTCGATCCGCACCGCGATGCCGATCAGCACGGGCACGGCGGCCAGCACCCCGAGCAGCGCGAGGGTGCGCCAGCGGCGGAGTGTGGTGGTCAGTTCGGAGCGGAGGATCCCGAAGGTCCACAGCGGGCTCGGTGCCCGGCCCGCCCCGGTGACTGCGGTTTCAGCCTGCGACATCGAAACCCTCTCCGGTGAGTGCGACGAAGGCGTCCTCCAGCGAGGCCCGCTGGACGCCGAAGGACCTCAGGCGTACGCCGGCGTGCACCAGCGCGGCGCTGAGATCGGCGAGCTCCACGTCGCCCGGCGGGGTCTCGGCGCTCACCCGGTCGCCGTCGACCGCGATCCCGGTGACGCCGAGCTCCTTGAGGACCCGGGCGGCCTCTCCCGGGTCGGGGGTGGTGACCGCCAGCCGGCCTCGGGCGCCCGCGGCCAGTTCCGCCACCGGGCCCTGGGTGATCAGCCGGCCCCTGGCCATCACCGCGGCGTGCGTGCAGACCTGCTCGATCTCGTCGAGGAGGTGCGAGGAGAGGAAGACGGTGGTGCCGTCCGCCGCCAGTTCCCTGACCAGGGTGCGGATCTCCCGCATGCCCTGCGGGTCCAGGCCGTTGGTCGGCTCGTCGAGGACGAGCAGGCGGCGCGGCTGGAGCAGGGCGGCGGCGAGGCCCAGGCGCTGCTTCATGCCGAGCGAGTACGCCCGGGCCTTCTTCCCGGCCGCCGCGGCCAGCCCGACCCGGTCCAGGGCCTGCCCCACCCGGGCCCGGCGGGTGCGCGGATCGGCGGTGGGGTCGGCGGAGTCGTAGCGCAGCAGGTTGTCCCGGCCGCTCAGGAAGCCGTACAGCGCGGGCCCCTCGATCAGCGCGCCGACCTGTGGGAGCACGGTGCGGGCGGCGCCCGGCATGGTGTGGCCCAGCAGTCGCGCGGTGCCGGAGGTCGCCTCGATCAGGCCCATCAGCATGCGGATGGTGGTGGTCTTGCCCGAGCCGTTGGGGCCGAGGAACCCGAAGACGCTGCCGGCGGGGACGCTGAGGTCGAGGCCGTCGACGGCGAGCTGGCCGCCTCGGTAGCGCTTGGTGAGGCCCCGGGTCTCGATCACGGCTCCCGGTTCGGTGACCGGCGCCGGCTCGACGGCGGTCCCGGACTCTGTCATGCGTACTCCCCATGGGTCGGCCAGGGCCTGTCCGCCGGACGGGCCCCAGGGCGGACCGCCCCGCCGTACGGAGCGTACGGCGGGGCGGGTGAGCGGTGCGGGAAGCGCGGCGCGCCCCGGCGTCAGGAGGCGTTGTTCGCCGCCCGGACCAGCGCGTCCTTGGTGACCGCGCCGACGTACACCTTGCCGTCGTCCGTCATCAGGGCGTTGACCAGGCGGGTCTTGAAGACCGTGCCCGAGCCGAACTTGCCGGTGACCTTGTCGCCCAGCGCGTCCAGGAACTGCTGCGCCTCGGCCGGGACGTCGCCCGATGCCTTCGAGGGGAGGCCGGTGCCACCCGGGGTCGTGATCTCGGCGATGGCGTTCCAGCCCTCGCCTATGACCTTGGTGTCCTTGCCGTCCTGGCCGCCGGCGCCCAGTTCTCCGGCGCCCGGGATCAGGCCGTCGAGGCCCTTGTCGTTCTTGTGCTGCGCCTTCGCGTCGTCGGCCTCGGTCACCTCGGTGCCCTTGGGCGGGGTGAAGGTGAACGAGGAGGCGTCCGGCTTCGAGAAGTCGACCTTGGTGAAGCCGGCGTCGACGACGGCCTTGCCGCCGCTGCTGGCAAGCAGCGTGAACTTCAGCGGCACACCGTTCTCCGCGTCGACCGCGACCGTGACCGAACCGATCGTGGAGCCGCTCTGCTTCGGCTTGACGACCAGCTTGTACGCGTCGCGTCCGGCGACCTGCGCGGTGCCGTCGACCGTCACCGACGTGGTGGGCCCGGCGGCCTTCAGCACCTGCTCGGCAAGGGCCTTCGGGGTGGTGGGCACACCCTCGGGAACGGCGTGCCCGGACTTCTTCCCGGCCTCCTTGCTGGCCCGGTCCTCGGTGGCGTGGTAGGCCTGGTCGGACTTGCTGTCGTACGCCCAGACCTGATCGCCGTTGCGGATCAGGCTGTACTCGGACGCGTCGTCCAGGATCGACAGCCGCTGCTTGTCGGGGCCGTCGGCGGCCACCCGGAGGGTGTGCGTGCCGGAGGCCAGCTCCGTCATCCGCTCCTGCGGGTCGGCGCTCGAACCGCCCTTGCCGCCCGCGCCGCCCTGGGTGAAGGACTCGGCCAGGCCGCCGAGCGACGGGAGGCCGAAGTCCGTGCTGATCTTCACCGTGCCGGAGAGCTGCTCGGTGTCCGAAGCGGCGATCTTCTCGATGAGTTCCTGTGCGCTGATCTTCGGCAGATCGGGGTCGCCGGAGCTCGCGAGCGCCGGGACGAGCCCGATCGTCGCGGCCGCGACTCCCGCGACCGCGACCGGGACGATGTAGCGCGCCGCCTTGCGGCGGCCCGCGGCGGTGCCCCTGGTCACGCCGTCGGTCCCTGCGCTGTCGTTCGGTGCCATGTGTGCCCTACCTCCGTGGTCGGCGGCTTCCGTCCGGTTGCACTCGTCCACTCCGTGCCGCCATTCTCACCCGGTTTGGTCAGGAGTGGTTGTTCTCCATCTGACCAAACCGGGGGCACGAAGGCGTCAGCCCCCGGGATCAACTCCGCGTACCTCTTCGGTATGACACCGCACGGCGTTCGCGCCCCCGTCCAGTAGGGGACGCCACGGGGAAGGCTCAGCCCGCGCGGTGCACCACCGCGTCGCACAACTCCCGCAGCGCGGCCTTCGCGTACCCCTCGGGCAGCGGCGTCAGCGTGGCGCGCGCCTCCTCCGCGTACCGGACGGTGTCCCGCCTGGCCTGCTCCAGCGCCGGGTGGGCGCGCAGCCTGCGCAGCGCCTCGGCGTGCCGGGCGTCGTCGCTGAGGTCGCCGTCGAGCAGCTCGACGAGCGCCAGGTCGTCCGGCTTCCCGTCGGCCTCCGCCTGCGCCCGCAGGTGGAGCACGGGGAGCGTGGGGATGCCCTCGCGCAGATCGGTGCCCGGGGTCTTGCCGGACTCGTGGGAGTCGGACGCGATGTCGAGCACGTCGTCGGCGAGCTGGAAGGCGACGCCGAGCCGCTCCCCGTACTGGGTGAGGATGTCGACCGCCGACTCGTCCGCGCCGGCCATCATCGCGCCGAACCGGCAGGCCACCGCGATCAGCGAGCCGGTCTTGCCGCGCATCACTTCGAGGTAGTGCTCGACCGGGTCGCGGCCGTCGCCCGGCCCCGCGGTCTCCAGGATCTGGCCGGTGACCAGGCGCTCGAACGCCTCCGCCTGGATGCGTACGGCCTCCGGGCCGAGGTCGGCCAGTATGTGCGAGGCGCGGGCGAAGAGGAAGTCACCGGTCAGCACGGCCACCGAGTTGCCCCAGCGGCTGTTGGCGCTGTCCACGCCGCGGCGCACGTCCGCCTCGTCCATCACGTCGTCGTGGTAGAGCGTCGCGAGGTGCGTCAGCTCGACGACGACGGCCGCGGGCACCACGCCCGGCGCGTCCGGGTCGCCGAACCGGGCGGCCAGCATCGCCAGCAGCGGCCGGAAACGCTTGCCCCCTGCGCGTACGAGATGCTGCGCGGCCTCCGTGATGAAGGGCACGCCGCTCTTGGTGGCATCGAGCAGCCCGGACTCGACAGCAGCCAACCCGGCCTGGACATCGGCCTCAAGTGCCTGGTCCCGCACGCTCAGCCCGAACGGCCCGACGACGGTCACGAGGGGATCTCCTGTCTGCTGACGATCACACGGAATGTCGATGTGTCGCTGTCCTCACTCAAGTCAGCGTATCCGGTCCCCTTTGGATCACCGTGGGCGCCTTCCCGCCACCGCCGGTATGTTCGGGATCAGCTCATACGATCAGGAGTTCTCCCTTTGTCCCACACGGCCACCGACACCGAACCGAGTCAGCCGCCGCCCGAAGACGACCATGCATTTTTCGGCCAGCCACGAGGGCTGATGACCCTGTCCGGCCTGGAGGTCTGGGAACGCTTCTCGTTCCTGGGCATGCAGGCGATCCTGGTCCTCTACTTCGCGGACACGGTCGCCCGCGGCGGGATGGGCATGGAAGCGGGCACCGCGGCATCGGTCTCGGCCGCCTACGGCACCCTCGTCTACCTGGTCTCCGTCGCCGGCGGCTGGCTGGCCGACCGGATCCTCGGCTCGTACCGCGCCGTCCTGTACGGCGGAATCCTCATCGCCTGCGGGCATTACGCCATGGCGGTGCCCACCGACACCATGACCTGGGTCGGCCTCGGTCTGATCAGCGCCGGGACCGGTCTGCTCAAGCCGAATGTGGCGACCATGGTCGGCAAGCTCTACCGCACCGCCGACGAGCGCCGCGACGCCGGCTTCGCGCTCTACTACATGGGCATCAACATCGGGGCGTTCCTCGGCCCGCTGGTCACCGGCTGGCTCGGGGACCACGCGAGCTGGCACTGGGGCTTCTCGGCCGCGGCCTTCGGCATGACCCTCGGTCTGATCCAGTACGTGCTGGGCCGGCGTCACCTGGCCGGGCGAAAGCACAGCGCCGAATTCGCGCTGGCACCGGCACCCATGCGCCGCGCCGTTCGGCTGATCGTGGCCGGCGCCGTCGTGGTCGCCGCGGTCGCCACCGCGCTCGCCCTGGCCGGCTGGCTGACCATGAACCGCTTCGTCGACCTGCTCACCCTGATCTCGGTGATCGCACCGGTCGTCTACTTCGTGGTGATGTTCCGCAGCCCCCGGGTCACCCCGGAGGAACGCGGCAGGCTGCGCCCGTACGTGGTGCTGTTCCTGGCCTCCGTGGTCTTCAACTTCATCCTGTTCCAGGCGTACTCGACGATGATGCTGCTCGCGTCGACCAACGCCCGTACCGAGATCTTCGGCTTCCACTTCCCGGCGAGCTGGTACGCCTCCGCGCTCGGCGCCTTCGAGGTCGCGCTCGCCCCGGTGGTCGCGACCGTCTGGGCCCGGATGGGACCGCGTCAGCCGCACGCCTCCAACAAGATCGCGATCGGGGTGATCCTCGGCGGACTGTCCTTCCTGCTGATGGTGCTGCCGACGTCCGGGCACTCCGGCGACACCTACAAGATGGCCGCCTGGTGGATCGTCGGCTCGTACCTGCTGCTCGGCCTCGGCGACATCCTGCTGGAGACCTCCGGCATGTCCGCGACCACCAAGCTCGCCCCCAAGGCGTTCGCCAGCCAGACGATGGCGCTCTGGTTCCTCTCACTGGCCCTCGCCAACGGCATCCAGGCACAGGTCGTGAAGCTGTACGGCGAGGTCTCCAACCCCGCCTACTTCGGTGTCAATGGCGCGATCGCGGTGGTGGCCGGTGTGGCCGTGATCGCCGCCGCACCCTGGCTCAAACGCACCATGCACCCCGTCCACTGAGGTACCACCATGCACATCCGCACCACATTCCCGTACGAGACCACCCATGAGGACGTCCGCATTCCGCTGCCGGACGGCACCCGGCTCTACGCCCGGATCTGGCGGCCCGTCACCGACGAACCGGTGCCCGCCCTGCTCGAATACCTGCCCTACCGGCTGAGCGACTGGACGGCGCCGCGGGACTGGCAGCGCCACCCCTGGTACGCGGGCCACGGCTACGCCTCCGTCCGGGTGGACGTACGCGGACACGGCAACAGCGAGGGGCTGCCGGGCGACGAGTACGACGCGACGGAGCTGGCCGACGGCGTCGCCGTCATCCACTGGCTGGCCGAGCAGCCGTGGTGCTCCGGCCGGGTCGGCATGTTCGGCATCTCCTGGGGCGGCTTCAACTCGCTCCAGATCGCCGCGCTGGCCCCCGAGCCGCTGAAGGCGATCGTCACCGTCTGCTCGACCGACGACCGCTACGACAACGACGTCCACTACATGGGCGGCTCGGTCCTCGCCGTCGACATGCACGCCTGGGCGGCGACCATGCTGGCCTTCGTCTCCCGGCCGCCGGACCCGGCGCAGGTCGGCGAGGGCTGGAAGGACATGTGGCTCGAACGGCTGGAGAAGGTCGAGCCGTTCATCCACACCTGGCTGGCGCACCAGACCCGCGACGACTACTGGAAGCACGGCAGCGTCTGCGAGGACTACTCCGCGATCCGGGCGAAGGTCCTCGCGGTGGGCGGCTGGCACGACCCGTACCGCGACACCGTCCTGCGGCTCGTCGAGCACCTGCCGTCGGACCGGGTCCGCGGGCTGATCGGGCCGTGGTCGCACCAGTACCCGGACCGCGGGCTTCCGCCGGGGCCGTCGATCGGCTTCCTCCAGGAGACGCTGCGCTGGTGGGACCAGCACCTGAAGGACAAGGACACCGGCGTCATGTCCGAGCCGCTGCTGCGGTCCTGGATCAGTGCGTCGCACCGCCCCGCCACGGTGTACGAGACGCTGCCCGGCCGCTGGACCGGCGAGCACAGCTGGCCGTCCCCGAACGTCACACCGGTCGCGTACGCCCTCGGGGGCGGCCCGCAGATCGTCGACTCGCCGCAGCAGACGGGGCTGGACGCCGGGCGGTTCTTCCCGTTCGGCAACGACGCCGACCTGCCGCCCGACCAGCGCGACGAGGACGCCAAGTCGGTCTGCTTCGAATTCCCGGTCGAGAACGCCCCGATCGAGATCCTCGGCCGCCCCCGGGTGAAGCTGCGGATCCGGATGGACGTGCCGCGCGGCCAGGCGATCGCCCGGCTCTGCGACGTCGCGCCGGACGGCTCCTCCACCCTGGTCACCCGGGGGGCGCTCAACCTCTCCGCCCGGGGTGGCCGCGACCGCGCGGACGACTGGCCGGTGGGCGGCACCGAGGACGTCACCTTCGAGCTGAACGGCATCGGGCACACCTTCCCGCCCGGCCACCGGATCAGGCTCGCGGTCTCCTCCTCGTACTGGCCGTGGATCTGGCCGCAGGCCGGGTCGGTGGGCTTCGTCCTGGACGCCGACGGCAGCCTGGTCGAACTGCCGGTGCGCCGCTCCGTCGAGGAGCCCGCGATCCGGTTCGAGGAGCCGGAGCAGTCGGAGCCGCTCGGCGTCGTGTACCCGGTGACCCTCGACGAACAGCGCCCGGAGCGGCTGGTGGTCCGCGATGTCGCCAAGGGCGAATGGCGGCTGGAGGTCGACCCGCGCTACGGCGGCACCCGGGTCTACCCGGACGGCCTGGAGTTCACCGAGGACGCCCTGGAGACGTACACGGTCCAGGAGAACGACCCGCTCTCCGCACGCACCCGCTCCGACTGGGCGATCCGGCTGCACCGGCCGGAGCTGGCGTGGGACGTACGGATCGAGACACGCTCCGAGATCAGTGCGGACGACAGCGACTTCATCACCTCCGACGAGGTGGTCTGCAAGGAGGGCGGCGAGGTCGTCTTCCACCGCACCTGGGAGAAGCGGATCCCGCGCACGGCGGGCTGAACCGAACCCACCGCCGTGCCCCGCACACCCGGGGCACGGCGGAACCTTCCGGGCATCAGGGGCGGTTGGGACACTCCCGCGAGCGGGTGGCATCGACGTAACGTGTCCCCCAAGCGACCTGGAAAGCGAGGCAGCAACACATGCCCGAGCAGAGCAGCCCGCTCGATCCGACCGAGGGCGACCCCTTCGGTCCGCACAACCTTCCCTACGGAGTGTTCTCCACCCCCGACCACCCCGAGGACCGCCGGGTCGGCGTCCGCATCGGCAACCACGTACTGGACGCCGGAGCCGCGGCACACGCGCTCGGCTCCCCCTACGCGCAGCTCCTCGCGCAACCGGACCTGACCGCGCTGCTCTCGGCGGGCCGCACCGCGTGGCGCGACGTCCGGCGGGCGCTGACCGCGTGGGTGACGGTCCCGGCGCACCGCGCCGACATCGAACCGCTGCTGCACCCGGTCGACTCCGTGACGCTCCATCTGCCGTACGCGGTCGCGGACTACGTCGACTTCTACGCGAGCGAGAACCACGCCACCAACGTCGGGCAGATCTTCCGGCCGAACGCCGAGGCGCTGACGCCCAACTGGAAGCACCTCCCGATCGGTTACCACGGCCGGTCCGGCACCGTCGTGGTCTCGGGCACGGACGTGGTGCGCCCGTCCGGCCAGCGCAAGGCGCCCACCGACCCGGCGCCGGTCTTCGGCCCCTCCGTGAAGCTGGACATCGAGGCCGAGGTCGGCTTCGTCGTCGGCGTGGGCTCCGAGCAGGGCCGCCCGGTCCCGCTCGCCGGCTTCCGCGACCACGTCTTCGGGCTCTGCCTGCTCAACGACTGGTCGGCACGGGACATCCAGGCCTGGGAGTACGTCCCGCTCGGCCCGTTCCTCGGCAAGTCCTTCGCCACCTCCGTATCGGCCTGGGTGACACCGCTGGAGGCCCTGGAGTCGGCCCGTACCGCTCCCCCGGCCCGCGACTTCCCGCTGCTGCCCTATCTGGAGGACGCCGACGAGGAGGAGGCCGGCGGCCTCGACCTGCGGATCTCCGTCGCGATCAACGGCCACGTGGTGGCCGAGCCGCCGTTCGCCACGATGTACTGGACGGCGGCCCAGATGCTGGCCCAGATGACGGTGAACGGCGCGTCGCTGCGCACCGGCGATCTGTACGGCTCCGGCACGGTCAGCGGCGCCGAACCCGGCCAGCGCGGCTCCCTCCTGGAGCTGACCTGGAACGGCCGCGACCCGCTGGACCTCCCGGACGGCAAGCGCGCCTTCCTGGAGGACGGCGACACGGTGACGATGACCGCCTGGGCCCCGGGCCCGGACGGCACCCGGGTCGGCCTCGGCGAGGTCACCGGACGGATCGTGCCCGCCTCATGACCCCGCCCGCCCCGGAGCTCACGCTCCCCGAGGAACTACTGCTGCTCGCGCTGGACCCGCGGCGCGGCAAGCCGGACTGCTCAGGCCGTTTCCTGGAGTACGGGACGGCGGGCGCGGTCCTGAGGGAACTGGAGCTCCAGGGCCGGGTCACCGGACAGCACGGCAGGATACGAGTGGTGAGCCCGCTCGCTCCCCCGGACCCGCTGCTCGCCCAGGTCCTGGGGAGCCTGTCGGACCCGGGCACGGGCGGGCTCGCGGGCGGCGTCGACACCCGGCGGTGGGTCCGGCGGACCGGCCGTCACGTCCAGGAGCTCTGCCTGGAACACCTGGTGCGCCGCTCCGTCCTGCGCAGGGAGACCCACCGCTTCCTCGGGCTGCTGCCCTACCACCGGCACCCGGCGGCGGACCCGGCCCTGTCGCTCGCCGTCCGCGACCGCTTCGCGGCCGCCGAGGCCGCCGGTTTCCCGGACCCGCGCGGACGGACCCTGGCCGCCCTGGTCTCGGCGGTCGGCCTGGCGGGCGCGGTGGCCCGGGGCGGCCTGCGGGACCGCTGGGCGATGCGCGGCCTGGTGGACGAGGAGTGGACCGCATACGCGGTGTACCGGAACGTCCGCCAGGACCGGGCGAACCGGAACCGAAGAAGCCACATCAGCGGCGGGGGCGGGTCCTCCGGGAGCGACTGATCGGGGCGGGAAAGTCCGCTGGTCGGCAACGTGTGAGGCGTTCACACGTTCGGGGGAGCCATGTCCTGTTCCTGGCGGATACGCTGGAAAGTCCCGCGAGACTCTGCGCCATGGGGGCACTGATGAGCGTCGGACCCGAGGCCCCCGAGCCGCGGTGGGCGGTTCCGCCCGTGGGCGGCTGGACCGCCGATGACCTGGACACACTCCCGAATCTTCCTCCGCACACGGAGCTGATCGACGGGAGCCTCGTCTTCGTCGGTCCGCAGACCCTCTTCCACTCGCGGGCGGTCAGCTTTTTCGCATGGCAGCTACAGTCGCTGGCGCCGAATGACCTTGAAGTCGTGCGCGAGTTCACCATCGACATCGACCGCTACAACCGGCCCGAACCCGATGTGATCGTCGTGGACGGCGAGATCATCCAGGACCCGAACCAGACCCGTTTCCCCGCCGGGTCCGTCCGGCTGGCCATCGAGGTCGTCTCCCCCGAGTCCCTGACCCGGGACCGGGAGACCAAGCCCGTGAAGTACGCGCGGGCGAAGATCCCGCACTACTGGCGGGTGGAGAACCACGACGGCAGGGCGGTGGTCCATGTCTTCGAGCTGGAGCCGTCGACCGGGGCCTACACCTCCACCGGGATCTTCCACGACCGGATGAAGGTCTCCGTACCCTTCCCGGTCGATCTCGACCTCACCGCGATCACCGCGCGCCGCCGGGCTGCGGACCCGCAGTAGGCAGGTCCGCGGCACCGCCCGGCTCCCGTACTCACTCGTACTCGGGCGGCTCCTCGTCCCAGCCGAACTCCGGGTCCGCTTCGGGGGCCGCCGGTGCTGCCGGGGCCGGTGCGGGGACGGCTTCGCGCGCCGGGGTCTCCGCCGTCGGGCCCGCCTCCCCGAACGTCGCGAGCACTTCCAGCACCCCCTCCCCGTACGTCGCCAGCTTCTTCTCGCCCAGGCCGCTGATCCCGCTCAGCGCGGACACCGAGTCCGGTCGCACCGTGGCGATCTCGCGCAGCGTCGCGTCGTGGAAGATGACGTACGCCGGGACGCCCTGCTCCTTGGCCTGGGCACCCCGCCAGGCCCGCAGCGCCTCGAAGACCGGGACGGCCTCGGGGGCCAGCTCGGCGGCGGCCGCCTGCGACTTCGGCTTGCGTTCGGCCTTCGTGGAGCGCGACGCGGGCTTCGGCGCCTCCTTGCGCAGCAGTACCTCGCGCTGCCGGCCGAGCACCGAGCCGCTCTCCTCCGTGAGCACCAGCGTGCCGTACTCGCCCTCGACGGCGAGCAGCCCCTGGGCGAGCAACTGCCGTACGGCTCCGCGCCATTCGGCCTCGGACAGCTCCTCGCCGATGCCGAAGACCGAGAGCTGGTCGTGGTCGAACTGGATGACCTTGGCGGTCCTGCGGCCGAGCAGGATGTCGATGATCTGGCCCGCGCCGAACTTCTGCCCACGCTCCCGCTTCAGCCGCACCACGGTCGACAGCAGCTTCTGCGCGGCCACCGTGCCGTCCCAGCTCTCGGGCGGGGTGAGGCAGGTGTCGCAGTTGCCGCAGTCCGCGGTGGTGGGCTCCTGGCCGAAGTACGTCAGCAGCTGGGCGCGGCGGCACCGGACCGTCTCGCACAGGGCCAGCATCGAGTCCAGGTGGGAGGCCGCGCGGCGGCGGAAGGCCTCGTCGCCCTCGCCGCCCTGGATGAGCTTGCGCTGCTGGACGACGTCCTGGAGGCCGTACGCCATCCAGGCCGTGGACGGCTGTCCGTCACGGCCGGCGCGGCCGGTCTCCTGGTAGTAGCCCTCGACGGATTTCGGCAGGTCGAGGTGGGCGACGAAGCGGACGTCGGGCTTGTCGATGCCCATGCCGAAGGCGATGGTCGCGACGACGACCAGCCCCTCCTCGCGCAGGAACCGGGACTGGTGGACGGCGCGCGTGCCCGCGTCGAGCCCCGCGTGGTACGGGACGGCCTCGATGCCGTTGCGGCAGAGGTACTCGGCGGTCTTCTCCGTCGAGTTGCGCGAGAGGCAGTAGACGATGCCCGCGTCCCCGGCGTGCTCCTCCTTGAGGAAGGAGAGCAGCTGCTTCTTCGGGTCGGCCTTCGGCACGATCCGGTACTGGATGTTGGGCCGGTCGAAGCTGGCGACGAAGTGCTTGGCGTCGGGCATGCCCAGACGCTGGGTGATCTCCTGGTGCGTGGCGTCGGTCGCGGTCGCCGTCAGGGCGATGCGCGGTACGTCGGGCCAGCGCTCGCCGAGGACGGAGAGGGTCAGATAGTCCGGGCGGAAGTCGTGACCCCACTGGGCCACACAGTGCGCCTCGTCGATCGCGAAGACGGAGATCTCCCCGCGCGAGAGCAGCGCGAGCGTGGAGTCCAGCCGGAGCCGCTCCGGGGCCAGGTAGAGCAGATCGAGCTCACCGGCGAGGAACTGGGCCTCCATCGAGCGGCGCTCGTCGAAGTCCTGCGTGGAGTTGACGAAGCCGGCCCGGACCCCGAGCGCCCGCAGCGCGTCCACCTGGTCCTGCATGAGGGCGATCAGGGGGGAGATGACGATGCCCGTGCCCGCTCTGACCAGGGCCGGGATCTGGTAGCAGAGGGACTTGCCGCCACCGGTCGGCATGAGCACGACGGCGTCGCCGCCGGCCACCACATGGTCGACGATCGCTTCCTGCTCGCCGCGGAACGCCTCGTATCCGAACACCTTGTGCAGCGTCCGCCGCGCGTCGCTCTCGGTCACATCCATGGTCCCGCCCGTCGTGCCCATCGCTCTTTCCCCCGGGTCCGTCCCGCTTTTTCGTCCGTGGTGCCGCCGTCCCCTGCCACGATAGGCGCCGCATACGACAACGCCGGACGGGCTTGACTTCTCAAGCCCGTCCGGCGGGGTCCCAGCTGTGTGGCGTGTGCGCTACCTCACGAACACTCCGGCCTGGCTCGCCAGGTCCAGGAAGTACTGCGGGGCCAGGCCCAGCACCAGCGTGACCGCGACACCGACCGCGATCGTCGTCATCGTCAGCGGGGACGGGACGGCGACCGTGGGGCCGTCCGCCTTCGGCTCGCTGAAGAACATCAGCACGATGACCCGGATGTAGAAGAACGCGGCGATCGCCGAGGAGATCACACCGACCACGACCAGTCCGCCCGCGCCGCCGTCCGCCGCGGCCTTGAAGACCGCGAACTTCCCGGAGAAGCCGGAGGTGAGCGGGATACCGGCGAAGGCCAGCAGGAACACCGCGAAGACCGCGGCGACCAGCGGCGAGCGCCGGCCGAGCCCGGCCCACTTCGACAGGTGCGTGGCCTCGCCGCCCGCGTCGCGCACCAGGGTGACGACGGCGAACGCGCCGACCGTCACGAAGGAGTACGCGCCCAGGTAGAAGAGGACCGACGAGATGCCGTCCGGGGTCGTCGCGATCACACCGGCGAGGATGAATCCGGCGTGGGCGATCGAGGAGTAGGCCAGCAGCCGCTTGATGTCGGTCTGGGTGATGGCGACGATCGCACCGCCCAGCATCGTGATGATCGCGACGGCCCACATGACCGGTCGCCAGTCCCAGGCGAGGCCCGGCAGCACCACGTACAGCAGGCGCAGCAGCGCGCCGAACGCGGCGACCTTGGTGGCCGCGGCCATGAAGCCGGTGACCGGGGTCGGGGCGCCCTGGTAGACGTCCGGGGTCCACATGTGGAACGGGACGGCGCCGACCTTGAAGAGCAGGCCGGTCAGGATCATCGCGCCGCCGATCAGCAGCAGCGCGTCGTTGCCCATGGTGTCGGCGAGTGCCGGGTCGATCTGGGTGACGGAGCCGTCGACCACGTTCGCGATCGCCGCGTACGAGACGGAGCCCGCGTACCCGTAGAGCAGGGCGATCCCGAAGAGCAGGAACGCCGAGGAGAAGGCGCCGAGCAGGAAGTACTTCACCGCGGCCTCCTGCGACATCAGCCGCTTGCGGCGGGCGACGGCGCACAGGAGGTAGAGCGGGAGGGAGAAGACCTCCAGGGCCACGAAGAGCGTCAGCAGATCGTTGGCCGCGGGGAAGACGAGCATGCCGGCCACCGAGAAGAGGACCAGCGGGAAGACCTCGGTGGTGGTGAATCCGGCCTTGACCGCCGCCTTCTCGCTGTCGCTGCCGGGGACCGAGGCGGCCTGGGCGGCGAAGGAGTCCACGTGGTTGCCGTGCGAGGCGGGGTCGAGCCGCCGCTCGGCGAAGGTGAAGACGGCGACCAGCGAGGTCAGCAGGATGGTTCCTTGCAGGAACAGCGTCGGCCCGTCGATCGCGATGGCGCCCATCGCGGCGATGTGCGCCTTCGTCGTTCCGTATCCGCCGGCCGCCAGTCCGACGACCGCGGCGAACGCGGCGGCGAGGGCGACGACCGTGAGGAAGACCTGCGTGTAATAACGGGCCCGGCGCGGCACGAAGGCCTCGACGAGTACGCCCACGACGGCGACACCGATCACGATGAGGACCGGGGCCAGCTGGGTGTACTCGATGACCGGCGCCTTGAACTTCTCGACCGGGGCGGCCGATGTCACCCCGCCCGCCGTTGTCCACAAGCTGTGGACAGCTGTTGCGCTCACTTGGCGGCCTCCACCTCAGGCTGGGGGTCCTTCTTCTGGACGTCCGACATGGTGTGCTGCACCGCCGGGTTGACGATCTCCGTCAGCGGCTTCGGATAGACACCCAGGAAGAGCAGCAGCGCGATCAGCGGGAGGACCACCACCAGCTCCCGGACCTTGAGGTCCGCCATGCCCTGGACCTCGGCCTTCACCGGGCCGGTCATCGTCCGCTGGTAGAGGACGAGGACGTAGAGCGCGGCGAGCACGATGCCGGTCGTGGCGATGATGCCCGCCGCCGGATACGCGCTGAACGTGCCGACCAGGACCAGGAACTCACTGACGAACGGAGCGAGTCCGGGCAGCGACAGGGTGGCCAGACCTCCGATCAGGAAGGTGCCGGCCAGAACCGGCGCCACCTTCTGCACCCCGCCGTAGTCGGCGATGAGCCGCGAACCGCGCCGGGTGATCAGGAAGCCCGCCACCAGCATCAGCGCGGCGGTCGAGATGCCGTGGTTGACCATGTAGAGCGTGGCGCCGGACTGGCCCTGGCTGGTCATCGCGAAGATGCCCAGGATGATGAAGCCGAAGTGCGAGATCGACGCGTAGGCGATCAGGCGCTTGATGTCGCGCTGGCCGACGGCGAGCAGCGCCCCGTACACGATGCTGATCAGCGCCAGGACGACGATCACCGGCGTCGCCCACTTGCTGGCCTCCGGGAAGAGCTGGAGGCAGAAGCGGAGCATCGCGAACGTGCCGACCTTGTCGACGACCGCGGTGATCAGGACGGCGACCGGGGAGGTCGCCTCGCCCATCGCGTTGGGCAGCCAGGTGTGCAGCGGCCACAGCGGGGCCTTCACCGCGAAGGCGAAGAAGAACCCGAGGAAGAGCCAGCGCTCCGTGCCGGTCGCCATGGAGAGCGAGCCGTTCGCGCGGGCCTCGGCGATCTCGGAGAGCGAGAACGTCCCCGCGACGACGTAGAGCCCGATCACGGCGGCCAGCATGATGAGCCCGCCGACCAGGTTGTAGAGCAGGAACTTGACGGCGGCGTACGAGCGTTGCGCCGCCGCGTTCTCGTCGCTGCCGGTGTGGGCCCGGTCCCCGAAGCCGCCGATGAGGAAGTACATCGGGATGAGCATGGCTTCGAAGAGGATGTAGAAGAGGAAGACGTCGGTGGCCTCGAAGGAGAGGATCACCATCGCTTCGACCATCAGGATCAGGGCGAAGAAGCCCTGGGTCGGGCGCCAGCGGGAGGACTTCGTCTCCAGGGGGTCGGCGTCGTGCCAGCCGGCCAGGATGACGAAGGGGATCAGCAGGGCGGTGAGCGCCATGAGCGCCACCCCGATGCCGTCCACGCCCAGTTCGTACCGGACGCCGAAGTCCTTGATCCAGGCGTGCGATTCGGTGAGCTGGTAGCGGTCGCCACCGGGCTCGAAGCGGGCGAGCGCGATGCCCGCCAGTACGAGTGTGGCCAGCGAGAAGGCCAGCGCCAGCCATTTGGCGGTGGTGCGCCGGGCGGCCGGGACGGCGGCGGTGGCGACCGCGCCGATCGCGGGGAGCGCCGCCGTCGCTGTCAGGAGGGGAAAGGACATGGTGATCAGACCGCCCTCATCAGCAGGGTCGCGGCGATGAGAACCGCCGTACCGCCGAACATCGAGACCGCGTAGGAGCGGGCGTAGCCGTTCTGCAGCTTGCGCAGCCGGCCGGAGAGCCCGCCCATCGTGGCCGCCGTGCCGTTGACGACGCCGTCGACCAGGGTGTGGTCGACGTACACCAGGGAGCGGGTGAGGTGCTCGCCGCCGCGGACCAGGACCACATGGTTGAAGTCGTCCTGGAGGAGGTCGCGGCGGGCGGCCCGGGTGAGCAGCGAGCCGCGCGGGGCGACGACCGGAACGGGCTTGCGTCCGTACATGGCCCAGGCGATGGCGACGCCGATGACGAGGACCACCATGGTGGCGGCGGTGACCGTCGTGGCGCTGACCGGCGCGTGTCCGTGGCTGTGGCCGGTGACCGGCTCCAGCCAGTTCAGGAAGCGGTCGCCGATGGAGAAGAAGCCTCCGGCGAAGACCGAACCGAACGCGAGGACGATCATGGGGATGGTCATCGACTTCGGGGACTCGTGCGGATGCGGCTCGTTGCCCTCGGCGTCGGGCTGCCAGCGCTTCTCGCCGAAGAACGTCAGCAGCATCACGCGCGTCATGTAGAACGCGGTGATCGCGGCGCCCAGCAGGGCCACCGAGCCGAGGATCCAGCCCTCGGTGCCGCCCTTGGCGAAGGCCGCCTCGATGATCTTGTCCTTGGAGAAGAAGCCGGACAGACCGGGGAAGCCGATGATCGCGAGGTAGCCGAGGCCGAAGGTGATGAAGGTGACCGGCATGTACTTCCGCAGGCCGCCGAACTTCCGCATGTCGACCTCGTCGTTCATGCCGTGCATGACCGAACCGGCGCCGAGGAAGAGCCCGGCCTTGAAGAAGCCGTGCGTCACCAGGTGCATGATCGCGAAGACGTAGCCGATCGGGCCGAGCCCGGCGGCCAGGATCATGTAGCCGATCTGCGACATTGTCGACCCGGCGAGGGCCTTCTTGATGTCGTCCTTCGCGCAACCGACGATCGCACCGAAGAGCAGCGTGACCGCTCCGACGACCACGACGACCAGCTGCGCGTCCGGCGCGGCGTTGAAGATCGCGCCGGACCTGACGATGAGGTACACACCCGCGGTCACCATGGTCGCGGCGTGGATGAGGGCCGAGACCGGGGTCGGGCCCTCCATCGCGTCACCGAGCCAGGACTGCAGCGGCACCTGGGCCGACTTGCCGCAGGCCGCGAGCAGCAGCATCAGGCCGATCGCCGTCAGCTTGCCCTCGCTCGTCTGGCCCGTCGCCCCGAGGACCGGGCCGAAGGCGAAGGTGCCGAAGGTGGTGAACATCAGCATGATCGCGATCGACAGGCCCATGTCGCCGACCCGGTTGACCAGGAACGCCTTCTTGGCGGCCGTGGCCGCGCTGGGCTTGTGCTGCCAGAAACCGATGAGCAGGTACGACGCCAGACCGACGCCCTCCCACCCGACGTACAGCAGCAGGTAGTTGTCGGCGATGACCAGGATCAGCATCGCCGCGAGGAACAGGTTCAGATAGCCGAAGAAGCGGCGCCGGCGCTCGTCGTGCTCCATGTAGCCGATCGAGTAGATGTGGATCAGGGTGCCCACACCGGTGATCAGCAGCACGAACGTCATCGACAGCTGGTCGAGCTGGAAGGCCACATCGGCCTGGAAGCCCTCGACCGGAATCCAGCTGAACAGCTTCTGGTGCAGTGCCCGGTCCTCCGCGCCCTTCCCCAGCATGTCGAGGAAGAGCACCACACCGATGACGAACGACGCAGCGGCGAGCAGGGTGCCGAGCCAGTGTCCGGCCCGGTCCAGCCGCCGGCCGCCGCAGAGCAGGACCGCCGCTCCGAGCAGAGGCGCCGCGACGAGCAGCGCGATCAGGTTCTCCACGATTCAACGTCCCCTTACAGCTTCATCAGGCTGGCGTCGTCGACCGAGGCCGAGTGGCGGGAACGGAACACCGACACGATGATCGCGAGCCCGACCACGACCTCGGCGGCGGCGACGACCATCGTGAAGAAGGCGATGATCTGGCCGTCGAGATTGCCGTGCATCCGGGAGAAGGTCACGAACGCGAGGTTGCAGGCGTTGAGCATCAGCTCCACGCACATGAACACCACGATCGCGTTCCGCCGGATCAGCACCCCGGCCGCACCGATGGTGAACAACAGCGCTGCGAGATAGAGGTAGTAGACCGGGTTCACTTGGCGACCTCCTCTTCTTCGTTGTCACGGCCGAGCCGCTCCTCGGAGCGTTGCTCCAGCGCCCTGAGCTGCTCCAGGGACTCGTTCGACACATCGCGGATCTGGCCGCGCTTGCGCAGCGTCTGCATGACGGTGAGCTCGGAGGGCGTACCGTCCGGGAGCAGGCCCGGGATGTCCACGGCGTTGTGCCGGGCGTAGACACCGGGGGCGGGCAGCGGCGGCAGCTGCTTTCCGCGTACGCGCTCCTCGGACATCTCCCGCTGGGTCCTGGCCCGTTCGGTGCGCTCCCGGTGGGTGAGCACCATCGCGCCGACCGTCGCCGTGATCAGCAGGGCGCCGGTGATCTCGAAGGCGAAGACGTACTTGGTGAAGATGAGGCTGGCCAGCCCCTCGACGTTCCCGCCGTGCTCGGTGTTGGCGGTGCCGAGTCCGTTGAAGCTGTTCAGCGAGGCGTTGCCGATGCCGGCGATGAGCAGGACGCCGAAGCCGAGCCCACAGCCGGCGGCCAGCCAGCGCTGCCCCTTCAGGGTCTCCTTCAGCGAGTCGGCCGCGGTGACACCGACGAGCATGACCACGAAGAGGAACAGCATCATGATCGCGCCGGTGTAGACGACGATCTGGACGATGCCCAGGAAATAGGCGCCGTTGGCGAGGTAGAACACCGCGAGGACGATCATGGTCCCGGCGAGGCTCAGCGCGCTGTGCACGGCCTTCTTCATCAGTACGGTGGACAGTGCGCCGATCACGGCGACGATCCCGAGCACCCAGAACTGGACGGCCTCACCGGTCGAGGTCTGGGAGGCCGCGGCGGCCAGGGCGGTCATGCGCCCACCTCCTGGGCCGAGCCGTTGTTCCCGCGGTGCGCGTCGTCCGGCTTCTCGCCCTTGGAGACGGCGGTCTGACGCTCCGTACCGGGGGCGGCCTCGGTGACCAGACCTCGGTAGTAGTCCTGTTCGTCCATCCCCGGGAAGATCGCGTGCGGGGTGTCGACCATGCCCTCCTCCAGGCCCGCGAGCAGCTCGTCCTTGGTGTAGATGAGGCTCTCGCGGGTGGTGTTGGCGAGCTCGAACTGATTGGTCATCGTCAGCGCCCGGGTCGGGCAGGCCTCGATGCACAGTCCGCAGAGAATGCAGCGCGCGTAATTGATCTGGTAGACCCGGCCGTAGCGCTCACCCGGGGAGTAGCGCTCCTCGTCGGTGTTGTCCGCGCCCTCGACGTAGATCGCGTCCGCCGGGCAGGCCCAGGCGCACAGCTCGCAGCCGATGCACTTCTCCAGCCCGTCCGGGTGACGGTTGAGCTGGTGCCGGCCGTGGAAGCGCGGCGCCGTCACCTTCGGCGTTTCCGGATACTGCTCGGTCAGCCGCTTCTTGAACATGGCCTTGAAGGTCACGCCGAAGCCGGCGACGGGGTTCTGGAACTTCTCCTCCGAGGATCCCGGGGACCCCGAGGACTCCGATGACTCAGACACCGTCGGCCTCCTTTCCGTCACTCGCGTGTTCGTCACTCTGAGTATCCGACCCGCCACTGACAACGAGCTCCCGCTCACCCCGCGGCCTGCGGCGCGGCACCGGCGGGAGGGTCTGTCCGGGCAGCGGCGGCACCGGGAACCCGCCCGCCATCGGGTCGAACGCCGGCTCCGGTCCGGCCTCCGCCTCGGCGGCCCGGCCCTTCTTGTCGCGGAAGATGTCGGCGACGAAGGAGATCAGCAGGATCGCGATCACGGCCCCGGCCACGTACAGCACGATCTTCGTGAAGTCGTAGCCCTCGTTGCGCAGCGCCCGCACCGTCGCGACCAGCATCAGCCAGACCACGGAGACCGGGATCAGGACCTTCCAGCCGAGCTTCATCAGCTGGTCGTAACGGACCCGGGGCAGCGTGCCGCGCAGCCAGATGAAGAAGAACAGCAGCAGCTGGACCTTGATGACGAACCAGAGCATCGGCCACCAGCCGTGGTTCGCGCCCTCCCAGAAGGTGCTGATCGGCCACGGGGCCCGCCAGCCGCCGAGGAACAGGGTCGTGGCGACCGCGGAGACGGTGACCATGTTGACGTACTCGGCGAGCATGAACATCGCGAACTTGATCGACGAGTACTCGGTGTTGAAGCCGCCGACCAGGTCGCCCTCGGACTCCGGCATGTCGAACGGTGCGCGGTTGGTCTCGCCGACCATCGTGACGATGTAGATGATGAAGGAGACCGGCAGCAGGACGATGAACCAGCGGTCCTGCTGCGCCTCCACGATCTTCGAGGTCGACATCGACCCGGAGTAGAGGAAGACCGAGGCGAACGCGGCGCCCATCGCGATCTCGTAGCTGATCATCTGCGCGCAGGAGCGCAGACCGCCGAGGAGCGGGTACGTCGAGCCGGACGACCAGCCGGCCAGCACGATGCCGTAGATCCCGACCGAGGCGACCGCGAGGATGTACAGCATCGCGATCGGCAGGTCGGTGAGCTGCATCGAGGTGCGGTGCCCGAAGATCGAGACCTCGTTGCCGGACGGGCCGAACGGGATCACCGCGATCGCCATGAACGCCGGGATGGCGGCGACGATCGGGGCAAGCACGTAGACGACCTTGTCGGCCCGCCTGACGATGACGTCTTCCTTCAGCATCAGCTTGATGCCGTCGGCGAGCGACTGGAGCATGCCCCAGGGGCCGTGCCGGTTGGGACCGATGCGCAGCTGCATCCAGGCGACGACCTTGCGCTCCCACACGATGGAGAAGAGCACGGTCACCATCAGGAACGCGAAGCAGAACACCGCCTTGATGACGACGAGCCACCACGGGTCGGTGCCGAACATCGACAGGTCCTCGGCGGCGAGCACGGCGCTGTGCGGTGCCGCGGCCAGTTGAGCGAAGGCACTCACGCCCCCACCTCCGGTGTGACGTCGGAAGTACCCGGTGCGGCGGGGCCGATCCGGACCGGACCGCCGGGCCGGGCGCCGGTGTCGGCCGGGACGCCCCGCCCGACGGAGTTCAGCGGCACCCAGACCACCCGGTCCGGCATGTCGGTGACCTTCAACGGGAATACGACGCTGCCCGCCGGGCCGGTGACGGCCAGCAGATCGCCGTCCTTCACGCCCGTCTCGGCCGCGGTGGCCGCGGACAGCCGGGCGACCGCGGCGTGCCGGGTGCCGGCCAGCGCCTCGTCGCCCTCCTGGAGCCGGCCCAGGTCGAGCAGCATCCGGTGGCCCGCGAGGATGGCCTCGCCGTCGCCGGGCCTGGGCAGCGGCTGCGCCGGCTCGTTCGGTTCGGTGGCGCGCGCCCCGCTCCAGCCGCCGAGCCGGTCCAGCTCACGGCGTACGGACTTCAGGTCCGGCAGCGCGAAGCGACCGGGGCCCTCGGCACCGGCGGTGCGGGCCATCGCGTCGGCCAGCATGTGCAGCACCCGGGCATCGCCCGGCGCGAGCGTGCGCGTCATCTGCTCGGGCTTCAGCGCCGCCTCGAACATCCTCGCCCTGCCCTCCCAGTTGAGGAAGGTGCCGGACTTCTCGGCCACCGCGGCGACCGGGAAGACCACATCGGCGCGCTCGGTGACCTCGCTCGGCCGCAGCTCCAGCGAGACCAGGAAGCCGACCTGGTCCAGGGCCTCCAGGGCCCGCGCCGGGTCCGGCAGGTCCACGGCCTCGACCCCGGCGACGACCAGCGCGCCCAGTTCGCCGGTGGCCGCGGCCTCGACGATCTGGCCGGTGTCGCGGCCGAAGCGGGACGGGAGTTCGGCGACGCCCCAGACGGCCGCCACCTCGTCCCTGGCCCGCGGGTCGGTCGCCGGGCGGCCGCCGGGCAGCAGAGACGGGAGCGCGCCCGCCTCCACCGCGCCGCGCTCGCCGGCCCGGCGCGGGATCCACACCAGCGCGGCACCGGTCGCGGTGGCCGTCCGTACCGCGGCGGTGAGCCCGCCCGGCACCGCGGCCAGCCGCTCGCCGACCACGATCACGGCGCCCTCGCCGCGCAGCGCCCCGGCCGTCGCGGCTCCGTCGCCCTCCAGCCCGACACCGCCCGCGATCGCGTCCAGCCACTCGGTCTCGGTGCCGGGGGCGGCGGGAAGCAGCGTGCCGCCCGCCTTCTCCAGGCCGCGGGTGGCGTGCGAGGCGATGGCGTAGGTGCGCTGTCCGTGCTTGCGGTTGGCCTTGCGCAGCCGCAGGAAGACGCCGGGCGCCTCCTCCTCCGACTCGAACCCGACGAGCAGCACCGTCGGGGCCTGCTCCAGCGAGGTGTACGTGACCCCCGCGCCGTCCAGGTCCCGGCCGCGCCCGGCGACGCGGGCGGCCAGGAAGTCGGCCTCCTCGCCGCTGTGGACCCTGGCCCGGAAGTCGATGTCGTTGGTGTCCAGCGCGACCCGGGCGAACTTGCTGTACGCGTAGGCGTCCTCGACGGTCAGCCGGCCGCCGGTGAGCACGCCGGTCCGGCCGCGCGCGGCACAGAGGCCGGCGGCCGCGGCGGCGAGCGCCTCGGGCCAGCTCGCCGGTTCCAGGACGCCGTCCGCGTTGCGCACCAGCGGGGTGGTGAGCCGGCCCGGCTGCTGCGCGTAGCGGAAGCCGAAGCGGCCCTTGTCGCAGACCCACTCCTCGTTGACCTCGGGGTCGTTGGCGGCGAGCCGCCGCATGACCTTGCCGCGCCGGTGGTCGGTGCGGGTCGCGCAGCCGCCCGCGCAGTGCTCGCAGACCGACGGCGAGGACACCAGGTCGAAGGGGCGGGAGCGGAAGCGGTAGGCCGCCGAGGTCAGCGCTCCGACCGGGCAGATCTGGATGGTGTTCCCGGAGAAGTACGACTCGAACGGGTCGCCCTCGCCGGTACCGACCTGCTGGAGCGCGCCGCGCTCGATCAGCTCGATCATCGGGTCGCCCGCCACCTGGTTGGAGAACCGGGTGCAGCGCGCGCAGAGCACGCACCGCTCCCGGTCCAGCAGCACCTGGGTGGAGATCGGGACGGGCTTCTCGTACGTGCGCTTCTTGCCGTCGAAGCGGGAGTCCGCGTCGCCGTGCGACATCGCCTGGTTCTGCAGCGGGCACTCGCCGCCCTTGTCGCAGACCGGGCAGTCCAGCGGGTGGTTGATGAGCAGCAGCTCCATCACACCCTTCTGGGCCTTCTCGGCGACCGGAGAGGTGAGCTGCGACTTCACCACCATGCCGTCGGTGCAGGTGATGGTGCAGGACGCCATCGGCTTGCGCTGGCCCTCGACCTCGACGATGCACTGCCGGCAGGCGCCGGCCGGGTCGAGGAGCGGGTGGTCGCAGAAGCGCGGGATCTCGATGCCGAGGAGTTCGGCGGCCCGGATGACCAGGGTGCCCTTGGGCACGCTGATCTCGATGCCGTCGATGGTCAGCGTGACCAGGTCCTCGGGCGGGATGGCCGCCTCGCCGCCCCCGGAGGGCGCACTCGTGGTGACTGTCATGCGTTCACCCCCTGGTGAGCGTTCTTGTCGTCGGCCCAGGCGGTCGACCTGGCGGGATCGAAGGGGCAGCCCTTGCCCGTGATGTGCTGCTCGTACTCCTCGCGGAAGTACTTCAGCGAGGAGAAGATCGGCGAGGCGGCGCCGTCGCCGAGGGCACAGAAGGACTTGCCGTTGATGTTGTCGGCGATGTCGTTCAGCTTGTCGAGGTCGGACATCTGTCCCTTGCCGGCCTCGATGTCGCGGAGCAGCTGGACCAGCCAGTAGGTGCCTTCGCGGCAGGGCGTGCACTTGCCGCAGGACTCGTGGGCGTAGAACTCGGTCCAGCGGGTGACGGCCCGCACGACGCAGGTCGTCTCGTCGAAGCACTGGAGCGCCTTGGTGCCGAGCATGGATCCGGCGGCGCCGACGCCCTCGTAGTCGAGCGGTACGTCAAGGTGCTCGTCGGTGAACATCGGGGTCGACGAGCCGCCCGGGGTCCAGAACTTCAGCCGGTGGCCGGGGCGCATGCCGCCGCTCATGTCGAGCAGTTGGCGCAGCGTGATGCCGAGCGGTGCCTCGTACTGGCCGGGGCCCGCGACGTGCCCGCTGAGCGAGTACAGCGTGAAGCCGGGAGACTTCTCGCTGCCCATCGACTTGAACCAGTCCTTGCCCCGGTTCAGGATCGCGGGAACCGAGGCGATGGACTCGACGTTGTTCACCACAGTGGGGCAGGCGTACAGACCGGCGACCGCGGGGAAGGGGGGTCGCAGCCGGGGCTGGCCACGCCGTCCTTCGAGAGAGTCGAGCAGCGCGGTTTCCTCACCACAGATGTACGCGCCGGCACCGGCGTGCACCGTGAGTTCCAGATCGAGCCCTGAGCCCAGGATGTTCGTCCCCAGATAGCCCGCCTCGTACGCCTCTCGTACGGCCTCGTGCAGACGTCGCAGCACGGGGACGACCTCACCGCGCAAGTAGATGAACGCGTGCGACGAACGGATCGCGTAACAGGCGATCACGATGCCCTCGATGAGGCTGTGCGGGTTGGCGAACAGGAGCGGGATGTCCTTGCAGGTGCCCGGTTCCGATTCGTCGGCGTTGACAACAAGATAGTGCGGTTTGCCGTCTCCCTGCGGGATGAACTGCCACTTCATCCCGGTGGGGAAGCCCGCGCCGCCCCGGCCGCGCAGACCGGAGTCCTTGACGTACGCGATGAGCTCGTCCGGCGCCATGGCGAGGGCCTTGCGCAGTCCCTCGTATCCCTCGTGGCGCCGGTAGGTCTCCAGGGTCCAGGACTCCGGCTGGTCCCAGAAGGCGGAGAGGACGGGGGCGAGCAGCTTCTCGGGGCTGTCCCCGTTGCCGCCTCCGTTGTCGTTGATCTCGGTCGTCAACGTCATCACTCCCCCTCCTCGGCGTGCGGGCGTTCGCCGCGCGGGGCGACGACGCGCGGGTGCGGCTCCTCGCCCTTGGCGAGCCGGAGTCCGATCAGCGAGGCGGGGCCAGCGCCGCCGGAGGCCTCGACGGCACCGGGGCGCTCGTCGGGGAAGCCGGCCAGGATCCGGGCGGTCTCCTTGTACGAGCAGAGCGGGGCGCCGCGGGTGGGTTCGACGGTGCGCCCGGCGATCAGGTCGTCGACCATGCGGGTCGCGCTCTCGGGCGTCTGGTTGTCGAAGAACTCCCAGTTGACCATCACCACGGGGGCGAAGTCGCAGGCCGCGTTGCACTCGATGTGTTCGAGGGTGATCTTCCCGTCCTCGGTCGTCTCGTCGTTGCCGACGCCGAGGTGCTCCTTGAGCCGGTCGAAGATGGCGTCGCCGCCCATCACCGCGCACAGCGTGTTGGTGCAGACACCGACCTGGTAGTCGCCGCCGGCCCTGCGCCGGTACATCGTGTAGAAGGTGGCGACCGCGGTGACCTCGGCGGTGGTGAGGCCGAGCAGCTCGGCGCAGAACGCCATGCCCGTACGGGAGACGTAGCCCTCCTCGGACTGCACCAGGTGCAGCAGCGGCAGCAGGGCGGAGCGGCTGTCGGGGTAGCGGGCGATCACCTCCTTCGCGTCCGCTTCGAGCCTGGCGCGCACCTCGGCCGGGTAGGCGGGGGCGGGGAGCTGCGGCATCCCCAGACTGACTTCCTGACGTGCTTCGGTCACCGGTCGACGCCTCCCATCACGGGGTCGATGGACGCGACGGCGACGATGACGTCGGCGACCTGGCCGCCCTCGCACATCGCCGCCATGGCCTGAAGGTTGGTGAAGGACGGGTCGCGGAAGTGGACCCGGTAGGGGCGGGTGCCGCCGTCGGAGACGACGTGCACGCCGAGTTCGCCCTTGGGCGACTCGACCGCGGTGTACACCTGTCCGGCCGGGACCCGGAAGCCCTCGGTCACCAGCTTGAAGTGGTGGATCAGGGCCTCCATGGAGGTGCCCATGATCTTCTTGATGTGGTCGAGCGAGTTGCCGAGGCCGTCGGGGCCGAGCGCGAGCTGGGCGGGCCAGGCGATCTTCTTGTCGGCGACCATCACCGGGCCGGGGGCGAGCCGGTCGATGCACTGCTCGACGATCCGCAGCGACTGGCGCATCTCCTCCAGGCGGACGAGGAAGCGGCCGTAGGCGTCGCAGCTGTCGGCGGTGGGGACGTCGAACTCGTAGTTCTCGTACCCGCAGTACGGGTCGGTCTTGCGCAGGTCGTGCGGGAGTCCGGCGGAGCGCAGGATCGGGCCGGTGGCACCGAGGGCCATGCAGCCGGTCAGGTCGAGGTAGCCGACGTCCTGCATGCGGGCCTTGAAGATGGGGTTGCCGGTGGCGAGCTTGTCGTACTCCGGCAGGTTCTTCTTCATGGTCTTCACGAACTCGCGCAGCTGGTCGATCGCGCCGGGCGGCAGGTCCTGGGCGAGTCCGCCGGGGCGGATGAACGCGTGGTTCATGCGCAGGCCGGTGATCAGCTCGAAGAGGTCGAGAACGAGTTCACGATCACGGAAGCCGTAGATCATGATCGTGGTGGCGCCGAGCTCCATGCCGCCGGTGGCGATGCACACCAGGTGCGAGGAGATCCGGTTGAGCTCCATCAGGAGCACACGCAGGATGCTGGCCCGGTCGGGGATCTGGTCCTCGATGCCGAGGAGCTTCTCGACGCCGAGGCAGTACGCCGCCTCGTTGAAGAAGGGCGTCAGGTAGTCCATGCGCGTGACGAAGGTGGTGCCCTGCGTCCAGTTCCGGAATTCGAGGTTCTTCTCGATGCCGGTGTGGAGGTAGCCGATGCCGCAGCGGGCCTCGGTGACGGTCTCGCCGTCGATCTCCAGGATCAGCCGCAGAACACCGTGCGTGGACGGGTGCTGGGGGCCCATGTTGACAATGATGCGCTCGTCGTCGGACTTGACCGCGGACTCGACGACCTCGTCCCAGTCACCGCCGGTGACTGTATATACAGTCCCCTCGGTCGTCGCCCGGGCATCCGAAAGGGGCGTCCCGGAGGGACTCGCTGAGGGGTGGTGGCCGGGCGACGGGTGGGAGTGGGGAGTAGACATCAGGAGTACGACCTCCGCTGGTCCGGAGCCGGGATCTGGGCGCCCTTGTACTCGACGGCGATGCCGCCGAGCGGGTAGTCCTTGCGCTGCGGGAAGCCCTGCCAGTCGTCCGGCATCATGATCCGGGTGAGGGCGGGGTGCCCGTCGAAGACGAGCCCGAAGAAGTCGTAGGCCTCGCGCTCGTGCCAGTCGTTGGTCGGGTAGACCGCGACGAGGGACGGGATGTGCGGATCGCTGTCCGGGACCGACACCTCCAGGCGGATCAGCCGGCCGTGCGTGAGCGAGCGCAGGTGGTAGACGGCGTGCAGCTCGCGGCCCTTGTCGCCGAGGAAGTGGACGCCGCTCACCCCCGTGCAGAGCTCGAAGCGCAGCGCCGGGTCGTCGCGCAGCGTCCGGGCGACCCGGACGAGGTGCTCGCGGGCGATGTGGAAGGTGAGCTCGCCGCGGTCGACGACGGTCTTCTCGATGGCGTTCCCGGGAAGCAGGTCCTGCTCCTCCAGGGCCCCTTCGAGCTCGTCGGCGACCTCGTCGAACCAGCCGCCGTACGGACGGGACGTGGCGCCCGGCAGGGTCACGGTGCGGACGAGGCCGCCGTAGCCGGAGGTGTCACCGCCGTTGTCGGCGCCGAACATGCCCTTGCGTACGCCGATGATCTCGCCGGTGTCCGCGCGCGGGGCGGGCACAGCGTTGTCGTTGCTCTGTTCGTCGTGATTGTCGTTCCCGCTCATCGCAGCAGCCCCTTCATCTCGATCAGGGGCAGTGCCTTGAGTGCCGCGTCCTCCGCCTCGCGGGCGGCCTCCTCCGCGTTGACCCCGAGCTTGGAGCCCTGGATCTTCTGGTGGAGCTTGAGGATCGCGTCCATCAGCATCTCGGGCCGCGGCGGACAACCGGGCAAATAGATGTCAACCGGAACAATATGATCAACACCCTGAACAATGGCGTAATTATTGAACATTCCGCCCGATGACGCGCAAACCCCCATGGAGATGACCCACTTGGGGTTGGGCATCTGGTCGTAGACCTGCCGCAGGACGGGAGCCATCTTCTGGCTGACCCGTCCTGCCACGATCATCAGATCCGCCTGCCGCGGCGATCCGCGGAAGACCTCCATCCCGAAACGGGCCAGGTCGTAACGCCCGGCCCCGGTCGTCATCATCTCGATGGCGCAACAGGCGAGGCCGAAGGTGGCCGGGAAGACGGAGGACTTCCGTACCCAGCCGGCGGCCTGCTCGACAGTGGTCAGCACGAAGCCGCTGGGCAGCTTCTCTTCGAGTCCCATGGTGTGCCCCTCAGCCCCTCAGTCCCATTCCAGGCCGCCGCGACGCCACACATAGGCGTAGGCGACGAAGACGGTGAGCACGAAGAGCAGCATCTCCACGAGCCCGAAGATCCCCAGGGCGTCGAAGGTGACCGCCCAGGGATAGAGGAAGACGATCTCGATGTCGAAGACGATGAAGAGCATCGCCGTCAGGTAGTACTTGATGGGGAAGCGGCCGCCTCCGGCCGGAGTGGGTGTGGGTTCGATACCGCACTCGTACGCTTCGAGCTTTGCCCGGTTGTACCGCTTGGGGCCGATAAGCGTGGCCATGACCACGGAGAAGATCGCAAACCCTGCCCCGAGGGCGCCGAGCACGAGGATGGGCGCGTAGGCATTCACGCTCCTCGCTCCTTCCAGTCGTCCTTGACCGTTGGACCGCATCGGGCGACCGGCTCACCACCCCACCAAGATCGTGCACATGTGAGGCAGTTCACAAGCCCGACTGCCCCGCATCCTATGCCCGCCGTCCTGTGATCTGCGACACGGGGTACGACAACGTCTTTGTGATCTCCACCACCTGACGAAGGATCATGAAGTCGGATGAGCGGTGATCTTCACACGCGAAGCGGCCGAGTGATCACGAGACGTGACATCCGATGCCGTTACCGCTGGTCAAACGGCTGTTGCCCTATCAAGAGATGGCCATACCAAGCAAATTGGCGATGGACATCCCGGGGTGATAAAGGATCTTCCACTCCTGACCCCGATCGACCGCCCACCGGCCGCCCCGCCCCCGCCCGGGCCGCTCGAACCTCACCCGGGAGAGGGGGTCGCGAGGAGCGAAGTGGACATGCATGAACATTTGCGATCAATCAACTGAACGGGACATCTCACCTCGCCCGTCGCCGCATTGGACGCATGGCGCATAACCGACCCCCACGCGGCGACCACACTGTGACCTGCGTCACTTCATCAAGGCCCCAACAAAAGCGGGCTTGGCCATCGGTGTGAACGGATGGTAAGCGGCGGGCAATTCGGGCGTAATGCCGAAAGCCCGTGATCACAGCGGTGATCGGGCATGCCCGTTTTGCCCGTTACGGCGTCAATAAGGGTCCCCGGAAAGCGGATTCACAGATTCCGTACGTAACTGTGTCGCAACACACGTTTCTTGATGGGAGCCCCAGGGCCCTGATAGCGCTAGTACTCATGTCCCACACCGCTCACATACCCAGCCACCGGAAGCCCCGCCGAAACGCCTCGAAGACGGCGCTGCGGGCCGGAGTTGCCGGTGGCGTCCTCAGCACCATCGCGGTCGCAGGCGCTGCCGGTCCGGCCCAGGCCGAGCCGGTGACCCAGACCATCGAGATGCCCACCATCACCTCCGGGCTCTCCACCGCCGTCGCCGCGTCCGCCCAGGCCACGCAGCAGGTCGCCCAGGACCTGCAGACGCAGGCCCAGGAGGACGCCGCAGCCTCCACCGCGGCCAAGGCCGCCAAGAAGGCCAAGGCCGAGGCGGTCCGCAAGGCAGAGGCCAAGAAGAAGGCGGAGGCGGCCGCCAAGGCCAAGGCGGAGGCCGCCGAGCGCGCTTCCCGCTCCACCGCCCGTACGACGCTCAGCGCGACCTCCGGCTCCAGCGCCGGCACGGCCGTGTCCGCCTCGTCCTCCTCGTCGAGCGCGACCGGCTCCGCAGCGGCCGTCATCGCCTTCGCGCAGGCCCAGGTCGGCGACGCGTACGTGCCCGGCGGCACCGGCCCCAACTCGTGGGACTGCTCCGGCCTCGTCCAGGCCGCGTTCCGTTCGGTCAACATCGACCTGCCGCGCGTCTCCCAGTCCCAGTCGACCGCCGGCACCCAGGTCTCCCTGAGCAACCTCCAGCCGGGCGACATCCTGTACTGGGGCGGCGCGGGCAGCGCGTACCACGTCGGGATCTACGTGGGCAACGGCCAGTTCGTCGGTGCGCAGAACTCCAGCACCGGTGTGGTGCAGCGCCCGCTGTCCTACGACCCGCCGTCGGGCGCGGTCCGCGTTCTCTGATTCACAAGCGCCTTCGCGGCGCGCGGCGAAGGGCCGTCACTCCCCCGCTCGGGAGCGACGGCCCTTCGCCGTTCCCGGTCCCGCCGGAGCTCCGGCGGAAAACCGACGTCACCCCCGGCCGGCGGCGTTGACGTCGCGAACCTGCCGGACACCGTCCACCGCCGCTTGTGAACTGGGGCGAACAGCCCTCGCGTCACCGAGCACAGGACGGCACCCGCCATGACCACCCCCGCGGCCCTCACCCCCTCCGAACGCACGGCCCTCCCTGCCCGCACCCCCTTACGCGGCCGGCTCGCCGTCGTCTCCGTGATGCTGGGCATCTTCTCGATCGTCACCACCGAGATCCTGCCCATCGGCCTGCTCACATCGATCGGGTCCGACTTCGCCGTCTCGGACGGCACGGCGGGCCTGATGATGACCATGCCCGGACTGCTCGCGGCGGTCTCCGCCCCCTTGGTCACCGTGGCGACGGCGCGTGTCGACCGGCGTGTGATGCTCTGCGCCTTCATGCTCCTGCTGGCCCTGGCCGACTTCCTCGTCGCCGCCGCGACCGACTACCGCGTCGTCCTGGTCTCCCGGGTGCTGGTCGGGGTCACCATCGGCGGCTTCTGGTCCATCGGGGCCGGGCTGGCCGGCCGGCTGGTCCGCCCGGCGTCGGTCGGCCGGGCGACAGCGGTGATCTTCTCGGCCGTCCCGCTGGGCTCCGTGCTCGGCGTACCCGCCGGTACGTTCATCGGCGGCCTGGCCGGCTGGCGGACGGCCTTCGTGGTCCTTGGCGTGCTGAGCGTGGCCGTACTCGCCCTGATGCTCCTGGTGGTTCCGCCCCTGCCGCCCGCACAGGTCACCCGCGCGAGCCTGCTGGGCACGGTGCTCGACCGGCCCGGCACCCGGTTCGCCCTGCTCCTCACCTTCCTCATCGTTCTGTCCCATTTCGCGACGTACACCTATGTCACCCCCTTCCTGAAGCAGGTCACCCACGCCGGTCCGACGCTGATCACGGTGTTCCTGCTGGTCTACGGGGCCGCCGGGATCGTCGGCAACTTCGTCGGCGGCGCGCTGGTGACGCGTCGCCCTCGCGCCGCGGTCTCCCTCGCCGCGGGCCTGATCGCCGCCGCGACCGCCCTGCTCCCGGTCCTGGGCAGGTGGGATGCCGGAGCCGTCGCGCTGCTGATCGTCTGGGGCGTCGCCTACGGTGCGGTGCCGGTCTGCTCGCAGGCCTGGTTCGCCAGGGCCGCGCCCGAAGCGCCCGAGGCGGCGTCCGTCCTGTTCACCTCGTCGTTCCAGGCCACCTTCGCCCTCGGCGCCCTGGCGGGCGGAGCCGTCGTCGACCACGTGTCCGTGTCGGCGGTCATGCCGCTCGGCGGCGCGGTCGCGGCTCTGGTGCTGGTCGCGGTGGCGGTGGCGGGGCCACGCTCCGGGCGCCTCGGCGTCCGGGGGCGGCGAAGGTGAACCACACGGTCCTCAGGTGCGGCGACCGCACCGCGTGCCGTGGTGGGGTTCTCCCCACCACGGCACGCGGTGCTGGCACCCCGATGAATTCGGGGGACCGCTTTACTGCCCGAATCGTCTGCTGACCGCACGATGATTACATGCAGCAGACGCAGGCTCATTCGCCCGTTCGCGGTCGTGATCCATTCATAGACATCATCAGAGCGCTATGTGTGCTGGCCGTGATTTCCCAGCACTGGCTCATGCCCGTACTGGCCTATGAGAACGGCCATTTGAGCACCGGCAATGCGCTCGCGAGCCCCGGCTGGTGGATTGTCACATGGCTGACGCAGGTCATGCCCATGGTTTTCTTCGCCGGCGGAGCCGCCAATTTCTTCTCGTTCCGATCGGCGAAATCGGCACGCACCTGGCTCCGGAGCCGAATTGCGCGTCTCCTGGTGCCGGTCGTACCCCTGGCAGCCGTGTGGCTGCTGCTGCCCCACGTGTTGATCGGCGCGGGAGTACCCCAGCAGCCGGTGCTGATGGCGGGCAAGATAGCCGGGCAGTTGCTCTGGTTCCTCGCCGTCTATGTCCTCGTGGTCGCGCTCACGCCGCTGATGTACACGTGGTACCGCCGGTACGGATGGCGCGTGATCAGCGTACTCGCCGTCTGCGCCCTGGCCGTCGACGTGCTGCGCTTCGAGGTCGGCCCCGCGATCGGTTTCCTGAACGCCCTGTTCGTCTGGTTGGCGGCCCACCAGTTCGGCTTCCACTACGCCGACGGCGGCCTGCGCATGCGGAGCGGGTGGACATCGGCGGGCCTGGCCGCGGTCGGCTTCGGACTCACCGCGGCGGCCGTGTTCTTCGGGCCCTACCCGGCATCCATGATCGGAATGCCCGGGGCCCCGGTCTCCAACATGAGCCCTCCGACCGCGCTGATGCTGTCGCTGACCATCGGCCAGCTCGGACTCTGGCTGACCCTCAAACCGGTACTCACGCGGTTCGCCGAACTCCCCTTCGCTACCGGCTTTCTGCAATGGTGCGGAGCCCGTTTCATGACCCTGTACCTCTGGCACATGCCCGCGCTCGTGATGACTGCGGGAATCGCAATTGTCGGACTCGGCTTCGCGACACCGGAACCCGGCAGCCCGATGTGGCTCGCGGTGGCACCGCTGTGGGTCGGCGTTTCGGGAATCTTCCTGCTGTGCTTCACCAGGATTTTCGGCAGGTTCGAATTCCGTCGCCATTCCCGTGCGGCATCGGAAATGAGCCTCGGCAAGGTCGTTCTCGCGGCGGTGCTTTCCGCCGGCGGCCTCCTCGGACTTGCCGCGCAGGGGTTCATCTCCCCCGGAAACCCGCTCGGCCCGGTGCTCTGGGTGCTGCTGGTGGTGGCCGGCCTGCTCGTCGTACGGGAGAAGAACACACAGGAGAAGAACGCCCCGAAGGCCGTTGTCGTACAAGGTGCTCGCACCGTGCCCGTCCAGTCGGCCGCACGCCGTGAAGGTGCCCGGGTCCTCTCCCGGCAGGGCAGCTGATGTGGACCTGCGCGGGTCGGGGACGCCTCAGCGTCCGGAGGCGGAGAGGGTGAACCACACCGTCTTCGAGTGCGGCGCCCGCGTCCCGTACGCGGTGGTTCCCCAGCGGGCGGCGATCCCGTCCACGAGGAGAAGGCCCCGGCCGTGCTCGTCCCGGTCCGGTTGCACAGCGGTGTCGGCACGGTGGGACGGCAGACTCGTACCCGTACGAAGGGGAGGGCACATGCCACCGAGGAGCTACCCGACTGCCAGGCAGCGGCGGTTGGGTGCGGAGCTTCGTAAGCTCCGCGAGCGTGCCGGGATGTCCGGGAGCGAGGCTGCCGCGTATCTGGGCGGTGAGCGGGCCCAGATCAGCCATATCGAGTCCGGCCGGTACGGAGTGAGCAGCGAACGGGTGCGCCGACTCGCCGCCCACTACTCAGCCACCGACAAGTACCTGGTGGACGCCCTGGCCGAGATGGCCGAGGAGCGCACCAAGGGATGGTGGGACGACTACCGCGGAATACTCTCGCCCGGATTCCTGGATCTGGCCGAGCTGGAGCACAAGGCGTCCTACATCCGCGCCATCCAGATGCTCAACATTCCTGGCATTTTCCAGACGGAGTCGTATGCGCGGGCGATCATCCGGAGTGGAATTTCCAGCCTTCCCACCGACGAGCTGAACGCCCGGGTCGAGCACCGCACCAGGCGGCGCGACATTTTCGACCGGCACAAGCCCACCCCGTTCGAGGCGTTCATTCACGAGGCCGCACTCCGCATGCGGTACTGCGACCCCGCGACCATGCAGGCGCAGCTCACCTTCCTGCACGAGGTCTCCACCTGGCCGTCCGTGACGATCCGCGTCATCCCGTTCGCCGAGCAGATCACGGGTTCGGTGCACTCGACGCTGTACGCCGGGGCCGGCATCCCGGCACTCGACACCGTCCAGCTGGACACCGCTTTCGATGCGGGTTTCCTGGACGCCGAGGCCCAGCTGGCCCGATACCGAGCTCTGCTCGACTCTGTCGCGTCCGTCTCGCTCGACGCCGAGGAGTCCGCCCGATTCATCCAACGCATCGCACAGGAAATGTGAGCCCACCGGCATGACCGACGCAATCAACTGGCAGAAGTCCTCTTTCTCCGGAGCGGACAACAATCAGAGCTGCATCGAACTGGCTCCTGTCGACGGCTCGATCAAGATGCGTGAGAGCGACGACCCCGACGTCGTCGTCACGACGAGCGTCGCCAAGCTGCGCGCTTTCGTTCTCGGCATCAAGGCGGGGGAGTTCGACCATCTGATCTGAGCCCCGGTCGTGAACGCCCTCCCGCCACGCTCGGCGGAGGGCGTTTCGCATGCCCGGCACATCCTCGGAACGCCCTGCTGCGGTACCGCCACCCGTGGCGTTGCGACCACTCCACGCCGTCGCACCATGCCGCGCGATGGAACAAACCCCTGCTCACACCCCCTTTGGCGGGCGCGCTGCACAGCGCCGGGATCGGACGGTCCACCATGCGTACCCCATCTCACCCTCCTACCGGCGGTCGTCGAACGCGGCTATCGGTTCGAGACTCTGCGCTTCGGCCCCGCCACCCGCTTCGCCCCGCTCCCCCTCGCACTGAAATCCGTATGAGTTAGGCTCGCCTGGGCGCAGCGAAGGCATCGATCGGGCTCAGGTATCGGCCCGCTGGGCCGGAATGTGAGGCCGCCCGTGCGGGATTACTTGCTCATGCTGTTCATCACGGCGGCCGTGACCCACCTCCTGACCGGCCCCGTGAGGAAGTTCGCGATCTCCGTCGGCGCGATGCCCGAGATCCGGGCACGGGACGTCCATCGCGAGCCCACACCGCGCCTCGGCGGCGTGGCCATGTTCGGCGGGCTGGTGGCCGGGCTGCTGGTCGCTTCCCACCTGCCGCATCTGGAAGGCATCTTCACCCAGAGCTCGACACCACGGGCACTGCTGTCCGGCGCCGCCCTCATCTGGCTCCTGGGTGTCCTGGACGACAAGTGGGGCGTCGATTCGCTGGTCAAGCTCGGCGGTCAGATCCTCGCCGCCGGAGTGATGGTGTTCCAGGGGCTGACGATCCTCTGGCTCCCGGTGCCGGGCACGGACGGGATCTACCTCTCCGACTGGCAGGGCACGCTGCTGACCGTGGGGCTGATCGTGGTCTCCATCAACGCGGTCAACTTCGTCGACGGGCTCGACGGGCTGGCCGCGGGCACGGTGGGCATCGCGGCGACGGCGTTCTTCCTGTACGCGTACCGGCTCTGGTACGGCTACGGGATCGAGGCCGCCGCGTCCACCACGCTGATCTCCGCGATCCTGGCGGGCATGTGCCTGGGCTTCCTGGTCCACAACTCGCATCCGGCCCGGATCTTCATGGGCGACTCGGGCTCGATGCTGCTCGGCCTGCTCATCGCCGGGTGCGCGGTCTCGGTGACCGGCGAGGTCGACCCGAGCCTCCTCAGCCAGTCCGTGGACGGCAGGTCCGGTTCGGCCGCGATGGTGCCGGTCTACATTCCGCTGATGCTGCCGCTGTCCGTCATCGCACTGCCGGTGGCGGATCTCGTGCTCGCCGTCATCAGGCGTACGTGGAACGGGATGTCCCCCTTCGCCGCCGACAAGGGCCACCTCCACCACCGTCTGCTCCAGCTCGGCCACTCGCACCGCCGGGCCGTGCTGCTCATGTACTTCTGGTCGGCGCTGTTCTCGTTCGGGATCGTGGCCTACTCGGCGCGGGGCGCCAAATCCTGGATGCTCTTCGGGGTCGCGTTCGTCTGCGCGGTGGGCCTGTTCCTGCTGCTCCAGCCCCGCTACGAGTCCGGCCTCACCCGCCGACTGCTGCCGCGCAGGCCCAGGGGCCGCGTGGTCGCCACCGGCGGGAAGCGCACCGGGGCCGACCAGGAGCGCCGGGTCCCGTCCAGGTGAGCGAGGTGCTCCGGCCACCGAGGGCGCGGCCCGGGGCCTGTCCGGCGGATCAGTGCGGGTCCGGACCCCGGGGCGGATTCCGGTACGGGGCCGCGTCGGCGGCACCCTCGGTGTCCGGCGTCACGCGGGCCGGTCCGCCGGACCTGGTGGCGGCTCTCGCGGCCCGCATAGGCTGACCGTTTCATCCGACGCACCGCGACGAGGATCGGCCCATGCGCAGCAGCACCATGATCCGCCTGATCGAGCCCACCGACGCCGCACCGATCGCCGCGCACCGGGTGCGGGACTTCGAGGCCTTCCGGCCGTGGGAACCGGCCCAGCCGCCCGAGTTCTTCACCCCGGAGGGCCAGGCGGAACGGATCGACAGCCTGCTGGCCGGATACCGGGCGGGCACGGTCTGGCCGGGCGTGGTGCTCGCCGACGACCAGGTGATCGGGCAGGTCACCGTCGGAGGCATCCTGCCGCAGCCGCACCTGCGCCGCGGCTCCGTCGGATACTGGATCGCCTCCGTCGCCCAGAATCAGGGGCACGCCGGCCGCGCCGTCGGGCTCGTGCTCCGGGTGATGACGGACGAACTCGGGCTGCACCGCGCCGAGGCGTCCACCAATCTGGAGAATCTGCCGTCGCAGCGGGTACTGCGCCGCAACGGGTTCAGCCCGTACGGCGTCGCGCACTCCGCGATCCTTCTCGACGGGAGCTGGCGGGACGGGCTGCTGTGGGAACGGATCCTCGGCGACTGAAGTAGCCGTTCCGGGCGCCCGGTTCATCCCATGGTCGCGCACCCGCAGACTTTCGGGGGACGCCCGCCCCCGCCTCCGCTCCGCAGACTGGCGGCGACACACCAACCGCCGACCGCACGGGGAGCCAGAGTGCATCGCAGCGAGCGCAGCAGGGGAATCAGCCGGGCCAGGTTCCTGGCCGGGGCGGGGGCGGTCGGGGCCGCGGCGGCCGCCGGGCCGTTCCTGACCGGGCCGTCGGCCTCGGCCGCGACGACCGACCGCCCGGGCAGCGGCGGGCTGAAGCACCGAGGGGTCTGCTACACCGTCGGCGCGGGTGAGACCCCCGGCACCGCGTGGAGCACCGCCCGTATGCGCGCGGATCTCCGTGCCATCAGGAACGACCTGCACGCCACGTCGATCGAGGTGACGGGCGACGGCGTCGACCGTCTCGACGCCACCGCGTCCGAGGCCGCCGAGCTCGGCCTGCACATCTGGCTCCAGCCGACCCTGGGCGACCGTCCCGCGTCGGAGATCCTCGACCACCTCGCGGAGACCGGCCGCCACCTGGAGCGGTTGCGCCGCCAGGGCGCGCGGGCCGACCTGAGCGTGGGGTGCGAGTTCTGGCTGTTCGTACCGGGCATCGTGCCCGGCGCCAATGCGCAGGAGCGGATCCGCAACCTGATGGAAGGCACCTACGACCCGGAGCGGATGATGCGCCGCCTGTCCGCGTTCACGGCACGGGCCGCCGCGGTCGGACGGTCGGTCTTCGGCGGCAAGCTCTCGTACGCGGCCGCGCAGGACGACGAGGTCGACTGGAGCCTCTTCGACATCGTGGGCATCGACTACTACTCGTACTTCCCCGACCGCGCGGACCATGTGCGCGAGCTGCGCCCGTACCTGCGCTGGGGCAAGCCGCTGGCGATCACGGAGTTCGGCACGTGCACGTACGCGGGGGCGCCCGAGCAGGGCGGCATGGGGTGGGACACGGTCGACTACACCAAGCAACCACCCGAGATCAAAGGGGACCTGGTCCGCAGCGAGCGCACCCAGGCCGCCTATCTCACCGAACTCCTCGGCGTCTTCGAGGAGATGGGCCTGTACGCCGCGATGGCCTTCGAGTTCGTCACCGCCGACGCCCCGCACTCACCCGTCCCGCGCTACGACCTGGACATGGCGAGCTACGCCGTGGTGAAGCCGGTCAAGGACCGGTTCGACGACCCGGAGTCCGACTGGCACTGGGAACCGAAGCAGGCCTTCCACGCCCTGGCACGGTGCTACGGACGGGCGGGGCGCCGCTGAGGGGCGTTGTCCGGAGCGGTGCGCGGGAGGTGGCGGCCGGCCCCTCGCACTATCGGCTGCGCAGCGCGTCCACGGCGATGCGGGCGGCCGTGCCGATGACGGCGTCGGCCGCGGGGAGCGTGGCCGCGGTGTGGGCGGTGCGGGTGAAGACGGCGACGGCGTAACGGCCGCCGTCGGGGTACTCGACGACGCCCACCTCGTTGCGCAGCGTCGGCAGCGAACCGGTCTTCCCCGCGACGTGCACGTCGTCGAACGGGAAACCGGAGGCCAGACGGTGCGGCCACACCTGGAGACCCATCACCCGCCTGATGGCCGCGCCGTGTTCGGGCGGACATGCCTCGTCGCGCCAGACGGCGCGCAGCAGCCGGGTCATGTCCCGCGGGGTGCTGTGGTTGGAGCGGGCCGGGTCGAGGGCGCGCAGCCGTGCGACGACGTGCGGGTCGGCCAGCGCCCGGGCACCGGCGGGTCCCGCGTCCTCCTTGATGCCGGCGAGCATGGCGCCGAAGGTGTGCACGGCCCGTGTCGCGTCGAGGCCGAGGCGGGCCGTCGCGCGGTTGACCGCGTCGAGACCGACCCGGGCCAGGAGCAGATCCGCCGCGGCGTTGTCGCTGACAGCCATCATCAGGTACGCGAGGTCGCGCAGCGACAGCCTGGTGGCGTCCAGCATCGCGGCGAGCCCGGTGGGCCCCGGGGTACGGCCGTCCGGCGGGCATTCGACCTGCTCCGTGAGGTCGAGGTCACCGGCCGCGGCCCGGTCGTGCAGTGCAACCAGCAGGCACAGCTTGTGGACGCTCGCCGTGCAGACGAGGTGGTCGGCGTCGACGCCGAGCCGGGCGCCGGAATCGATGTCGAGGGCGTGCAGCCGCCCGGTGACTCCGGCATCGGCGAAGGCCGCACGGATGCGGTCGGGGGCGTCGGGCACGTTCACGGTTCGGGTCACAGCCAGTACTCCGCTGCCGGGCGCAGGTGCATCGGGCGGGTGGGGGTGTCGGGTCGGGCGTCGGCGGTGGTGCGCAGCGCGTGCGTGGCCGCGTCGGCGAAGGCTCGTACGGCGGTGTCGCCGTGCCCGCGCGGCCAGGCGACGGAGTGCCGCCAGGCCAGCGGGGCGCCCGCGAGAGGGCGCCACACCAGGTCGGCGTCGGGTTCTGCGGCCCGTGCGTCGCGCGGGCCGAAGGCGACGGCGCCGACGGAGAGCACGAGGCCGCGCACAAAGCTGGCGCCCTGGCCATGCCGGACCGCGGGCGGTGTGTAGCCGCCGCGGGCGCAGGTGGTGAGCAGGTCGTCGTAGAGCACGGGGGCGCCGGCCCGCGGGAAGAGGATCAGGTCGGATCCGGCGAGCGCGGAGAGCGGCACCTCGGCCAGTGCGGCCGCCCCGGCGTCGCGCGACAGCAGCACGCCGAGCTCGCGCCGGAGCACCGGGCCGAGTTCGAGGCCGGTCACGTCGCAGGGGTGGTGGATGAGTCCGACGTCGAGTTCATGTGCGGCGAAGCGGGTCAGCTGGTCCGTGGTGGACAGCTCGTGCAGCTCCAGCTCCACGCCGGAGCGCCGGTCCCGGAACCCCGTGAGGAGCGCGGCGACGGTGTCACCGGCGATGTCGGGCGGCAGCCCGGCCCGCAGCAGTCCGCTCTCGCCGTCCCTGATCCGGCGTGCGGCCGCCCGCAGCGACTCGGACCGGGTGAGCAGCTCGCGCGCCTCGGGCAGGAGCAGCAGGCCCGCCTTGGTGATGGCCACCTGACGGCTGGACCGGTCGAAGAGCCGCACCTCCAGCTCCCGCTCCAGCCGCTGGATGCGTTGCGACAGGGGCGGCTGGGCCATCCCGAGGCGGGCCGCGGCACGTCCGAAGTGTGACTCTTCTGCAACAGCCACAAAGCACTCCAGGTGCCTGATCAGGTCCACGATCAGCAATCATATGCAATTTTGATCGATCACTCATCGATATCCGACTTGGACAGATGCCTGAGCCGATTGCTCTCCTCACGGCATGACACGCCTTTCCTCATCTCCCGGAGCGGACTCCGGGCACCCTGCCGCCCACCGCCACCGCGGCCGTCGCCCCGGTCTCCGGGCGGCCATCGCCGTGACCGTCGTGACGGCCGTCGCCGCAGGCGGCGCGTATGCCGCCGGGCTCGGCCCCTTCGAGCGCGACGGGCACGGCGACACCCCCGATCCCGCGGCGACCGCTCAGGCCCGGGCGTTCCTCGCGGACTGGGCGGGCGGCCGGCTCGACAGCGCGGGCTCCCGCACCACGAGTCCCGCGAAGGCCCGGGAGGTGCTGAGCAACTTCACCTCGGGTCTCGACATCAGCAGGCCGGAGCTGGCCCCGGCGCGCGCCACGAAGGAGGACGACGGCACGGTCCGGGTCGCCTTCACGGCGAAGATGCCCGTCAAGGGGCTGGGCACCTGGACCTACCGGTCCCGGCTCCCCGTCCGGGAACAGAAGAACGGGGCCTGGAAGGTCGACTGGTCCCTGTCGCTCGTCCATCCGCATCTCAGTGACACCGCCAAGTTCCGCCTGGAGCGGGAGGAGACACCCGAGCCGGAGGTCACCGACCGGAACGGGACGTCCCTGACGGGCGACGCCCATCCGTCCTTGCAGCCGGTGCTGGCCCAATTCGCCGGGGGCGGCTCCGGGCCGCGCGGGGCGATCCTGCTCGTCGACCGGGTCACCGGCGAGGTCGAGGGCACGGAGACCACCTTCGGGAAGAAGGACGGGCAGCCGTCCGGCAGACCCGTGGCCACGACACTCGACGCCACCTGGCAGGCAGCGGCCGACAAGGCCCTGACCGACAAGGCCGACGGCAAGAACGCCTCGCTCGTCGCCCTGCGGGTCGACAACGGCGAGATCCTCGCGATGGCCAACTCCCCCACCACCGGATTCAACCGGGCGGTCTCCGGTACGTACGCACCCGGCTCCACCTGGAAGATCGTGACGAGCAGCGCACTGCTGCTCAAGAACGCCGTCGCGCCCGACGACGTCGTGGACTGCCCCAAGTACCTCACCGTCGGCAAGGAGTTCCACAACGTCGAGACGTCCGAGTTCCCGGGCGCCACCTTCCGGCAGGACTTCACGAAGTCCTGCAACACGGCCTTCATCAGCCTGCGGGGCAAGCTCGGCGACGCCGAACTCGGCGATGTGGCCCGGGAGTACTTCGGGGTCGGGCAGGAGTGGCACGTGGGGATCCCGTCGTACGACGGCTCGGTGCCGGTGCCCAAGGACGAGACGGAGAAGGCCGCTTCGATGATCGGGCAGGGCCGGATCCAGGCGAACCCGCTGATCATGGCGTCCGTCACGGCGACCGCGGCGTCCGGCCGCTTCCACCAGCCCACCATCGTCCCCAGCACTGAGGACACCACCTCGACGAAGCCGCTCCCGTCGTCCGTGGTGACCCAGCTGCGCACGATGATGCGGGCCACCGTCACCGACGGGACGGCGCATGTGCTCGCCGATCTGCCCGGTGCCATCGGCGCGAAGACCGGCACCGCGGAGGTCTCCGAGAGCGAACCCAACAACGGCTGGCTCGTCGCACGGCGCGGCAATGTGGCTGTGGCGTGCGTCGTCGAGCAGGGCGTCACGGGTGGCGGTTCAGCCGGTCCGATCCTGCACAGCCTCTTGTCCGCCGTCCCTGACGACCCGTCGTGATGCCGGGCTCGGGGCCCTTCGGTCGATACCCTGCCGAAAAGTCATGCGTGGGGAGAGGGAGGGCTCTTCGCGGACCAGAAATCCGACCTGACGTCAGGAAAAGGAATATCTTTTCCGGCGTAGTTCGGGCCGACCGTCTCCGCCTTCGGCGGAGACACCTTCGAAGCATTTACGCAAGGCGTCGCGACTTCGAAGAAAGCTTGCCCGTTACTACCGATGAGAACACGCACATTGAATCCGTCGGGCGTTCTGTAGTACATCGCCGGACTCTTCGATTTGTTCACTGCAAGCTGCTCGTATCCCTGACTCTTCCAGTAGCGTTCGATCACCCCCAGGAAGCTCCCCCGACGTTCCTCCGAGACGATCGTCATGACCGCCCGGCTTCTCTGTACGTCACAACTCCCCTCAATCGACTCATCGTGCGTCCAGTGAACTGGCGGCTTGATGGCGCCGAACGTACCGTCGAGGATCTCGTCCGCACGCACTGCCGCTTCCTGCATGTTCATCTTTACCTCGCGCCCAGCCGAGTCGCCTGATGTGCCACATCCGGTCAGGAGCAGCGCCCCAACCATCAATACCACAGCTCCCAAAATTCTCATCGAGGCGTCTCCAGCGTGATCCTGTCAGAATTGCCAACTACAATGTTGGCAATATTGTCAGCCGAGATCTGATCTTTCGCCCGGTTGAAATAATTTGAATGCGCCGACATTTTTCCGTGATCTTCCAACACGGTTTCCCCATCCTTCACCGCAAACCGCGTTGCTCCGAAATCCTCACTTGCAGGGTCGGTGCCGAACCAACGTTCACTGGGGTCGGATTGTGCGTCTTGGGCGGTGTAGCCGGCGATACCTCCGACGATGGCTCCGGCACCGCCACCGATCAGCGCTCCCGGCGGGCCGGCCATGCCGGCTCCCAGAACAAATCCGGTCGACCCGCCGCCGACCGCGCCGGAGGTCATTCCGGAGGCTTCCGCGTGGTTCGGAAGTTTGGTGACGATGTCGTTGTCGGCTGCGCCTACGTACACGTGGCCCTTGCCCACGTTGAGGTCCTGAGCGGTGTCCGCACCCGTGCCTGGGCTGCCCACCAGGATGATGTCATCGGCGCCGGGGATGCCGCCCTTCTCCTGGGCTGCGAGCCCGACCGTGAGGGATCCGTAGGAGTGTCCAATGGCCGTGACGTGCGGGGGGCTGCCCTCGTGCGTTGCGGAGATCCCCGCCATGAACGCGTTGTAGGCGGGGGCTCCTGCCTCGGCATCGTTCGTGAACATCACGCTTTTCCCGCTGGCCAGATCACCTGGCGTCACCTGCGGAGCGTCGTATCCGAGCCACACGATCGACGATGTCCTGCTGGACGGGTCGGCGTTTTGCGCGCCGCGGGCTGTCTGCAATGCTCGGTCGACCGTTCCGTCGGCGAACTCCGCATCCAACTTGGTTCCGAGTCCCGGAACATATGCCGAGACGTTGTCGGCGGTGTCGGGGTTGCCATAGGCAATGATCGCGCGGCCGTTCCCCTCATCGCCGATGCCCAGCAGGTACATCGGCAACTTGCCGCCTTTCTCCAGCTTCTCCTGGATCCCTCTCAGACCACCCAGCATGTCTCGGGAAGCATCGTCGTCCTTCACACCGAGTCGCCCGATGAGCAGCTGGAGATTCTCGCGGTTCGCCTCATCGCGCGCCAGTGCCGGAATCCCGTCCAAGTTCCCGATCACCCCCGGAAACGCGGACATGTACTCCTCACGCTGCTCCTGACCAAGGTGGTCCCACCACTCCTTGCGCTCGGCAGGCGACTTGTCGAGCGGAAGGTGTGTCTCCAGGTACTTCTGGGCGGCTTGGCTCACCGCGTCGGCGTCCGAGCCCACATCCGCCCACGTCTTGGTGTCGACCGTGAGGCCCGGGGCCGCCTTCAGCTTCTTGAGTGCCGAGCTGTACCGCGCATCGATCTCGTGCGCTTCCCGCATGGCATGGGCAAGGCGGTCGGCGACGTCCTGGGCCTTGGCACGGTGCGGGTTGGGGCTCTTCAGCGCGGGAGCACCCGGGCCCGGGGCGGGGTTCAGCATGCCGTCGGCATCGCGGTACAGCCCGGGGTTCCCGGCACCGATGAGGCCGTTGTCGCCCACCACGGAGCCACCGGGGATCGCGTCGCCGGTCAGCTCGTTCGTACCGCCGGCGGGGTAGACGATGCTGCCGTTGTCGTTGACGGTGTATCCGAGCGAGGCAGCGTCCTCCAGGGCCTCGCGCAACCGGCGCTGCGGTGCGCCGAGTTCGCCGGCGAGCCCGTCGAGGGCGCCTCGGACGAGGCCGGTCTCGGTGTGGATGTAGTGGTAGTTCTCGCTCAGCCGCTTCAGTCGCTTCACGGCCGATCGGGCGGACTCGCTGTTCTGTGTCTTGGCGAGCCTGCCGCCCATGTCACCCTCGACACGTTCGCGAGCGGCATCGGCGAACGCGGAGGCGGCACGCCAGCCGTCGGCGGCGTCGGTCAGTTCCGACAGTTCGAGGTCGCGGAACCGCTGCCATGTCAGCCCGGGTTCTGTGGTCATGGCCTACTCGCCCCTCCGCGTGCCCGGCACCACGACCGCCTTCGCTCTCTCCCCCACCTCGGCGTCCACCTCGGCGAGGTCCACAGCCACCTGCCGCAGCTTCGGCTCCAGAGAACCGCACTCCTCACGGACCCGGCCGAAGCGTTCGTCCCACGAAGTGAGAACGGACTTGAGTGCCCCGAGGCTGGACAGCCCGGCCAGACCGCCGACGATGCCGTCGTGGGCTCTGCGCAGGTCGACCTTCGCGGTGATCGTGCCGGTCTGGAGATCGTCCGCCGTGCTGGCCGCCTTCGTCCACGGGCCGCCCTTGTGCCTGAGCGTTCCGGCACCGCCCCCGCCACCGGACGGACCGGCGTGTCCGCCGTCCCCCGCAAGGCTGTTGAGCTGTAATCGAGCGGTGCGCCGCTCGGCAACCTGTGCCTTGACCTGTTCCCACTCGTCCCACGCCATGCCCGCGCCCTCCCCCGCGACCCGGGCCACCGCCCGGGCGAGTTCTCCGGCCGCGCCTGCTGCGCTCGCCGGAGCCGGTCGCCACAGACGTTACAGACGAGGCGCTCGGTGTCACGTCCGTACGGTCACCCACACGGGCCCTGAGTATCCGTACCTACCCGCCGCGGCCACGGCGCGCCGCTGACGCGTCATCCGCCCTCGCACCAGGGGCTGTTGAGGCTTCCGCAGAATATTGAACAATGATTCAATCCTTGCTGAGCCGGTGGGAGCGCCATCCAGGAGTTGCGGCAGGACCGCGCTTCGTCGCGCCGCGGCCGCGACGGGATGTGGAGAGTCCTGCAATGAACCTGACGTGGATGCTGGAGAAGTCGGCTCGCGCCTCTGCCGCGAAGCCCGCCGTGGTTTCCGACCTCGGCTCGATGACCTACGCCGAGCTGCTCTCGGCCTCGAAGCGCGCGGCTGCCGTACTGCGTGAGCGCGGGGTGCGGCCGGGCGACCGCGTGGGCGTGATGATGTACAACACTCCCGCCTTCGCCGTGGCCGCGTTCGGGATCTGGCGGGCCGGCGCGGCCCTGGTGCCCATCAACCACAAGTTCACCGCACATGAGGTGGCGTACGTCGTCGGGCACGCGAAGGTGCGTGTGGCGGTCGTGGCGGAGGAACTGGCCGGGCGCATGCGCGAAGGGGCCCCCGGCGTCGCCGCTCTCACCACGAGCGACACCGGCGGCGGCGAGTTCGACCTGTGCGTCACTGAGGCACAGGAGTGGGACGGCGTGGACGTCGGGCCCGACGCCGTCGCACAGGTGCTGTACACCTCCGGGACGACCAGTGCGCCCAAGGGGTGTCTCCACTCGCACCGCGGCCTGTCCAGCGTGCCCGCGTACACCACCGCGGCCACCGGTCTGCGCCGCGACGACCGGTTCCTCATCGCGATGCCGATCTGGCACGCCGCGCCGCTGAACAACTGGTTCCTGTCCATGATCTACCTGGGCGGCACCGTGGTCCTGCTCAAGGAGTACCAGCCCGTCGCCTTCCTCGAAGCCGTCCAGAAGCACCGGGCCACGGCGTTCTTCGGCGCGCCCATCGCCTACCTCGCCCCGCTGAAGACACTGGAGGCGGCGGGACGTGACCTGTCGGGCTTCGATCTGTCGCACATGCGGCTGTGGGCCTACGGCGGTGCACCGCTGGGAGCGCAGACCGTACGGATGCTGCAGGCCGCCTACGGATCCGACCGCTTCTACCAGGTGTACGGGATGACCGAGATGGGCCCCGTCGGTTCCGCTCTCTATCCTCAGGAGCAGGTCGCCAAGGCCGGGTCGATCGGCGCCGGGGGAATGCCCGGCGTGGACATCCGTGTGGTCGGGGCCGACGGCTCCGACGCCCGCGCCGGCGAGACCGGGGAACTGTGGCTGCGCTCGGGTACGCGGATGATCGGCTACCTCGACGACCCGGCGGCGACGGAGCGCGCGTTCGACGGCGACTGGTACAAGTCCGGGGATCTGGCACGCGTCGACGAGGACGGTTACCTGTTCATCGTCGACCGGCTCAAGGATGTCGTCATCACCGGCGGCGAGAACGTCTTCTCCCCCGAGGTGGAGGAGGCGCTGCGCCAGCATCCGGCGGTCCAGGACTGCGCCGTCATCGGCCGGCCGCACGAGGAGTGGGGAGAGACCGTCGTGGCCGTCGTCGAGGCGAACGCACCCGTGACCCTCGATGAGTTGCGCCGGTTCGTCTCCTCGACGCTGGCCAAGTACAAGATCCCGCGGGAGCTGGTGGTGGTCCCGTCCCTCCCCCGCACTCCCTCCGGCAAGGTGATGAAACACGTCCTGCGTGAGCAGGCGCTGCCGGACGCTCGCTGACCACGCCTCGCCGTACGAGGAACCGCCCCTGACACAGGGCGGCCCCCGGCACGGAACGGCCCCTGGCGTGAGGACGGGGTCTTCTCGCCAGGGGCCGGGGAGACGGCGGCAGGCGCGGGAGACGGCGCGGGTGAACGGCGGTGGGCGGCCGTCCGCCGTCAGTCCTCCTGCGCCGAGCGCTCGCCCGCCGTCACGATCGTCCCTTGCGCCACGGCGACCAGGCGCTCGGCGCCCTCCGACGACGTCACGTAGACGGAGCACTGGCACACGGCCTGCCGCCGGGTGGTGGCGGTGGCCTGCGCGCGGGCGATGACGGTGTCGCCGACCGCCGGCTTGATGTAGTTGATCTTGTATTCGGCGGTGAGCGCATCGCCCCCCAGGGCGAGTCCTCCCGCGAAGGTCAGCGCGTTGTCCGCCAGATAGCTGAGGACGCCTCCGTGCACGAAGCCGTGCTGCTGCTGGATCTCGGGCCGGTTGGAGATGCGGATCTCGGCCGAGCCGGGCCCCACCGAGGTGAGTTCGGCGCCCAGGAACATACTGAAGGGCTGGGCCTTGAAGATGCCGTGCGCGAATTCGCTGATGTCCGTGGTCATGAGTGCTGTCCTGTCGTCGCGCGGGTGGTGACCGGAGTATCGGCAGCCTCGCCCGGAGCGGTGAGCCGCTCGTCTATGTTGCTCTGGAACATCGCGAGCAGGCCCTCCGCGAGTCCCAGGACGTGGTGGTCGCTGCCGCCGTGCACGAGGTGGCGTTGCACGTCCTCGGCGATGGCGAAGTCCTCCTGGTCGAACACGGTGTCGTTGGTGAACCGGAACCGCTTCTCCAGGGCACTCTGCCCGGCGGAACCGGCGAAGTCCTCGGCCCGGTAGAGCATCTCGTGGGTCCAGATCGTCCGGTCGGGGCTCAGCGGCCAGAACGTGTTGATGGACACGTAGTCGGGATGCAGGATGAAGAAGGTGTTGGGGAAGAGCGTGTAGTACACGGAGGCGTAGTCGAGGATGCGCCACTCCTCCTCCGGCTTGAGGGCGATCTCGCCTATGTTGGTGCGCGCCGCGGACAGCCGGATGTGCGGCCCGTCGCCGTCGTGGGCGATCACGCCCCTCTTGAAGGCGGACGCGAGCGTGTCCCGGTGGAGGTAAGGGACGTGGTAGCCCTCCAGGTACGTCTTGATCAGCAGCTTCCAGTTGGCTTCCTTGACCACCTTCGTCTTCTTGTACTGGACCAGCGAGGCCACGTCGAAGTTCACGAGGTCCTCGAAGAACGTCCCGAGGAAGCCGGGGATGTCGAGCGGGGCCCCGGGCGTCCGGGCGACCCAGATCAGGCCTCCCGCCTCCGTGGCCGGCAGTTCCACCAGCCCGTAGTCGCACGGGTTCACGCCCGGGAAGTCGTGCGCCCGGGTGATGCCCTTCAGGGCGCCGTCGAGCCCGTAGACCCAGCCGTGGAAGGGGCAGACGAAGTTCTTCACCGTGCCGGCGGGCGCCTCGGCGAGCCGGGCGCCGCGATGGCGGCACTGGTTGTAGAAGGCGCGGACCCGGCCGTCCTCGCCTCTGACGACGAAGTACGGGAACTGGTCCCAGTCGCTGGTCAGATAGGCCCCGGGTTCGGCGAGCGCCGACGCGTGACCCGCGATCAGCGGGTACCGGGAGAAGGCCGAGGCGATCTCCTGCTCCAGGAGCCCCTCGTCCGTGTACTTGGTGACCGGAAGCGTGACGACCTCATCGAGCATCTTCTCGTCGCGGCGCGTCTCGCGCAGCGCGAGAAGGCGCTTGAGCATGTCTACCTGTTCCCCGTGTTGCATCTGTCCCCCACGTCCAGATCAAGCCATGAACCCTCGTTCAATTCATGGTACGGACGATGCGGGAGCGGGGCAACGATCCTCCGAGGCAGGACTGGACAGCCCGCTCGGCGCGCAACTGGGCGCCGGGAGCCAGAAGTTACGGATTTCGGCCGCAGGCCGGCCGGTGGTACGGGAGCCGGCCGGCCTGCGAGGGTCAGGCCTTCGGGGCCACCTTGGACAGGCCGTTGATGATGCGGTCCATCGCGTCGCCGCCCGTGGGGTCGGTCAGGTTGGCGAGCATCTTCAGGGTGAACTTCATCAGCAGGGGGTGCGTCAGGCCGCGCTGGGTGGCGACCTTCATGACCTTGGGGTTGCCGATCAGCTTCACGAAGGCGCGGCCCATCGTGTAGTAGCCGCCGTAGGTCTCCTTGAGCACCTTCGGGTAGTTGTTCAGCGCCAGTTCGCGCTGGGCCGGGGTCGCACGGGCGTGGGCCTGGACGATGACGTCCGCGGCGATCTGGCCCGACTCCATGGCGTACGCGATGCCTTCGCCGTTGAACGGGTTGACCATGCCGCCCGCGTCACCGACGAGCAGGAGGCCCTTGGTGTAGTGCGGCTGGCGGTTGAAGGCCATCGGAAGGGCGGCACCGCGGATCGGCGTCGTCATGTTGTCCGGGGTGTAGCCCCAGTCCTCCGGCATCGAGGCGCACCACGCCTTGAGGACCTCGCGCCAGTCCAGCTCCTTGAACGCGGAGGAGGAGTTGAGGATGCCGAGGCCGACGTTGGACGTGCCGTCGCCCATGCCGAAGATCCAGCCGTAGCCGGGCAGCAGCCGGTCCTGGGGGCCGCGCCGGTCCCACAGCTCCAGCCAGGACTCCAGGTAGTCGTCGTCATGGCGGGGCGAGGTGAAGTACGTACGCACGGCGACGCCCATCGGGCGGTCCTCGCGGCGGTGCAGGCCCATGGCGAGCGACAGCCGGGTGGAGTTGCCGTCGGCGGCGACGACGAGCGGGGCGTGGAAGGTGACCGGGGTCTTCTCCTCGCCGAGCTTCGCGTGGACGCCGGTGATGCGGCCGGTGCGGTCGTCGACGATCGGGGCACCGACGTTGCAGCGCTCGTACAGCCGCGCGCCCGCCTTCTGCGCCTGGCGGGCCAGCTGCTCGTCGAAGTCGTCGCGCTTGCGGACCAGTCCGTAGTCCGGGTACGAGGCGAGATCGGGCCAGTCCAGCTGGAGGCGGACGCCGCCGCCGATGATGCGCAGGCCCTTGTTGCGCAGCCAGCCGGCCTCTTCGGAGATGTCGATGCCCATGGAGACGAGCTGCTTGGTGGCGCGCGGGGTGAGACCGTCGCCGCAGACCTTCTCGCGGGGGAAGGCCGTCTTCTCCAGGAGCAGAACGTCCAGTCCGGCCTTGGCGAGGTAGTACGCCGTCGTGGAGCCGGCCGGGCCTGCCCCGACGACGATCACATCCGCGCTGTGTTCGGAGAGGGGCTGCTCGGTCACGGTCGGATCTCCCGAAGACTCGAAATCGCGTGCCGCGCGGCACCTGTCCCATGCAGTCTAGGGGGGTTCGCTGATCGACCTTCCGAAGGGCTCCCAGATGTCGACCGTGCTTCCCGGCGCTCCCTCCGTACAGCTGCGCGTCCCGACCGACGAGGACGCGCTCTCCTGGCACCGCGCCTTCGACGACCCCGAGGTGATGGAGTTCTTCGGCGGTGCGTCGGAGGAGCTCTCGATGTACGACGAGTGGACCGCCCGGCAGCGCAGGTACGACGCCGAACTCGGCTACTGCCTGTGGACGGTGCTGGGCGAGGACGGCGAGGTGGCCGGCTTCACCGGTGCCCAGCCGTGGCCGCGGACCGAGTACGGGCCGGTCGGCGAGATCGAGATCGGCTGGCGGCTGGCCCGGACCGCCTGGGGCCGGGGTTACGCCACCGCCGCCGCGCGCCTCACGCTGGAGCGGCTGCGCGCGGCCGGGGTGGAGCGGGTGGTGGCGACGATCGACGCGGGGAACGAACGGTCCATGGCCGTGGCCCGGCGGCTGGGGATGGAGCGGGCCGAGAGCTTCACGACGCCGGGGACGGGCCAGGAGGTGGTCTGCTTCCGGCTGACCCTGACGCCGTGAACGCGCGGCGGGACAGGCGCGCTTCGACGGGCACGTCTCCCGGCCGCCCGGTTCCCCTCGGCAGAGGTCGCCGGACCCGTTGCCTCAGGGGCGCACGCCCCGGTGCAGCGCCACCACACCGCCGGTGAGGTTGCGCCAGGCGACCTTCGACCAGCCGGCCCGCTGGAGCGCGGCCGCGAGTCCGGGCTGGTCGGGCCAGGCGCGGATGGACTCGGCGAGGTAGACGTACGCGTCGGGGTTGGACGACACCGCGCGCGCGACCGGCGGCAGCGCCCGCATCAGGTACTCGGTGTACACGGTGCGGAACGGTGCCCAGACCGGCTGCGAGAACTCGCAGATCACCACCCGGCCGCCCGGCTTGGTGACCCGGTGCAGCTCGCGCAGCGCCGCGTCCGTGTCCTGCACGTTGCGCAGCCCGAAGGAGATCGTCACCGCGTCGAAGGTCTCGTCGCGGAACGGCAGCCTGGTGGCGTCGCCCGCGGTGAAGGGCAGCCAGGAGTGGCGCTTCTTGCCCTCCCGGAGCATGCCGAGGGAGAAGTCGCACGGCACGACGTACGCGCCCGTCGCGGCGAACGGCAGCGACGACGTCGCGGTGCCCGCGGCCAGGTCGAGGATCTTCTCCGCGGGCCGGGCGTGCACCGCCTTCGCGACCTCCTTGCGCCACAGCCGGGCCTGGCCGAGTGACAGCACGTCGTTGGTGAGGTCGTAGTTCGCCGCCACGTCGTCGAACATCGTGGCTACTTCGTGCGGCTGCTTTTCCAGGGAGGCTCGGGTCACCCGTCCATTCAAGCAGCCCGGTCCGCGCCGCTCCGCGCCGGTCGCAAGTCGTGACCCGGATGGACTGAACCGATCGGTTCCGCCGATGGTCAGTACAGATGGGGGCACCGAGCCGCCGGGATCCAGGGGGGAGCTCAGATGTCCGCACGAGGTTCGGGGCCGCAGGGCCGCCGAAGACGCCCGTCCGCCGCCGTGGTCGTCCCGGCGGCGCTGATCTGTGCCGCAGCCGTGCTGGGGCCCCGGTGGAGTACCGGCGCCGAGGAGAAGCCGTCCGCGCCGTCCGCGTCCGCGAGTTCGCCGGGCACCGGCACGTTCACCGGCGCCCGCGCCCAGGACACCGCCGAGGGCAAGGGCGGGGGCAGGGCGTACCGGGTCGAGGTGGAGGACGGTTCGGGCGTCGCCCCGGACCGGGCCGCAGCCGAGATCGCCCGGATCCTGGCCGCGCCGCGGGGCTGGTCGCACCACGGCGAGCAGACCTTCCACAGGGTCGCCGCAGGACCGGCGGGACTCGTCATCCGTATCGCCACCCCGGCGACCACCGACGCCCTCTGCGGCAAGGGCGGCCTCGACACCCACGGCGAGGTCAACTGCCGGGTCGGCACCGACGTCATGGTCAACCTCAAGCGCTGGCAGCACGGATCGCCCGAGTTCCACGGCCCGCTCGCCGAGTACCGGGCCCTGATCATCAACCACGAGGTGGGCCACTGGCTGGGCCACGGCCACGAGACCTGCCCGGGCAGGGGCCGCCCCGCCCCCGCGATGATGCAGCAGATCTACGGGCTGAAGGGGTGTGTCTCCAACGCCTGGCCGTACGACGCGAAGGGCCGCTATCTGGGCGGCCCGCCGGTGCCGTGAGCCGGGCCGCCGTACGTACGCGTCAGCTGCGGCGGAAGACCAGCCGCCCGCCGAGCACCGTCGCCACACAGCTCCCGGCACCCTCGGCCCGCAGCGCCGCGAGGTCCGGTACGGCGAACACCGCCAGGTCCGCGGGCCCGCCGACGGTCAGGGCCGCCGCGAACGCCTCGCCGGGCTCCGGCACCGAAGCCAGCGGGTCGAGCGACACGTGTTCCGGCACCGGGCCGGGGGCGTGGACGCGCAGGCCCGAGCGGGCGACCGCGGTGCGCACGGCGGGGCGGGTGAACGGGCCCCGGACGGCGGTCGTGCCGTGCCGCAGCATCCGTTGCAGGCCGCGCCGGGCACTGGCACCCCAGCGGGCGTCGTCCATGCCGAGTGCGGTGAGCGCGTCGCCGGTGAGCGGTTCGGTGCCGAGCTCGTCGGCCTCGCGCGGGTCCGGGTGGTAGGCGGCCTCCAGCAGCGCCGGGGCCGCCGCGTTCAGCAGCCCCGGGGTGATCAGCCCGGACCACCGCCGGATCCGGGCCCGCGGACGGGCGGCGGTCAGCTCCCCGTACCCGCCGACGGCGACGAGCACACCGCCGTCCACGGCCACGGAGTCCGCCCCGTCCGGGGCGCCGTGCACCGCGTCGGCGGCGTGAACCGTCAGCAAGACGGACTCAGTTGGCGTTGAGGAGCTTCAGCTCCGGGTGCGCCGTGCCGCCCTCGATGGCGGTGGAGGAGATATGCGAGACCACGCGCTCGTCGACCGGGTCGTTCGCCGGGTCGTCGTGCACGACGAGGTGCTCGTACGTGGTGGCGCGCTGGGCCGGCACCCGGTCCGCCTTGCGGATCAGATCGATGATCTCCAGGCGGTTGGAGCGGTGCTTGGCACCGGCCGAGGAGACGACGTTCTCCTCCAGCATGATCGAGCCGAGGTCGTCGGCGCCGTAGTGCAGCGAGAGCTGGCCGACCTCCTTGCCGGTGGTCAGCCAGGAGCCCTGGATGTGGGCGACGTTGTCGAGGAAGATCCGGGCGATGGCGATCATCCGCAGGTACTCGAAGAGCGTGGCCTGCGTCTGCCCCTTCAGCTTGTTGTTCTCCGGCTGGTACGTGTACGGGATGAAGGCGCGGAAGCCGCCGGTGCGGTCCTGCACGTCGCGGATCATCCGCAGGTGCTCGATGCGCTCGGCGTTGGTCTCGCCGGTGCCCATCAGCATGGTGGAGGTGGACTCGACACCGAGCCGGTGGGCGATCTCCATGATCTCCAGCCAGCGCTCGCCGGACTCCTTGAGCGGGGCGATCGCGGTACGCGGCCGGGCCGGCAGCAGCTCGGCGCCGGCTCCCGCGAAGGAGTCGAGACCGGCGGCGTGGATGCGCTGGACGGCCTCGTCGACGGAGACCTTGGAGATCCGGGCCATGTGCTCGACCTCGGAGGCGCCCAGCGAGTGGATGACCAGCTGCGGGAACGCCTTCTTGATCGCGGAGAAGTGCTCCTCGTAGTACTCGACGCCGTAGTCCGGGTGGTGCCCGCCCTGGAACATGATCTGCGTACCGCCGAGCTCGACGGTCTCCGCGCAGCGGCGCAGGATGTCGTCGAGGTCGCGGGACCAGCCCTTGGCGGTGTCCTTCGGCGCGGCGTAGAAGGCGCAGAACTTGCAGGCCGTGACACAGACATTCGTGTAGTTGATGTTGCGCTCGATGATGTACGTCGCGATGTGCTCCGTACCGGCGTAACGGCGGCGGCGTACGGCGTCGGCGGCCGCGCCCAGCGCGTGCAGCGGCGCCGAGCGGTAGAGGTCGAGCGCCTCCTCCGGAGAGATCCGACCGCCCTCGGCGGCTCGGTCGAGGATGGGCTGGAGGTCGGCCTTCTCGGTCACCGGGCTGTCACCTTTCGGCGGTTTTTCAACGGATCTACGGACCGGCTCAGCGTACGCCAGCCCCTTGCGGGGTCAGCCGCCGGACCGGCTCAGCGTGCCGTACGGCAGGCCCGCGCCCCGCTCCTCGGACCGGAAACGCAGGGTGCCGTCGGCGGCCCGGGTGAAGTGGACGTCGGTGGTGGTGGAGGTGCACAGGGCCGGGGTGCTGGGCCGGTCCGGGTCGACGCGTTCGTGGAGGGTCACTTCCTCGGGGGTGCCGGAGGTGAGGCTGGCGACGCTGTTGCAGCTGACGGTGACCCCGAGGCTGGTGAGCTCGGTGTTCATCCGGACCACGTCCGTGCCCGTCTTCCCCGCGGTGAAGACGGCGGTGAGCGTGCCGTGCGGCTCACCGGTGGTCTTCTCGGTCACCGGGCCCTTCCAGGTGCCGATGAACTCCTTCGGGAGTCCGGTGATCCCCTCCGGGCTCGCCGTGCCCGTGTCCGTGGGCTGCGAGGGCCGGGCGGACGGGGTGGCGGCGGGCGGGGTGCTGCCGGCGTTGCCGTGCTCGGCGCTGTTCCGGCCGCCGCCGCCCGGCATCAGGTCGAAGAGGAACGCGCCGCCCACGGTCACGGCGGCGAGCGCGCCCGCCACCGCGAGGGCGACGGTGCAGCTCAGCCTCCGGCCCCGGTCCGCATCCGGCCGGGCCGGGCCGGAGTCCGTGCCGACGGTGACGGAGAAATGGGGGTCGGACGCGCGTGGTCCGGGCAGCCCGGACGCGTCGGCCCGCGACGCCCCCGCCGTCCTGGCCGACTGGGCCGCGCCCGCGGTCGCGGGCCACGAGGGCAGGACGCCCGGGTGGGAGAGCCGGGTCGGGTCGTGCGTGGGGAAGGGCTCGGCCGGCGTCCCGAACCCGCCGCCCACACCTCCGGTCCCGGCCCCGTTCGCCCCGTTCATGTCGGTGGCGCCGACGGCGCCCCACGCCGCGCTGCTGAACGGCACCGGCCCCGACTGCGCCGGCACGTCCTGCGGCTCCAGGTCCAGCAGCGCGACCGCCGCCTGGCTGACCTCGCGCACCAGCGGTCCGGGCAGCCAGCCGGCCGCCACCAGCGCGGCGGCGCCGCCCGGCGCCAGCCGCCGGGCCAGCTCCATGGGCGTGGGCCGGTCCTCGGGCTCCTTCTCCAGGCACCCGGCGATGAGCTCCCGCAGGTCCCCCTCCAGCTCCCCCAGTTCGGGCTCCTCGTGCACCACCTTGTAGAGGAGTACGGCCGAGGAGTCGCCGAGGAAGGGAGCGGTGCCGGTCGCCGCGTAGGAGAGCACCGCGCCGAGCGAGAAGACATCGGCCGCACCCGAGATGTCGGTACCCCGGATCTGTTCCGGCGCCATGTAGCCGGGCGAGCCGACCGAGACCCCGGTGGAGGTGAGCGAGGCGGTGGCGCCGATGGCATGGGCGATCCCGAAGTCGATCAGCCGGGGGCCGTCCAGGGCCAGCAGTACGTTGGACGGCTTCACATCGCGGTGGATGACGCCCTGCCCGTGCACCGCGGCCAGTGCCTCGCCGAGTCCGGCGCCCAGTGTCCGTACCGCGTTCTCGGGCAGCGGCCCGTGCTCGGCGACCGCGGCGGAGAGCGGCGGGCCGGCCACGTAGCCGGTGGCGACCCAGGGAATGGGCGCATCCGGGTCGGCGTCCAGAACGGGGGCCGTCCATTGCGCGCCGATCCGCCGTGCCGCGTCCACTTCGCGGCGGAAGCGCGCACGGAACTGCTCGTCGAGAGCGAAATGCGGGTGCACGACCTTGACCGCCACGGTGCGCCCGCCGGCACTGCGCCCCAGATAGACCCGGCCCATGCCGCCCGCACCGAGCCTGCCGAGCAATCGGTAGGCACCGATGCTCAGCGGTTCGCCGGCTTCCAGCGGCTGCATATGGACTCCCCCTGTGGACCGGCCTGACCTCCGACCGAAGCCTAGGGGGCGAAGGTCATCGGGTCACAGGGGAAACCATCCGCCTATTTCGCTCCTAAGGGAACGAACAACAGCTTTCGACACAACAAAAGGCGTGAATGCGTCGTTCACCCGAGCGATTCCGGGTTCCGGCCGGGGCACACCGCGGGCACCATCGGGGAATCGGCTATTCGAGACGTAATAACCCGAATCGAGGCCGGACCGGCGGAAACCGGGAGAAGGAACGGGAGATGCCGGGGAAGCCGGGAGAAGGGCGGGGAAGGATTAAGGGCCCGAAGAAGCCCCGCCCCGAGAAGCCCGGCCGAAGAAGTACAGGATTCACCTATATCCCGCATATCCCGGCCCCGCCCCGGCCCGCCTCGCGGTCAGCCGCCGAGCAGCTCGACCTTCACGTCCGCCGGGAAGCCGGTCGTCGGACCGACCCGGCGCGCGAACTCCCGCACGCCCGCCAGCTGGTCCGGGCCGAAGCGGAAGTCCAGGGTCGTGAAGTACCGCTCCAGCACCTCCGAGTCGAAGGCCTCCCAGCGCGCCGCCTGCTCCGCGACCTTGGTGACCTCCTCCAGGGAGAGGTCCCGCGAGGCCAGGAATGCCTCGTGCGCCTTGTTCACGTGATGGGGCTCGGCCGCCAGGTAGTCCTTGCGGGCCGCCCAGACCGCGAAGACGAACGGCAGCCCGGTCCACTCCTTCCACATCTGGCCCAGGTCGTGGACCTGGAGGCCGAGCCGCGGCGCGTCGTGCAGGTTGGCGCGCAGCGCGGCGTCGCCGATCAGCACGGCGGCGTCCGCCTCCTGCATCATCAGGCCGAGGTCCGGCGGGCAGGTGTAGTAGTCCGGTTCGACCCCGTACCGCTCGGCGAGCAGCAGCTGGGCCAGGCGTACGGAGGTGCGCGAGGTCGAGCCGAGCGCCACCCGGGCCCGGTCCAGCTGGTCCAGCGGCACCTGCGACACGATCACGCAGGACATGACGGGCCCGTCGCAGCCCACCGCGATGTCGGGGAAGGCGACCAGGTCGTCGGCGTTGCGCAGGAACTCCACGAGCGTGACGGGGCCGATGTCCAGATCGCCCCTGATCAGCTGCTCGCTGAGCTTCTCCGGGGTGTCCTTCGAGAGCTCCAGGTCGAGCAGGGTCCCGGTGCGTGCCAGGCCCCAGTACAGGGGGAGGCAGTTCAGGAACTGGATGTGGCCGACGCGCGGCCGGCTGCGACGGCCGTCGCCTGCGACGGTTGAGACGGTTGAATTGTCCACATCGCGAGGCTAGACCCGTGGCGCGATCCGCACGGCACCGGGGGCGCGGGGCGCGCCCTGCCTCACCCCCGGGAGCCCGCATCCCGCCGTACGGGAACGAGGGCGCCGCCCCGGCCGGTCCGGAACCGCTTCCGAAGCGTCCCGAAGGCGTTCTCCGTACCCCTGGAAGTCGCCTTCGCGACACCCTCCGGTACGCCCACTTCGTCAGCTCATCGGCACGGCAATCAAACATCCGGGTGAAGTGATCTTTCCCTCTACCGTTCGATACACGCTGCGTGCTAGGCTCGACGCAAGTTGCAGTTTGGTTTCCCTTGCAGTACAGAGCCTGCGGAGCATGTAACCCGCAGGCTTTTGTAGTTTTCAGACTTCTTTGCAGGTTCTGGAGCAGGGCAACCCTTTGGCCCAAGGAGGGCTTATGGCTACCGGAACCGTCAAGTGGTTCAACGCTGAAAAGGGCTTCGGCTTCATCGCCCAGGACGGCGGCGGCCCGGATGTCTTCGTCCACTACTCCGCGATCAACGCGTCCGGGTTCCGCTCCCTCGAGGAGAACCAGGTCGTGAACTTCGACGTCACTCAGGGACCCAAGGGTCCGCAGGCTGAGAACGTCACCCCGGCCTAGTTGCCCGGGTCGGCCGATCGCGGCCGGCTAGTAGTACCCAAGGAGCCCCGCTCCTCCGCTTCGGCGGGGAACGGGGCTCCTGCCTTTTCCGTTCCTCCTCATCTTCCGACACCCGCCTTTTCGTCCGGTTCCCCGGCCGCGGGACCGCGGCGCTTGACCTTGACACCGCGTGAAGGGGTGCGCTGGGAGACATCATGTTCACCATCGGAGACTTCGCCAGGTACGGGCGGGTGTCGGCCCGGATGCTGCGTCACTACGACGCCATCGGGCTGCTGCACCCCGACCGCACCGACCCCGCCACCGGCTACCGCTTCTACGGCGCCGCCCAGCTCGCCCGCCTCAACCGCGTCATCGCGCTCAAGGATCTCGGCTTCACGCTCCAGCAGGTGCGGGCCATCCTCGACGAGCAGGTGGGGCCGGAGGAGCTGCGCGGGATGCTGCGGCTGCGCCAGGCCGAGCTGGAGGAGGCCATGAGGGCGGCGGCCGCACGGCTGGCGCAGGTCGAGGCGAGGCTCCGGTCGATCGAGAGCGAGGGACGCATGTCCGTGGACGATGCCGTCGTCAGGAATGTCGCCGCCGTACGGGTCGCCGAGCTGGCCGGCACCGCGGCGAGCTATGAACCGGAGGACATCACTCCGGTGATCGGTCCGCTGTACGACCGGCTCTTCCCGCTGCTGGACGGCACGGGCGTCGGCCCGAGCGGGCCGGGGATCGCGTACTACGAGGACGCCCCGGAAGGCGGCGGCGCCGTCGTCGTCCACGCCGGGGTCACGGTGTCCGCCCCGGTCGGCCCGCTGGGCGACACCGGGATCACGGTGGTCGAGCTGCCCCCGTTCGAGGCGGCGACCATCGTCCACCGGGGTTCCATGGACGGCGTACTGCCGACGTCCCAGGCCCTGGCCCGCTGGATCGACGCCAACGGCTACCGGTCCGCGGGGTACGCCCGCGAGGTCAGCCTGGAGTGCCCCGAGGACCGGGACAAGTGGGTGACGGAGCTCCAGGAGCCGGTCGTCAGGATCTGACCCGCTCCGGACGCCTGCCGGGGGAAAGAACGTGACACCCGATGCCTGAAGTGTCACGTTCTTCCCTGATCCGGCCTGATCCAAACGAGAGGCCCTAGTGCCCTCCGCCGGACCCCGCCCACAGTCCGTCGTCCGTCAGTCCCAGCAGATCGATCGCGTTGCGGCGCACGATCCGGTCCACCACATCGGCGTCCAGATGCCCCATCTGCGCCTCTCCGACCTCGCGCGACTTGGGCCAGGTGGAGTCGGAGTGCGGGTAGTCCGTCTCGTACAGGACGTTCCCGACGCCGATCGAGTCCAGGTTCTTGAGCCCGAAGGCGTCGTCGAAGAAGCAGCCGTAGACGTGCTCGGCGAACAGCTCCGACGGCGGGCGGTGGACCTTGTCGGCGACGCCGCCCCAGGCCCGGTTCTCCTCCCAGACCACGTCGGCGCGTTCGAGGATGTACGGGATCCACCCGATCTGCCCCTCCGCGTACATGATCCGGAGGTTCGGGAACCGCTCGAACTTGCCGCTCATCAGCCAGTCGACCATCGAGAAGCAGCAGTTGGCGAAGGTGATGGTGGATCCGACGGCGGGCGGGGCGTCGGCCGAGGTGGACGGCATCCGCGAGGACGAGCCGATGTGCATCGCGATCACCGTCCCCGTCTCGTCACAGGCCTGCAGGAAGGGATCCCACTCGTCCGTGTGAATCGACGGCAGTCCGAGATGCGGGGGTATCTCGGAGAACGCCACCGCTCGCACGCCGCGCGCCGCGTTGCGCCGGACCTCCTCGGCGGCCAGCCGGGCGTCCCAGAGCGGGATCAGGGTGAGCGGTATGAGCCGGCCCCGCGCCTCGGGCCCGCACCACTCCTCGACCATCCAGTCGTTGTACGCGCGCACTCCGAGCAGCCCCAGCTCGCGGTCCTTCGCTTCGGTGAAGGTCTGGCCGCAGAAACGCGGGAAGGTGGGGAAGCAGAGCGCGGACTGGACGTGGTTGACGTCCATGTCCGCGAGACGTTCGGGCACCGAGAACGAACCCGGACGCATCTGCTCGTACGTGATGATCTCCAGCTTGATCTCGTCCCGGTCGTAGCCGACCGCGGTGTCGAGCCGGGTGAGCGGGCGGTGCAGATCCTCGTACACCCACCAGTCGCCGATCGGCCCGTCATCGCCCTTCGCACCCATCACGGGCGCGAACTTCCCGCCCATGAAGGTCATTTCCTTGAGCGGTGCGCGGACGATCCGCGGGCCGCGGTCGAGGTACTTGGACGGGAGCCGGTCCCGCCAGACATGAGCGGGCTCCACCGTGTGGTCGTCCACCGAGATGATCTTCGGGAAGGTCTCCATGTTCTCCACGGTAGCGCCGATCTGACGAACCGTCAGTAATCTCGACCGGACCCCGTTCCTCAATCGTTGTCGAGGGCTTGTGCAGAGAGTCACCCACTGCTGACGTGCCTGCCCAAGACAAGGCAGACTGTTGAGCGCGATACCAGCGGTACCGAGCAATCCGGATCCACCCGCCCCGGACCGGCACATGGGCGGGCATATCCAGGCAGGCAGCGACAGCACGATGGGCGACACCGGCGGGGCGAGCAGGGCAGGGGGCAGCAATGGACCGTGACCACGGGTCACACGTGCGTGTTCCGGAGCAGCGCGCTCCGCATCAGCGGTCGGCGGGCAGCGTCGATCTGCGTTTTTCCGTGCTCGGTCCGGTACGGGCACGGCGGGACGGCGAAGCGCTGCCGTCCGGTTCGCCGCAGCAGCGGGCCCTGCTGGCTGCGCTGCTCCTGCGCGACGGCCGCACGGCCACCGCCGCCGAACTCATCGACGCCATCTGGGGCGACGAGCCGCCCTCGCAGGCGCTCGCCGCCATACGCACCTATGCCTCCCGGCTCCGCAAGGTCCTCGACCCGCAGACGCTGGTCAGCGACGCCGGCGGATACGCGATCCGGGCCGGCCACGACGCCCTCGACGTGACGGTGGCCCAGGAGCTGGCGGCCGAAGCGGACAAGGCCCGCGCGTCCGGCGACCGCGCCCAGGCCCGGACCCTCCTCAACAAGGCGCTCGGGCTGTGGGACGGCGAGGCCCTGGCCTCCGTGCCCGGACCGTACGCCGAGAACCAGCGCACCCGGCTGGAGGAGTGGCGGCTCCAGCTCACCGAGACCCGCCTGGACCTGGACCTGGAGGTCGGCTGCCACGCGGAGGCGGTCTCCGAGCTGACCGCGCTCACCGCCGCGCACCCCCTGCGGGAACGGCTGCGCGAACTCCTGATGATCGCCCTGTACCGCAGCGGCCGTCAGGCCGAGGCGCTGGCCGTCTACGCGGACACCCGCCGGCTGCTCGCCGACGAACTGGGCGTCGACCCGCGCCCCGAGCTCGCCCAGCTCCAGCAGCGCATCCTGCGGGCCGACGAGGAACTCGCCCGCCCCGCGGACGAACCGGCCCCGGCTCCCGCGCCGGTGCGCCCCGCCCAGCTCCCGGCCACCGTCCCGGACTTCACCGGCCGCGCCTCCTTCGTACGCGAACTGGGCAACCGGCTGGCGACCGCCGAGGGTTCGGTGATGGCCGTCTCGGCGCTGGCCGGCATCGGCGGCGTCGGCAAGACCACCCTCGCCGTACACGTCGCCCACCAGGCGCGCCAGCACTTCCCGGACGGGCAGCTGTACGTGGACCTCCAGGGCGCGGGCGCGCGGGCGGCGGAGCCGGAGACGGTCCTCGGGGCGTTCCTGCGCGCGCTGGGCACCGCGGACTCGGCGATCCCCGACTCCCTGGACGAACGCGCCGCCCTGTACCGCTCCACGCTCGACGGCCGCCGCATCCTGGTCCTCCTCGACAACGCCCACGACGCGGCGCAGGTCCGTCCCCTGCTCCCCGGCACCGCGGGCTGCGCGGCGCTGATCACCAGCCGCGTCCGGATGGTCGACCTGGCCGGTTCCCATCTGGTCGACCTGGACGTGATGTCCCCCGAGGAGGCGCTCCAGCTCTTCACCCGCATCGCGGGCGAGGAACGCATCAACTCGGAGCGCGAGGCCGCCCTGGACGTGGTCGCCGCCTGCGGCTTCCTCCCCCTGGCCATCCGCATCGCCGCCTCCCGCCTGGCCGCCCGCCGCACCTGGACGGTCTCCGTCCTGGCCGCCAAGCTCGCCGACGAACGCCGCCGCCTGGACGAGCTCCAGGCGGGCGATCTCGCGGTGAAGGCCACCTTCGAACTCGGCTACGGCCAGCTGGAGCCCGCCCAGGCCCGCGCCTTCCGCCTCCTCGGCCTGGCCGACGGCCCCGACATCTCCCTCGCCGCGGCGGCGGCCGTGCTCAACCTGGAGACCCACGCGGCGGAGGACCTGCTGGAGGCACTGGTGGACACCAGCCTCCTGGAGTCCGCGGCCCCCGGCCGCTACCGCTACCACGACCTCGTGCGCCTCTACGCGCGTTCGTGCGCCGAGCGCGACGAGGAGCCCCAGGAGGAGCGGGAGGCGGCGCTGTCGCGGCTGCTGGACTTCTACCTGGCGACGGCGGCGGGGGTGTACGCGCTGGAGCGGCCGGGGGACCGCACGGTCAGCCATCTGGAGCCCACCGGGTACAAGGGGCTTTCGTTCACCAAGCATGAGCATGCGCTCGACTGGCTCTACTCCGAGGCCAGTCCCCTCCTGGCATGCGCCCAGCAGTCAGCCGCTGCCGGAGCCATCCGCCGCAGCGTGGATCTACTGATGGCCTCCAAGGACCTTGCGGAGTCGGGCGCCAACTCCCGCCAGTTCGAGTCGGTGGCCACAGCGGTGAGGGATGCCGCGGCATCTGCGGGCGACCCTCGCTCCGAGGCCCGGGCGCGGACGACGCTCGCCCAGGTGCACAGCACCGCCGGCCGTTTCGACCAGGCCGACGACGAAGCACGCAGGGCCATGCAGCTCGCTCCGTCGACCGACGATGTGTGGACCCACTGCAATGCCCCGAACGAACTGGGAATCATCGCCGGGTACCGTAACCGGCTCGATGAAGCCGAGGCCCTTCTCCAGCAGACCATCGCCGCGTTCCGGGCCGACGCCAATCAGCCGGGCGAAGCAAGCGCCCTGTGCAACCTGTCCCGGGTCCATCTGGCCATAGGGCACACGACGAGTGCGGTGGAACTCGCCAGCGAGGGCGTCGCCCTCTACAACCGCATGGGGCTCACGCTGCGGCTGGCCAACGGTCGCTACGCCCTGGGCCTCGCACTGGCCCGGGCCGGTCGGCAGGACGAAGCCCAGGACCGGCTGTCCGAAGCGCTCTCCGTCTTCAGGGACAGCCGGCAGAGGCTGTGGGAAGGCATGACTCTCTTCCGTCTGGCCGAGGTCCATCTCGACGCGGGGCGGTCCGCCCGGGCCGCCGGCCTCGCCGAGCAGGCACTGACGGTGTTGCTGCACGTAGGGGGTGAGTGGCGTCGCGCCAACGTGCTGACCGTGCTGGGGAGGGCTCTTCAGGGCATCGGACAGGCAGATCGTGCCAAAGTGTGCTGGCAGGAGGCCCTTTCGGTCTTCGATCAGCTGAAAGCCCCTGAAGCCGAGGCCGTCAAGCGTCTGCTCGGTCCTGTCTCTGCCCCTCGCAGGAGCTGACGAGCGTTCATCATTCGTTTATCGCCCACTGACACTCTCGTACCTGTCGATGCGTCGCGTCGGGGGGCAGACGAGTCGGCAGTCGGAACAGAGCACTAAGGTGAACGGCTCTGAGCAGCCCGTCCGGCAGCCCACGGGGGAGCAGCTGGACGGGTTTCGCCGCCTATTCATGCACCGAGCAACGGAGTTCACGACATGAGTGACGACAAGAAGATTCAGGTGCCGACGCCCGGCACGACGGGTGACACCAAGCCCGCGGACAGCCACATGACGAGCGAGCCCGCGATCAAGCCGCTGGACAGCCACATGACCGGCGAACCCAAGATCAAGCCCATGGACAGCCACATGACCGGCGAACCCGAGATCAAGCCCATGGACAGCCACATGACCGGGGCGGATCCGCGCTGATACCGCACATCGACGGGGGTACGGGGGAGCGGCCGCGGCGGCGCGGAGGGGGAGCCGTCGCGGCCGCTGCGTGTCCGCGCGCATGCGATCAGCGCAATCGCACCAACGTTCGACCGCTTCCTGCCGGAGGGGTACCGGCATCGCCCCCCCCTTTCACTGGCATCGCTTCACGTCCAGATGCTCGCTCCCATCACAGGAGTCGGAACAACCCGCACAAAAAAGACGCTCGTCGCCGCCGCGTTCACCGTGCCCTCGGCCTCGGCGCAGCCACCCCGGTGTCGGCCGACACGCACGCGACCAGCGACACCCACGCCACCGTGGTCACCCCGCGGGACGACACCCACGCCGACTGAGCCGCACCCGCACTACGAGTGGCCCACCCGATGCAAGAACTGCGACGTGAGCGGCGCACCGGTACTCAACAGCGAGCGACTCGCACAGGCGGTTCAGCGAGGCCGGGAGTTCCAGAGATGGCTGGGGGCAACCCTCGACGCCGACCTCCCTGTCATTACCTCGGCCGCCGTGCTCGTCGAAGAAGGACAGCAGGCTACTCACCGCAGGTCACCGCCGTGTGGCGGCGGAGAAAGTCCGACGTTACGCGACAGAAACTGACCACGGGCACAACCGAACCCCGTCCTGTGCACCCGTTACAGCTTCCGGATCAGCGCCGCCGGGCGGCTTCACACCTACCCCCCAAGCGTCGAATCACCGCTCGATCTCGCAGCGCCCCAGCCCCGCCGCACATTATGGCGAGCTGTCGCACATGCTCGTATCCTGTGCGGCATGGACAGCGAAGAGCACGACCGGGACACCCGGATCACCGTCCGCGATCTGCAGCGGAATGCCGCCGCCGTACTCGTGCGACTGGAACACGGGGAGACCTTCACCGTCACCCGTCACGGCCGGACCGTGGCACGGATAGTGCCTCCGGATCCGGCCGAGGAAGCGATCAACCAGGCTGTCGCCGACGGGCTCATCGATCTCACGGAGCTCAGCCGCGCGCGCACCGCCACACAGACAGCACGCATGCGGACCGCGCCTTCTGCCGTCGGTGACATGCCGCTCGCACAGGCTCTGGAGGAGCTGCGCGACGACCAGGACGGAGGCGACGGGTGCTGATGCGTTTCATCTATCTGGACACGTCCGCCGCGCTCAAGCTCTTCAAGGAGGAAGCCGAGACCGTGGCACTCAAGGCGTGGCTCTCCACCCACGGCTCCGCCACCGTCCTCACCTGCGACCTCACTCGCACCGAGGTCGGGCGCGCTCTGCACGCCGTCGGAGCGAGCGCTGATGTCACCGCCGAGGCCGAGGAGTGGCTCGACGAAAGTGCCCTCGTGCGAATGCCACCCCTCCTCTTCGACCGTGCCGGACAGCTGTCCCCAGGCAACCGCCTCCGCTCGCTCGATGCGCTGCACCTCGCCGCGGCGCAAGGGCTGGGACAGGCCCTCGTCGCCTTCGTCGCATATGACAAACGGCTCATCGAATCCGCACTGTCGCTGAGGCTGCCCGTCGAGAGCCCCGGAGCGTCCTGAACCTCAGCCCGCCCGTCCCCGCAGCTCCCCCTTCACCACCTTGCCGCTCGCGTTGCGCGGCAGCTCGGTCACGAACTCCACCGCCCTGGGGACCTTGTAGTTCGCCATCTCGCGGCGGGACCAGGCGATCAGGTCGTCCGCCGTCAGCGTCGCGCCCGGCCGCCGCACCGCGTACGCCTTGCCCACCTCGCCGAGGCGGGGGTCGGGGACGCCGATCACCGCGACGTCGGCCACGTCCGGGTGCAGGCCGAGGAGCTGTTCTATCTCGGCCGGGTACGCGTTGAAGCCGCCGACGATGAACATGTCCTTGATCCGGTCGGTGATCCGCAGGTTGCCCGCCTCGTCGAGGACGCCCACGTCGCCGGTGCGGAGCCAGCCGTCGGGGGTGATCGCGGCGGCCGTGGTCTCCGGGTCCTCGAAGTAGCCCTGCATCACGTGGAAGCCGCGGACCAGCACCTCGCCGGGCAGGCCGGGGTCGGCCAGGACGCAGATCTCGGTGTCCGGGATCGCCCGGCCGGACGTCGAGGCGATCGTCCCGGCGGGGTCGCCGCGGCGGCACATCGTGACGATGCCGCTCGCCTCGGAGAGGCCGTACGCGGTGAGGACGGTGGTGATGCGGAGCTCGGTGCGCAGGCGTTCCACCAGTTTCAGCGGGACCACCGCCGCGCCCGTCACCACCAGGCGCAGGGCGGAGAGGTCGTGGGCGGAGCGCGCCGGGTGGTCCAGGAGGGACTGGTGGAGGGTGGGCGGGCCGGGCAGCACCGAGATGCGTTCGGCGGCGATGTTGGCCAGGACCGTGTCCACGTTGAAGACCGGTTGCGGGACCATCGTGGCGCCCCGCATCAGGCAGGCGATGATGCCAGCCTTGTAGCCGAAGGTGTGGAAGAACGGGTTCACGATCAGATAGCGGTCGCCCTCGCGCAGATCCGCCAGCTCGCTCCAGATCGCGTAGCAGCGCAGCGTCTGGGCGTGGGTGATGACGGCACCCTTGGGCCGGCCCGTGGTGCCCGAGGTGTAGATGATGTCGGAGGGGGCCGAGGGGGCGATCGCGTCGGCCCGGGAGCGTACCGCCGCGCCGGAGACTCCCTCCCCCGCCGCCAGGAAGTCCTTCCAGGTGACGTAGTCGTCGGGGGCGGCGTCCGCCAGCACCACCACCGTCTCCAGGCAGGGGAGTTCGGCCCCCGCCCGGCGCAGCGACGCCACGTACGAGGTGCCGAGGAAGGTGCCGGTGACGAAGAGGAGCTTCGCCCGGCTGCGTTGCAGGATGTACGCCGCTTCGCTGCCCTTGAAGCGGGTGTTGAGGGGGACGAGGACCGCGCCGGCCGTCACCGCCCCCAGCGCCGAGACGATCCAGTCCAGGGTGTTCGGGGCCCAGACCGCGACCCGGTCCCCCGGCTCGACGCCCGAGGCCATGCACGCGGCGGCGGCCCGCTCCACGCGCTCGCCGAGTTCGGCGTACGAGATCCGGGTGCGGCCCTCGACGACGGCCTCCCGGTCCCCGTACCGCCGCGCCGCCGCCCGGACCAGCTTCGGGATGCTGCCCCACTCCTCGTCGCCGCGCATCGTTCGCCTCCCTGACGCAGTAGCTGACTATCCGTCAGATTAGCTGTAGCCTCAGCCGCTGTCAGCAGTCATGACGGCCTGGGAGGTGGCGGTGACGGCACTCAAGGACGCGACGGCGATAGCCGGCATAGGACAGACGGCCTTCGCGAAACAACTGCCGGAGTCCGAGAAGACCTTGGCCTGCCGGGCCATCGTCGCGGCGCTCGACGACGCGGGCATCGCCGCGTCGGAGGTGGACGCGTTCGCCTCGTACACGATGGAGGAGACCGACGAGGTCGAGGTCGCCAAGGCGATCGGGGCGGGCGATGTCACCTTCTTCAGCAAGGTGGGGTACGGGGGCGGCGGCTCCTGCGCGACGATCGCGCATCTCGCCGCCGCGGTGGCGACGGGGCAGGCGGGCGTCGGGGTCGCCTGGCGGTCGCGGAAGCGGGGTTCGGGGCCCCGGCCCTGGAAGAACACCGCCGTGCAGCTGCCCACCCCCGCCCAGTGGACCCGCCCGTACGGGCTGCTGCGGCCGGCCGACGAGATCGGGATGCTGACCCGTCGGTACATGCACGAGTACGGGGCGACCCGCGACCACCTCTTCAACGTCGCCCTCGCCTGCCGCAACCGCGCCAACCAGAACCCGGACGCGGTGATGTACGAGCGGCCGCTGACCCGCGACATGTATATGACCTCGCGCTGGATCAGCGAGCCGCTCTGCCTCTTCGACAACTGCCTGGAGACGGACGGGGCGCTGGCCTGCGTCATCGTCTCCGCGGAGCGGGCCCGGGACTGCCGGCAGAAGCCCGTCTACATCCACTCCGTCGCCCAGGGGCTGCCCGCCCAGCACCACGGGATGGTCAACTACTGGAACGACGACCCGCTCAGTGGGCCCGCCTGGACGGCCGCCCGGCAGCTGTGGAAGCAGGCCGACTTCGGCCCGGACGATGTCGATGTGGCGCAGATCTACGACGCGTTCACCCCGCTCATCCCGCTCTCCCTGGAGGGATACGGCTTCTGCGGGCGCGGCGAGGGCGCCGCGTTCACCGAGGGCGGGGCGCTGGAGAGCGGCGGGCGGCTGCCGATCAACACCGGGGGCGGCGGGCTCAGCGAGGCGTATGTGCACGGCTTCAACCTGATCAACGAGGGCGTCAAGCAGCTGCGCGGCGTCTCCACCGCCCAGGTCCCGGACGCCGGGACGTGCCTGGTCACCGCCGGTGAGGGCGTGCCCACGTCCGCCGTACTGCTGAGGAGTTGAGGAGTTGACCGGCATGGATGGACTGCTGCTGCCCGTCGTGGACGAGGACGACGCCCCCTTCTGGGAGTACGCGGCCCGCGGCGAACTCCGCGTCCAGGCGTGCGCCGCCCAGGAGTGCGGACGGCTCCGCTTCCCGCCCCGGCCGTGCTGCCCGCACTGCCAGTCCTTCGAGAGCGAGTGGCGGCCGATGAGCGGACGCGGCCGCATCTGGTCCTACGTGCTGCCGCATCCGCCGCTGCTGCCCGCGTACGCCGCGCAGGCCCCGTACAACGCCGTCGTGGTCGAGCTGGCGGACGCGCCGCGGATCCGGCTGGTGGGGAATGTGGTGAGCGGTCCGGACGCCCCGCTGGACTCGGTCGATCCGGGGCGGCTGCGGATCGGTGCCCCGGTGCGGGCGGTGTTCTGCCCGGCCGGTCCCGGGGTGACCCTGGTGCGCTGGCTGCTGGAGCGGTGAGGGCGATGGCGTTGCGCACGGAGACGGACAAGGAGACCGGGGTCGCGCTCGTCACCCTCGACCGGCCCGCCAGACTCAACGCGATCGACCTGGCCACGGCCACCGAACTGGCCGCCGTCTGGAGGGCGTTCCGCTTCGACGACGGGGTGCGGGCGGTGGTCCTCACCGGTGCGGGCGGCCGGGCCTTCTGCACGGGGATCGACCGGGACGTGGACGTGCCGCAGCCCTCGTCCCCGTACACGATCGACGATCCGCTGCTCACGATCGGGCCGAAGGCCAACGACCTGTGGAAGCCGGTGATCGCGGCCGTGGAGGGGATGGCCTGCGGCGGGGCGTTCTATCTGCTGGGCGAGGCGGAGTTCGTGATCGCGTCCGAGGAGGCGACGTTCTTCGACCCGCACACGACGTACGGCATGGTCAGCGCGTACGAGGCGATCTCCATGGCGCAGCGGATGCCGTTCGGCGAGGTGGCCCGGATGTCGCTGATGGGGACCGCCGAGCGGGTCTCGGCCCGTCGTGCGTACGAGACCGGGCTGGTCAGCGAGGTGACGGCGCCCGGCGGCGCGGTGGACGCGGCGCTGCGGGCGGCGGGCGTGATCGCCTCGTACCCGACCGGGGCGGTGCAGGGGACGGTGCGGGCGGTGTGGTCCGCGCGGGAGGCGGCCAGGGCGCAGGCCATGGCCCACGCCCCGCACCTCATCGCACTCGGCAATCTGCCGCCGGAGCGGCAGGCCGAACTGTTCCGGGGTCGGGGCGCGGGCGAATTCCGGACACGCTGATGGACCGCCCGGGGGCCGGCCGACGGACCGGCAGGTCGGTGGGTCAGTAGCTCATCTCGGCTTCGACGCGGCACTTCTTCACCTTGGAGACCTTGCGCGGGCTGTCCATCGGCACGGAGAGGGTCACGGTCTGGCCGCCCTCGGCGTCCACGGTGGTGTAACCGGTGTCGACGGTCTTGCCACGTGCGTCGAGGAAGGTCACGTCGACCGTGTACGTGTGGGAGCCGGAGGCGTTGGCGGTGAGCCTGACGGCGGAGGTGGTGACGGCCTTGCGCTTGCCCTTGCGGGGCTGGGCGCAGCGGAAGACGTACGCCCGGGGCGCGTCGGACGCCGTGGCGCTCGGGGTCTGCGTCGCGTAGTCCGTACCGCCGGAGGAACTGCTCGACGAGTCGTAGTCATCGTCGTCGTAGTCGCTGCTGTGGTAGCTGCCGTTGCTCTTCTTGGAGTTGGAGCAGCCACCGCCGCTGCTGCTGCTCGACCCGTGGCTCTTGCTCTTGCCGCTGCGGCCGCCGTGGCTGGAGGTGGAGAAGCCGGTGAGGGCGAGAACCACCACGACCAGTACCGCGGAAAGCTTTATGTGCTGCCGCATCATCGATGCAGCCCCCCTTGTGTTGTTGTCCATTTCTGCAGTTGTCGAACGACCGTGCGTCACGGTAGCTCAAGGTGGCGAGGGCCAGGGCCCCGGCGTAGCGTCGAGGCCGAGAGCGGTGCAGAGCTGTGACGCCGGTCCGCGCACGCGCAGGAGGCCGATGATGATCCGCAACGTCCTGGGCTCGGTGCTCGCTCTCGCCGGAGCGGCGGCCGCCGTGCTGAGCCCCTTCCGTGACTGGTACGACGGTCGCCTCGGGCGTCACTACCGGATCGAGGAGCTGTTCACCGGCATCGGACCGGGCCGGCCCGGTCCGCTGGGCTCGATCCTGCTCGCGTTCCTCTTCGCCGCCCTGCTGACGGTGGCCGGTGTGGTGCTGCGGTCGCGGCTGCTGGTGGCGGCCGCGGGTGTGGTGGTGCTCGGGTTCACCGTGCTGTGGATGGTGCGCCAGGGGCAGGCGCTGGGCAGTCTGGCCGTCGCGGGCGACGGTTCCGGGCTGCGGTGGGGCGTGGCCGAGGCGGCTGCGGGCGGGGTGCTGCTGCTGGTGGGTGCGGCGGTGATGTCCGGGCGGCGGCCCGCTCGCGCGACACACGACCGGCCGTACGCGGCGCCCGGATCGGAGAACCCGGACACCTGGCCGCCGACGCAGGAACCGGGGCCGTCCGTGCAGACGAGCACGCTGCCGGAGCCCGAGCCGGAGCTGTACACGGGGCCGGACCCGGCGGCCCACCACCCGGACGCGGGCCCGGACAGGGGCCCCGACGAGGACGGGCGCCCACGCCGCTGAGGCCCGTCGCGGCGCCTACGTCCTGGCCCGGCCGCCCGTACCCGTGCCCTTCAGAGCGTCCAGCGCGTACACGCAGCGGTCCTTGCTGCACGCGTACACGACGCCGCCCTGCGCCACCGGCGACCCCGTGATCTCGCCGCCCGTCGCCAGCTTCCAGCGGAGCTGGCCGCCCGCCGCGTCCAGGGTGTACAGGACGTGGTCGGCGGAGCCGAAGTGGACCCGGCCGTCGGCGACCACCGGGGCGCCCACCACCTCGCCGCCCGCCGCGAACCGCCACTTCGGGGTGCCGGTGACCGCGTCGAGCGTGTACAGCGCGCTGCCGCTGCCGACATGGACGTTCCCGGCCGTCACCAGGACCGGTTCGATCGACTGGCGGGCCTCCGTGGCGATGCGCCAGCGGTCCTTGCCGGTCGAGGCGTCGATCGCGTACACCGTGCCGAGGTAGTCGGCGAGGTACACACCGCCGCCGGTGACGGCGGGGCCGGGCGCGAAGGCGGGCGGGGAGAGGAAGACGGCGGGCGACTCGAAGTGCCAGCGCACATGCCCGGACACGTTGTCCACGGCCAGGACCCGGGCCCCGGCGCTGACGTAGACGAAGCCGTCCGGGGCCGCGGTCACCCGGACCGGCACACCGCCGCAGGAGGCCGCGTCGCCGATGGGGTACGACCAGCGCTCGATGCCGGTACGGGCGTCGACGGCGCGCAGCCGGGCGTTCTGCCAGAGGTAGACCGTGCCCTCGTGGACCACGGGGCCGGCCTCCGCCGTCTCGAAGTCGGTCTGCACACCGCCGCTCTCCCACAGCTTCTCGCCCGTGGAGGCCTCCCAGGCCTGGACGCCGCCGCCCCGGGTGCCGGTGACGACGGTGCCGCGGTCGGCCTTGAGGGAGTAGACCCAGGCGTCCGTCTGGAGCCGCCACCGCTCGGCGCCGGTCGCCGCGTCCAGGGCGTACAGGGACGGCCCGTCGGAGGCGTGGATGCGGCCGCCCTCGACGGCCATCACCCAGGCGACGTCCCGGGTCTTGAACCGGCGGCGCCCGTTGCCGACGTCCAGGGCGTGCACCTCGAACGACGTGACGTAGAGGAGGTCCCCGGCGACGACGGGGGTGCCCCAGACGTCGTTGGACATCCGGAACCGCCAGGGCCGCCAGCGGTCCGGGCCGGGCGGGGGCTCCGGCGGTTGCGCGGGTCCGGGCACGGGGGCGGCCGGGACGGAGCCGTTCACCCCGGCGGGCGGGCGCACCCAGCCGGTCGCGGGGCCGGCGTCCGCGGTGGCCGTGGCGGCGGCCCGTACGTCCTGGGCGCGCGGGCCGGGGCCGATCGGCACCTTCGCACCGGGCAGCCGCACCGGACCGCCCGCGTCGGGCGCGGAAGCCGGGCCGGGCCGCGGTCCGGCGGCCGGGGAGCGCAGGTCACCGCCGCTGCGCCAGGCGGCGTCCCGCTCGGGGCCCGGCGGCTGCGGGGGCGGCGGCGGCACCGGGGCGGGCGCGGCGGTCTTCCGGCCGCCGCGGCGCTGCTCGATCATCGCGGTGGCGGAGGTCGGCAGCCACGCGGAGGCCGTACCGCTGTCGTCGCCGCCGGAGGCGAAGAGATGCGGGGCGAGCTGGGCCTGGAGGTCGGCGGGGGTGGGTCGCAGCCCGGCGTCCATCTGCATGCAGGACTCGATCAGCGGCCGCAGTTCGCCGGGCAGGCCCTCCAGGTCGGGGCCCTCGCGCAGCAGCATGAAGACCGTCTCGACGGGGTTGGCGCCGTGGAAGGGCGCATGGCCGGTGGCGGCGAAGACGAGGGTGGAGCCGAGCGAGAAGATGTCGCTGGCGCCGGTGACGCTGCGCGAGTCCCTGGCCTGTTCGGGCGACATGTAGGCGGGCGTGCCCACGGCGACGTTCGTCATGGTCAGCCGGGTGTTGGAGACACCGGACGCGATCCCGAAGTCGATCACCCGGGGGCCGTCCTCGACCACGAGCACGTTCGACGGCTTCATGTCGCGGTGGACGAGCCCCGCTCCGTGGATCGACTGCAGTGCCTCCGCGATACCGGCGGCCAGCCAGCGCACCGCCTGGACCGGCATGGGCCCGCACTCACTCACTATCTCTTCCAGCGAGGGCGCCGGCACATAGGCGGTGGCCAGCCACGGCACGGCGGCGCGCGGGTCGGCGTCCACCACCGCGGCCGTGTAGAAGCCGCTGACGGCGCGGGCGGCCTCCACCTCGCGCGTGAAGCGGACCCGGAACAGCTGGTCCTCGGCGAGCTCCGTGCGGACCGTCTTGATCGCCACGCGCCGGCCCGAAGCCGAGCGGGCGAGATAGACCAGCCCCATGCCGCCGGCCCCGAGCCGTCCCAGCACCTCGAACGGGCCGATCCGCCTCGGGTCGTGCTGCGTCAGCTGCTCCACCACTTGCCCTGCCACCTCCCCGTACGGACCTCAGGAACAGAAGCCCGCGAAAACCCGCCCTGTACGGCGTCTCACCACTGGGCACCACCCGGCGGTGCGCACCCCCGATTCTTCCTGGCTGAGGCCCTGGTTGCGAACCCGGGGGCGGATCGGGGTGTCACAGCTCACTCTGCCCCGTTCTCGGACACAGGGGGCTGAAGTACGGCGAAGACGGCGCCCTGATCGTCCTGGAGGACCGCCATCCGCCCGTACGGGATGTCGAACGGCGGCGCGGAGATCCGGCCGCCGAGGCGTACGGCGTGCCCGGCCGCGCTGTTGCAGTCCTCGACGGCGAAGTAATCGAGGAAGTAGCTGGGCAGCTCCGCCGGGAAGGCGTCGGTGATGACGCTGCGGCCGCCGACCGCGGTGTCCGGGCCGGGCTCGGTGCCCGCCGGGGACCACATCCGGAAGGCGGGAACGGGCCCGGCCGCGCCGGATCCGCCGGATTCGGCGTCCGAGCCGGGTCCGGTGTCCGAGCCGGGTCCGGTGTCCTGGGCGAGGTCGGTCTCCTCGGCGAGGTCGGTGCCCTGGAAGCCGAAGACCTCCTCGTAGAAGGCGTCCACCCGGTCCTTCCGGCGGGTGTGGACCTCGGTCCAGCAGAAGGAGCCGGGCTCGTTCTGCTTCTGGAAACCCTCGCGGTCACCGGCCTGCCAGAGCCCGAAGACCGCTCCGCCGGGGTCGGCCGCCTGGGCGAGGACTCCGGCCCGGCCGGCCCGGACCGGCTCGGTGATCACCTGGCCGCCCGCCTCCCTGATCCGGGCGACGGACGCGACGATGTCGTCGGTGGCGAAGTAGATCCCCCAGGCGGTGGGCATCCGGCCGTCCTGCTTGGCGGCGAGCGCGGCGACGAGCTTCCCGCCGCTGTAGGCGTCCGCGTACGGTCCCTCGCCGGCCCGGAAGGTCCAGCCGAACAGCTCGCCGTAGAAGCGCTTACCCGCTTCCAGGTCGGGAAGCTGCACATCCACCCAGCACGGCGCGGATCGCGCGAATGCGGCCATGGGCCCGGGTCCTTCCGTGATCACGCGTCGCTCGCGATTCATGGCAGTGACGCTCGTCACAGCAAACGTAACCGCGGGTCGCGTTCGTCGCGCCCCGACCCGTCATCATCGAACTGATTTTCGATAAATCTCGACGGATGACTTCGATGCTCACGGCATCACGGAAAGTTATCCACCGAAGTTATCCACAGGCTGTTGATAAGATTTATCGCTCCGTGGTTCAGCTCAGGGGCGCATACGTCGAAATCCGGCCACTCCCCCCACCGTGTCTGCGGTGATCCCCATTTGCAGTCGGCCGAATCGCGCTCCGATCACCCCTCGGTAAGCTGACGGCATGACAGGACAAGTGCGCACCGTCGACGGCCGCGTGGCCGGTCGACGCGGACAGGCGACGCGGCAGAAGCTGCTCGACTGCCTCAGCGAGATGCTCAGCTCCTCACCGTACCGGGACGTCAAAGTCATCGACGTCGCCCGGAAGGCGGGGACTTCACCCGCGACCTTCTACCAGTACTTCCCCGACGTCGAGGGCGCCGTCCTCGAGATCGCCGAGGAAATGGCCAAGGAGGGCGCCGGGTTGACCGAACTGGTCGCCGGCCGCTCCTGGGTCGGCAAGGCCGGCTGGCAGACAGCCGAAGAACTGGTCGAGGGATTCCTCGACTTCTGGCGGCACCACGACGCGATCCTGCGCGTGGTCGACCTCGGTGCGGCCGAGGGCGACAAGCGGTTCTACAAGATCCGCATGAAGATCCTGAACTCGGTCACCAACTCCCTCACCGATTCGGTGAAGGAGCTCCAGGCCAAGGGCAAGGTCGACAAGGAGGTCAGCGCCGCGGCGATGGCGGGCTCGCTGGTCGCGATGCTGGCCGCCGTCGCCTCGCACCAGAAGGGCTTTACGACCTGGGGCGTGAAGCAGGCCGAACTCAAGCCGAACCTCGCCCTGTTGGTGCATCTGGGCATCACCGGCAGGAAGCCGACGAGGTAGCACCGGCGCCGACGGCCCCACCCCCACCGGGGTATCGCGCGGCCGTCCCGGGCGCCCCAGGTCCTGTCTCACCGACGGCGGGCCACGCATGTGGTCCGCCGTCGGTGCACCCGGACCGTGTCGGGATCCGCCACGTCCAGGCGTCGCCCCGCTCAGGAGCCGCCGCGCACGCGCAGTCTGAAGAGCCGGATCTCCCGGTCGACCCGCTCCTGGTAAGTCGCGTAAGGCGGCCAGAACTTCAGCGCCGCCCGCCACACCTCGTCCCGCTCGGCACCCTCCAGCAGCGTGGCGTGCACCGGAATGTCCCGGCCCTGCCAGTTGACGACCGCCTCGTCGGGACCGGCCAGCAGATTCGCGGTCCAGGCCGGGTGCCCCGTACGGCCGAAGTTGCTGCCGACCAGAATCCAGCTCTGCTCCGCCCCGCCCTCGGGCATGCAGGCCAGCGGAGTGGTTCTGAGCTGCCCGCTCCTCGCCCCCGGCACCGTCAGGATCAGCCCCGGCAGCATCCGGGAGCTGAGCAGCACCTTGCCGCGGGTGAGCCGGTGCACCGTACAGTCCATGGCGGGGACGACATGCGGGGCGATCCTCGCGAACGCGCGGGTGGAGGAGACCTTCTGGATCAGCCGTACGCCGGGCGCCATCAGACCGCCGCCCTTCCGGCCGGCCCCGAAACAGCCGGCTCCCTCGCCGATCCCGCGAACAGCCCGGCCCGCTGCGCCGCGTGGTCGCGGAGCCCGTGGACGGGGCCGAAGAGCAGTTCGTCGGCCGCGGCCCGCTTGAAGTACAGATGCGCCTCGTGCTCCCAGGTGAAGCCGAGCCCGCCGTGCAGCTGGACGGCCTCGGCGGTGGTGGTCCGGAGCGCCTCCAGCGCCTGGGCGAGGGCGAGCCCCCCGGCATCGGCCGGGTCCCAGGCCGCGTAGTACGCCGCGGAGCGGGCCGCCTGCACCTGTACGTACAGGTCGGCGAGGCGGTGCTTCACGGCCTGGAAGGAGCCGATCGCCCGGCCGAACTGCTCGCGCGCCCCGACGTATTCGACCGTCCGCTCCAGCGCGCTCGCCGCCGCCCCCACCGCCTGGGCGGCGAGCAGCGCGGCAGCCGGGTGACCGGCCGAGGCGAGGGCGCCGGTGATGTCCACGGTGTCGTCGGCGCCGAGGAGTTCGGCCTCGGTGTCGCGGAGTTCGATCCGGGCCTGTGTGCGGGTCTCGTCGAGCGAGGTGAGCCGGGTGCGGACGGCTCCTGCCGCCGTGTCCGGGCGGACCAGGAACAGGAGCGTACGGCTGCGCGGGAAGCCTCCGGCGTGGGCCGCGACCAGGAGGAGCCCGGCGCTGTGCCCGTCGAGGACCTGGGCGGCCTCCCCGTACAGCCGCCAGCCCCGCGCACCGGCGACCGGCCTGGCCTGCATGCCACCCGCCCGGCCGCCGCCCGCCCAGGTGCCGTCGGCGGGGTCGGCGGTGAGACCGAGGGCGGTGGCGAGCGAACCGCCGGGGACGGCCAGGGTCGCGGTCAGCTCACCGGCCGCGATGCGCGGCAGCAGGGCGGTGCGCTGGGCGTCGGTGCCGAGTGCGGCGATCAGGGGCGCGGCGAGCGCGGCGGTGGCGATCAGGGGCGAGGGCAGCAGGGCGCGGCCCGTCTCCTCGCAGGCGACGGCGAGCTCGGTGAGACCGCAGCCGACGCCTCCGTACTCCTGCGGGAGGGCGAGACCGGGCAGCCCGAGGTCCTGGGCGAGGCGCCGCCACAGCTCCGCGTCGTACCCGTCGGCGGTGCGCACGGCGTTCCTGACGTCGTCGGGTGTGCAGTGCGCGGCCAGCAGTTCGCGCAAGGTGCGGCGGATCTCGTCCTGTTCCGCGGTGAAGGCGGCATCCATCGACGGACTCCTTCCCCTCAGGGGCCGGAAACCCCTGATCTGACGGTGCGTCATGCTAGGGCCGAATCCCCGAGATGCACAGAGTCGCGCACGGGAGGTGACGGAAGACCCCCGCCCCACCGGACAGTGCCCCCGCATCCAGATCTGATGTACCGTCAGATTCATGCCTTCTTCCCACCGCAAGGTCGCTGTCGTCGGCATATCCCTCGCCGACTGCGGGCGCGTCGAGACGGCCACGCCGTACGCCCTGCACGCCCAGGCCGCCCGTCGGGCGCTGGCCGACTCGGGGCTGGACCGGTCCGTCGTCGACGGTTTCGCCTCCGCCGGACTCGGCACGCTCGCCCCGGTCGAGGTCGCCGAGTACCTGGGCCTGAAGCCGACCTGGGTGGACTCCACCGCGGTCGGCGGCTCGACCTGGGAGGTGATGGCGGCCCATGCCGCGGACGCCATCGCGGCGGGGCACGCCAATGCCGTACTGCTGGTGTACGGCTCGACGGCGCGCGCGGACATCAAGGCGGGCCGCCGGACCTCCAACCTCTCCTTCGGGGCGCGCGGCCCGCTCCAGTTCGAGGTGCCGTACGGGCACTCGCTGATCGCCAAGTACGCGATGGCCGCCCGCCGCCACATGCACGAGTACGGGACGACCCTGGAGCAGCTCGCCGAGGTCGCGGTCCAGGCGCGGGCGAACGCGGCGGCCAACCCGGACGCGATGTTCCGGGACCCGGTCACGGTGGACGAGGTGCTGTCGGGGCCGATGATCGCGGACCCGTTCACCAAACTGCACTGCTGCATCCGCAGCGACGGCGGCTGCGCGGTGCTGCTGGCCGCCGAGGAGTACGTACCGGACACGGCGAAGGCACCGGTGTGGATCCTCGGCACGGGCGAGCACGTCTCGCACTCCACCATGTCCGAGTGGGACGACTTCACGGTCTCCCCGGCGGCGGTCTCGGGCCGCCTGGCGTTCGAGCGGGCCGGGGTGCGGCCCGCGGACATCGATCTCGCCGAGCTCTACGACGCGTTCACCTACATGACGCTGGTGACCCTGGAGGACCTGGGTTTCTGCGCCAAGGGCGAGGGCGGCGCGTTCGTGGAGAAGGGCCGGACCGGGCTCACCGGCGAGCTGCCGGTGAACACCGACGGCGGCGGCCTGTCCGCCTGCCATCCCGGGATGCGCGGGCTGTTCCTGCTGGTGGAGGCGGTACGCCAGCTGCGCGGCGAGGCGGGCGGACGCCAGGTGCGCAAGGCGGGCGGCCGGCTTCCGGAACTGGCGGTGGCATCGGGGACGGGCGGCTGGTTCTGCTCGTCGGGGACGGTGGTGCTGGGGCGGGGGTGAGCAGGCGGGGCTCCGTGGCCGGCCGGTATCAGGCCCATGCGCCGGGGCCGGGGACCGCGCCGGGCGGCGATCACCGGTGCCACCGGTCCCGACCGCCCCGTACCGGCCATGCGCTGCAATGGGGGCATGACCGACGCACATCAGAGCTTCCTGGACCTGCTCCATGCCCAGCGTGTCTGGGACGTGGACCTCCCCGGCTTCGATCCGGCCGCCGCGCCGCCCACCCCGCTCGCCCTCTTCCACCGCTGGTTCGCCGAGGCGGTGGCCGCCGGGCAGGTGGAGCCGCACACGATGTCGCTGGCCACGACGGACGACGAGGGGCACCCCGATGTGCGGACGCTGATGCTGCACGACGCGGACGAGCGCGGCTGGCACTTCGCCACCCACCGCACCAGTGCGAAGGGCCGCCAGCTCGCCGCCCGGCCCTACGCGGCGCTCGGCTTCTACTGGCCGGCGCAGGGCCGGCAGGTACGGGTGCGGGGGCCGGTCACCGCGTGCGCGCCCGACGAGAGCCTCGCCGATCTGCACGCCCGCTCGACCGGTGCGCTGGCCTCGGCGCTGACCGGCTCGCAGAGCGAGGTACTGGGCTCGCTGGAGGAGCTGACCCGCACCGCCGACGCCGCCTGGGAGCGGGCCCGGTCCGAACCGGACGCAGAGGTCGCGAGCTGGACCCGGTACGTGGTCGGGGCGCGGGAGGTCGAGTTCTTCCAGGGCGACGCGGCGCGCAGGCACGTCCGGCTGCGCTACCGCGGGCGGGACGCGGCCTGGACCCGGGAACTGCTCTGGCCGTAGGGCCGGAGGCCCGCCCCGGCCCATGTCCGCCCGTGCCCGCACGGAACCTGCCGTACGGGCACGGCCCGGCGGCACGTCAGCCGAGGGTGATCGCCTGCACCGGGCAGACCCGGACGGCCTCCTTCACCGTGGCGCCGTCCAGGGCCTCCTCGTAACCGGGCAGCAGCTCGCTGAACCCGTCGTCGTCCTGGGTGAACACCTTCGGTGCGGTGAGCGCGCACTGGCCCGCGCCGATGCACCGGTCCTTGTCGATATTGATCCGCATTACGGCAGAGCCTTCCGGTCGCATTCCGATCACCATTTTCCGATCACCAGGTCACGGGCATTTCGAGCAGCCCCTGGATGGTGTCGCCGGGCTTGAACGGGATTTCCTCGGCGGGTACCGCGAGCCGCAGACCGGGAAGACGCTCGAAAAGCGCGGGCAGCGCGATCTCCAGCTCGGCCCTCGCCAGATTCTGGCCCAGGCACTGATGGACTCCGAAGCCGAAAGCGACGTGATTGCGCGCGTTCCGGCCGAGGTCCAGTTCGTCCGGGGACGGGTAGACGGACTCGTCCCGGTTGATCACCGACGTGGTCAGGATGACCCCGTCCCCCGCACGGATGGTCACCCCGCCCACCTCGATGTCCTCGACGGCCACCCGGGAAATCCCGTCGGCGATGGACAGGAAGCGGAGCAGTTCCTCGACCGCCGAACCCATCAGGCCCTCGGACTCGCGCATCCGGGCCAGCTGATCGGGATGCTGGAGCAGCGTCAACGTACCGAGCGAGATCATGTTCGCGGTCGTCTCGTGCCCGGCGACGAGCAGGATCTGGGCCAGCCGCACCAGCTCCTCGTGGTCCACTCCGCCCGTCTCCAGCTGCTTGACGATGAGCTCGTCGAGCAGCCCCTCGCCGGGGGCGGCCCGCTTCTGCTCGATCAGCACCCCGAAGTAGTTGTCGAGCTCGTCCCGCGCCGCCTCGATGTCCGCGGCCGCCGGACCGCGGAGCAGCTTGCGCGACTGCGCCTCGAAGAACTCGTGGTCCTCGTAGGGGACCCCGAGCAGGGCGCAGATGACCATGGACGGTACGGGCAGGGCGAAGGCGTCGACCAGATCGGTCGGCGGGCCCTGCTCGGCCATCGCGTCGAGCAGCCGGTCCACGGTCTTCTGGATCTGCGGCCGGAGCGCGGCCGTCCTCCTGACCGTGAAGCTCGGGATCAGCATCCGGCGCTGGACGTTGTGCTCCGGGTCGTCGACGCCGATCAGTTCGACGCGGCGCAGGCTGCTCGAAGCGATCCGCTCGGCGATGAACGGGAACGCGGGGTTCTCCCGGTCGGACGACAGCCGCTGGTCCACCAGGAGCGAACGCGCCTCGGCGTGCCCGGTCACCAGCCACACCGTGCGGCCGTCGAAGAGCCTGGCGGGAGACACGGGCCGCTGCCCCCGGTGCTCGCGATATCCCGTCGGCGGGTCGTAGGGACAGGTGCGGTTCTGCGGAAAGGAGACGGTCTCGGCGTCTGCCATGGCGGACCTCGCAAAGAGATGGGGGAGTCCTATCCGATCTCCGCCCACTAGATGCCTCGGGCATCTAATGGGTCTAGGTGTTGTTCGGCCAAATGTCCTCGGGGAGATCCATTTTCCGCCCGCCGGACCGGGCGGGCATTTCGAGCCACCCGATCGCCTCCGCGTTCCTTGTGAAAGGGGCAAGATGGAAGGCATCAGGGTGACTGGAGGCGAAAATGAGCCGAACCCTTTCCCGCACCCGCAACGGCGCGCGTCCCCGTTCCCGTTACGCCCCGGACAGCGGCCTGACCACACGCATGGTCGGCACCATGTTCCTGATCGGCCTGTTGTACGTGGTCCTGGTCGGCGTACTGCTGGCCGTGCTGCGCGGCGCCTGGCCGATCGTTCTGATCTTCGTGGGCGGCATGTTCATCGCGCAGTTCTGGTTCAGCGACCGCATCGCGGCGTTCAGCATGGGGGCCCGTGAGGTCACCCCGGAGGAGGCGCCGGAGCTGCACGGCGCGGTCGACCGGATCTGCGCTCTTGCCGATATGCCGAAGCCACGCGTGGCCATCGCGCAGACCGACGTGCCGAACGCCTTCGCGACCGGCCGCAGCGAGAAGACGGCCCTGGTCTGTGCCACCACCGGGCTTCTGCGCAGGTTGGAGCCCTCGGAGCTGGAGGGTGTGCTCGCGCACGAGATGTCGCACGTCGCGCACCGCGATGTCGCCGTCATGACGATCGCCTCGTTCCTCGGTGTGCTCGCCGGCATCATCACCCGGGTCGCCCTGTGGGGCGGGCTCTCCCGCAACAGCCGCAGCAACGACCCGATCGGTATCGCGATCATGCTGATCCCGCTGGTCAGCGCGGTCGTGTACGCGCTGAGCTTCCTGCTGACCCGGCTGCTCTCCCGCTACCGCGAGCTCTCCGCCGACCGCACCGCCGCCCTGCTCACCGGCCGCCCCTCCGCGCTCGCCTCCGCCCTGACCAAGGTCACCGGCCAGATGGCCCGCATCCCGACCGAGGACCTGCGCAAGGCGGAGCCGTACAACGCCTTCTACTTCGTCCCCGCGTTCTCCTCCAAGGAGAGCCTGAGCCGGCTGCTCTCCTCGCACCCGACCCTCGAAAAGCGCCTGGACCAGCTGGCCCGCATCTCCGCCGAACTCGCCCGTCCGTGAGCAACGCCCGCAGCGACCCCCGGGACGACGCCCTGAGCGACGCCAGGAACGACGCCGATGCGACGTCCGAAGGAACGCCGTCCCCCGTCCGCAAGGAACACTCCATGGGTCTTCTCGACACCATCCTCGGCCGCAGCAAGCCGGTCCGCCCCGACCTCGACGAGCTCTTCGCCGTACCGTCCGCCGCCCTCACCCTCCAGGCGGGCGCGGGCTTCACCCCGACCGGTCTCGGCTCGGTCTGTTTCTCGGGCGTCGAGGGCGGCGCCTTCGCCCGCCTCCAGCAGGACGTACGCGACCTGCTCGACGCCGATGCCGGCCGCGGCGGCCTCCCGGTGGAGTTCAGCCAGGACGCGTACGGCTACACCTGGCTGCTCTCCCGCCGTCCGGCCGACGACACCGCCACCCTCGTCAACGACCTGCACGCGGTCAACACGCTGCTCCAGGACGGCGGGTTCGGCCCGCACCTGCTCTGCTCGCTGGTCGGCTTCCGGGACGAGCGGAACCGTCCGCTGGCCCTGGTCTACCTCTACAAGCGCGGCACCTTCTACCCCTTCGCCCCGCTGCCCGGCGGCGGCGAGAAGCGGGACAACCAGCTGGAGTTGCAGGTCAGGGCGGTACTCGGGGACGACCTGCGGATGGAGAAGGATCTGGCCCGGTGGTTCCCGGTGTGGGGGGCGCCGGGGCTGTGACGCGGGACGGCCGCCCCGCGGGCCCGGCATGATCCGAACGAGAGGCCCTAGCCGAACAGGTCGTCCAGGCCCTGCGCCCGCGACACCACGTCCGCGATCAGCAGCGCGTCCTCTCCCCCGCTCCCCTGCCACCGCACCTGCGCCCCGGGGGTGAGCGCCAGCAGGCTCCGCTGCCCCGGCAGCGCACCATGGCACGCCTCCCGCAGATCCCCGCAGACCAGCAGGATCCCGTACCCGTCCGTCATGCCCTGCCACGCGTCCCGCGCCATGAACGTGACGAAGCAGGCCGCCTCCGTGCCCTGCGGACTGAGCAGGCTCAGCCTGGCGCAGACGAACGAGGCACCGTACCGACGCCTGAGCTCAGTGCGCTGCGGGCCCGACATGTTCATGGCCCTGACCTCCTGACCCCGCACGGGCCACGACTGCCAGGGCTGCTCGCGCAGCCGCCGCAGCTGTTCCTCGTGGAAGCTGTTCCCCTGCTTCCGCATGTGTACGACGAGAACCGCCGTGATCACCGGGATGGCGAGGATCAGCCATGCCCAGCCCAGCCCGGAATCCGCCCCGTCGAAGAGGGCCGCCACGAGCAGGGCCATCGCCGCGCCACCGAACCAGACCGCCTTGCGGGCGGTGCGGTCCGCGCGCTCCTTCTGATCCCGGAACTGCTCCACCGTCCACGGCGCGACCCTCGCTGCCGCAGCCTCGGACACGGTGTACCCGTACTGTCTCGCGAGCATCGTCAACTCCCCCTGTCAGCAGAGCCCGCAACTCCCCGTGGCAGCCCATGACGACAGCGGCCACACGGCCGACAGATACGTGGTTCCCCCACCGGGCCGCCTCAATCGTCGGCGGCTCCACCACTGGGATCCGGGGCTCCCCCGCCCGTATCATCGCCCCCATGACTGCTGAGCCCGCCCGTTCCGCCGCCCGTATGCGCGCTTCGGATGCCGATCGCGAGGCGGTGGTCGAGCAGCTGCGCGAGGCGGCCGCCGAGGGCCGTATCGACATGGACGAGCTGGACACCCGGCTCGGGCAGGCGCTCTCGGCCAAGACGTACGCCGAACTGGCGCCCCTCACCGAGGACCTGGTCCCCATCGAGGTGGCCACCGGTGAGCCGCTGGTCCTCAAGGGCGGCATGCACGGCGTGACACGCTCGGGCGTCTGGAAGGTCCCCCCGGCGATACGCGCCCAGGGCGGCCTCGGCGGCGTCCGGATCGACTTCACCCGCGCCGAGTGCCGGCTGCGCGAGATCTCGCTGGAGGTGCGCGGCGAGATGGCCGGGGTGAAGATCGTGATCCCGGAGGGCTGGACCGTGCACACCGACAACCTGGACCAGGGACTCGGCGGCCTGAAGGACAAGACATCCGACGCACGGACCCCCGGCGCCCCGCTCCTGAGGCTGACGGGCTCCTGCGGCATGGGCGGTGTGGTCGTACGCCACCCGAACTTCCGCGAACGGCGCAAGCTGCGCGGCATCGAATCCTGAGAGCACGCCCGGCGCGGAGCCCTCAGCAGTCCCCGGGATGGAAGACCGCGACGGCCTCCTCCCCCTCCTCCTGCCGGAAGCCCACCCGCAGCGCCATGCCGATGGCGAGAGCGGACTCCTCGCACCCCACGATCTCCGTCATCATCCGCGGCCCCTCGGCCAGGTCGACCACGGCGGCGACGTACGGGACGCGGGCGCCGAACGGCGGCAGGTCGTTGCGGTGGACGACGGACCAGGTGTAGAGCGTGGCGTCCCCGCTCGCCGGCTCCCAGGCGACGTCCTCGCTCCAGCAGTGCGGGCAGAACTCGCGCGGGTAGTGGTGCGCGCGCCCGCAGGCGCGGCAGCGGCGCAGCAGCAACTGCCCCCGGGCGGCGGCGTCCCAGTACGGGCGGCTGAAGGCATCGGGCTCGGGGAGGTCGAAACGTACGGCGGCCGCGGTCACAGGAAGAGTCCGATCGCCTCGTCGAGGGACCAGGTCTGCCAGGACATCGCGAACAGCGCGACGAGCGAGATGAGCGCCATCATCGCGTTCTGCCCCTGCTCGGCCCAGTCGTGGATCATCAGCACCAGGTAGAGAAGGTTGAGAAGGAGCCCCGCCACCAGCGCGACGGGAGTGAGGAACCCGGTGATCAGGCCGAGCCCCAGGGCGAGTTCGGCGTACACGACGATGTAGGCCATGACCTTGGGGCGCGGGGCGACGATCTGCCGGAAGCCGGTGCGCACGGCCGCCCAGCGGTGCTTGCCCGCGACGTCCGCGGCCCAGGCGATGCCCGTACCGCGCTCGAACCAGCCCTTCTTGTCCTTGTGCCGCCAGCTCTCCAGCCACCACAGGCCGAGGCCTATCCGGAGAACGGCGAGCCACTCGGCTCCGCCGAGCCAGATCGTCTGCATGGGGCCTCCCGGGGCCTCCCGTCCAATGAATCTGACGGTACGTCAGTTCACCCGATGGTGAGCGACCCGCGCAAGAGGCGCGCAAGGAGTACCCAAGAAGCGGCGCGAGATGGGCGTGATTCGACAAATCACTTACACGCGTGATCAATTCGCAATCGATTCCGGTCTTGACCGAGACCCATCAACCGGGTGCGCGATTACGCTCCGAACCATGCCCGACAGCGCACTTACCGCCGGTAGCTCCATATCGGCCCAGACCGACCTCACCGAGGACCGGCCCGTATACGTCATCGGCGGCGGTCCGGGCGGTCTCGCCGCCGCCGCGGCCCTGCGCGAGCTGGGCGTACGGGCGGTCGTGCTGGAGAAGTCCGGGAACGTGGGGGCGTCCTGGCGCCGTCACTACGACCGCCTGCACCTCCACACCACCCGGCGCCGGTCGGCGCTGCCGGGGCTCGCGATGCCGCGCCGGTTCGGACGCTGGGTGTCCAGGGACGATGTGGTGCGCTATCTGGACAAGTACGCCGAGCACCACGAGCTGGAGGTGGTGACGGGTGTCGAGGTGTCCCGGATCGACCGCGCCCCGGACGGCAGGAGCTGGCAGCTGACCGCGACCGGTGGCCGGGTACTGACCGGCCGGGCCGTCGTCGTCGCCACCGGCTTCAACCACACCCCGCGCGTCCCCGACTGGTCCGGCCGCGACTCCTTCACCGGCGATCTGGTCCACGCCTCCGAGTACCGCAACCCCGCCCCGTACGCGGGCAAGGACGTCCTGGTCGTCGGCATCGGCAACACGGGCGCGGAGATCGCCGTCGACCTGGTCGAGGGCGGGGCGTCCCGGGTACGGATCGCCGTGCGCACCGTGCCGCACATCGTGCGCCGCTCGACCGCGGGCTGGCCCGCCCAGTCGACCGCCGTCCTGGTACGCAGGCTGCCGGTCCGGCTGGTCGACCGGGCCGCGGGCCTGATGGCCAGGGCCGCCGTGCCCGACCTCTCCGCGCACGGCCTGCCGCGCCCGGACACGGGCCTGTACTCACGGGTCAAGGACGGCGCCATCCCGGTGCAGGACGTGGGGCTGATCGACGCGGTGAAGAGCGGCCGGGTGGTACCGGTGGCGGCCGTCGAGTCGTTCGACGGGGACGCGGTGGTGCTGGCCGACGGCGAGCGGATCACCCCGGACGCGGTGATCGCGGCGACCGGCTACCGGCGGGGGCTGGAGGGGCTGGTCGGCCACCTGGACGTACTGGACGCCCGGGGCCGGCCGGTGGTCCACGGCGGCCGCACCCCCAAGCAGGCCCCCGGCCTGTACTTCACCGGCTTCACCAACCCGATCAGCGGGATGCTGCGCGAACTGGCCCTGGACGCAACGAAGATCGCGAAGAGAGTGGCACGCCGGGGCTGAGACCGGACGGGCCACCGCTTCCGGTGCGACCGGCACGCCGATGCCCGAACACGCCCTCGCGCACCGCCCGTTGGCCGTAGCGCCTCGGGGTTCCTGGATCACCGATGTCGCGCCCGACCGGGTCGCGGTCCACAGCGGTGAGCATGTCAGTCTGATGTGCTGTCATGCACCAGAGGACAGGAGAGAGGGACGAGGTGTTGATGAATACATTCCGGTTCTCCGCGGTTGCCGGGGCCGTGTGCGCGGCCGTCGTCTGCGCGGGTTGCAGCTCGCAGTCGGCGGAGCAGCCGGCCGCCGGGGGATCGGCGGCGGCGACCGGCCCCGCCGCTGCCGGTTCGTCGCCGGTGGCGCCCGCGACGCCCGACGCGCCTGCGAAGCCGACCGCGGATCCGAACGTGGTGCCGGGATCGGTCCTGAGGACCTACCTGCCGAACAACCGCACCCTGCCCAAGGGCTGGAAGCTGTCCTCCGTGTTCACGGAGAAGGACAGCGGCCCGTCACAGGTGCCGCAATCCGCCGCTCCCAGTCCGAAGGCGGCGCCCAGCTGCGACCAACTGGCCGCCCACGGCACATGGATCGCCCTCGGGGACCCGGCCGCGTACGCCAATGTGGGGGTCGTCGACTCGTCGGCCCACGAGGTCGGCGTCGCGGTGAACTCCTACTCCGCGGGCGACGCGACGAGCGCGCTCGGCCGGCTGAAGGTGCTGGAGGGCATCTGCGGAAGCGCCTATGAGCGGAGCTCCTCGGGGCAGCTCAACCCGGTGACGGTGACCGTCAGCGCGGTTGACGGTCCGGGCGAGGGAGGTGTGCTCGTCAAGGTCGACCGGACGATCTACGTCGGTCAGGAGTTCGTCATGATGCAGATCGGCGACCGGGTGCTGTCCGTGAGTTCCGACAACAAGTACGGAGGCTTCGCCGATGTCGTGGGACTGGCGAAGGCCATAGCCCCGCGGGTCAAATGAGGCCGGGCGGCCATCCACATCTGTCCCGGGTCTGTCCACTGTTGTCCTGACTGTCCAGGGTGACGTTCCGGGGACGGAGGGGGTTGGGAAGGAACGGCACGCACGGCGGAAATGGGGCACGGATGAGCGTGGACGGGGCAGGTACGGAATGCACTGACGGCGGGGCGGACGAGTCCGGCTGGGACGTCGACCCCGATGACGAGTCGGGCCTCGCCGTGCTCGCCACGGTGGGCCGCCAGATCAAGGCATGGCGAGAGGCGGCCGGGCTGCGCGCCTGCGAGTTCGGCAAGGCGATCGGGTACGGGGAGGACCAGGTCTACAAGGTGGAGGGCGGCCGCCGCATCCCCCGTCCGGAGTTCCTGGACAGGGCGGACGAGGCAGTGGGCGCGCGCGGCAAGCTCTCCGCCATGAAGGAGGACGTGGCGGAGGTCCGGTACCCGAAGAAGGTCCGGGACTTGGCGAAGATGGAAGCGAAGGCCGTTGAGCTGGAGGCTTACCACAACCACAACATCAATGGCCTCTTGCAGACCGAAGAACACATGCGAGCCCTGTTCGCGTCGTGGCTCCCCGCCTACACGCCGGACGAGACGGATCGCGTAGTGGCCGCTCGCATGGCGCGGAAATCCATCTTCGAGCGTGTTCCCATGCCTTCGATCAGTTTCGTACAGGAAGAGGTGACTCTTCGCCGTCCGGTGGGAGGCGCGAGCGTCTGGCGCCGACAGCTCGAACACCTGCTGGAAGTGGGAAAGTTGCGAAACGTGGCGATCCAGGTGATGCCGACCCAGCGTGAGGAACACCCCGGTACAGGTGGGCTGATCGAGGTACTGAAGTTTCCCGATGGCAGTGCGGTGGGGCGCTCCGAGGGCGCGTTCAGCGGCCGCCCGGTCTCCGACCCGAAGCAGCTCAGAATCCTTGAGTTGCGCTATGGGATGATCCGGGCCCAGGCTCTTACGCCACGGGAGTCGCTGGCCTTCATCGAGCACGTACTGGGAGAGACATGATCCGCAAACCCTCTGCCGGGGACACTTCCGAGCTGGAGTGGTTCAAGAGCAGCTACAGCAGCAGCGGCGACGGAAACGACTGCGTCGAGGTCGCGGCCACGCCCGGCACGGTCCACATCCGCGATTCGAAGAGCGTTCCCGGCCCCCGGTTCGCCGTCACGCCGGCGGCTTGGGCTCGCTTCGTGAGCTACGCGTCCTCGAACTGACGGGCATCAGCGCCCGCCCCGCACGGGGCGCGGCCTGGCGATCCGGCCGCACCCCGCACTCACGCTCCGGGGGCCTCGGTCAGGCCGCAGGCGTGGCGTTGACCACGAGCTGAGCCGTGTTGTTGGCCGGCTGCGGGTCGAACGGGAAGGTCGCGGGGCTGGAGCCGCCGGTGGTGAGCACGACCCGGCCGGTCGCGTCGGGGACGACTCGGTCGATGCGCAGCTGGAACGGGAGGGAGCGCGTCGTGTCCGGCAGGGCCCAGTACGGCATCTCGCAGCTGTAGCGCGGGGCGCCGGTCCGCTGCGGGTAGTGGCCGCCGCTCAGGGTGCGCGGCTCGCAGTCGGCGGGGGCGGAGGTGACGGTGGCGCCCTCGGGGACGGTGAAGTCGACGGCCGCGACCGGGTCGCCGGAGCCGAGGTTGCCGATCCAGGCCGGGCCGTTGTTGCGGAAGCCGAGTTCGGCGGTGACGGTCTCCCCGGCGCCGCCCGTGACCCGGGCGCCCCGCGCCTCGAAGTCCGCCGTGTTCACCGCGGTGAAGGCGGCGATGGTGTAGTTGTCCTCGTCCGAGAGGTCGGTGGCCCCGTTGCCGGGTTCGATGCTGATGTCGAGCCGCTCGGCGTACGCGTGCGCGGCGAGGGCGACCCGCAGCGGTGCGGGCAGTGTGAAGGAGTCGCCCGGCTCGATGACCTGATCGAAGGAGCAGGTGGCCTGGGACATCGGGGCGTAGTCGCCGCCGAGCGTCTTGTACGTGCACTCGGCGTACTCGGTGAGGAAGTCGAGCCCGTACGAGGCGGTGAAGGTGGCGGTGAGGCCCTCGGACCGCTCGCCGCCCTTGTTCGTCACCGCGAAGGGGACGGTCCGGACGTCGCCGGGCTGGAGGCCCTTCGCCGGGGCGATCTCCCCGAGGGACAGGTCGGGGCCCGAGCCGACCGTGACCGTGGTGTCGAAGGAGTCGTGCGGGGCCTCCAGGGTGCCGTCGGGGCCGCCGGTGGCCACGGCGGCGTAGGTGATCCGGCCCTGGGCTCCGAGCGCGGCACCGTCGGCGGCGCGGAGCGTGAGGTGGACCTGCGGGCTGTAGGCGTCACCGATGACGGGCACCTCGGGAACGGTGCACAGGGCCGTGGTGCCGGTCGGTGCGCAGTTGTCGGGCCAGGTCACGTCGGCCACTCCGGCGACGCCGGAGATGTCGACCGAGAGCCGGCCGTCGGTGACGGTGAAGTTGTCGTTGTCGTGGTAGAGCCCGATGTCGAGCGGGCTGCCCTCCGACGCGTCGCCGCCCAGCTGGAGCTTCTGCTCGCCGGGGGCCTGTATCCAGAGCTGATCGGTCTGCTCCTGCGCGAACGCGGGAGCCGCGAGTCCGGCGGTCAGCAGTCCGGCGGCCGCGGCAGCCGCGGCGGCACGGACGCCGAGGCGCAGGGTGCGCCGGGTGGAGACGGGTCTGACGGGTCCGACAGGTCTCATGTTTTCCCCAGAGGTGAGCCGTGGATGACGAACGACGGCCGGTGTGTCCGGCCAGCCCGTTCGACTCCCAAGATCACCCGGAGGTTGTACGGAGGCCCGCTCTCGTCCAGCCTTTGCCTGCACACCCATTCCTGACGCGCCGTCAGTTCAGTAACCTGACAGAGCGTCAGCTTTTGCTGGCCGGGCACGATCACCCGACGGACCCCGACCAGAAGTGGGCGGAACGATGCTTGGATCGACTCACGGCACCCTCACCACCGACTTCCGCGCCAGGGTGGTGGCCTGCGGCGAAGAGCCGCACGCCGCCGTCCACAGCATGACGGTCGACGCCGCGACGGAGTGCGTCCTGGACGTCAGCGGCCGGCCGCTGCACGCGGCCGTGCCGGACCTGGACCGGTTCTTCCGGCCCGGGTCCGTGGCCGTCGTCGGCGCGTCCGACGCCGAGGGGCGGCCCAACACCGGCATCACCCGGCAGCTGATCGCCTGGGCCGAGCGGGTCGGGGCGCGACTGTACCCCGTGCACCCCACCCGGGAGTCCGTGTTCGGGCGGGCTTGTTCTCCTTCCGTCGCCGACCTGCCGGAGCAGGTCGATCTGGCGGTGCTGCTGGTCGGTGATCCGCTCCCGGTCATCGAGGAACTCGCGCAGGCCAAGGTGCGGTTCGCGGTCGCCTTCGCCTCCGGCTTCGCCGAGACCGGGGAGGAGGGCGCCGCCGCCCAGGCGCGGCTCGCCGCGGCGGTTGAGCGGTCCGGGCTGCGGCTGCTCGGGCCGAACACCAACCTCAACGCCTTCGAGGAGTTCCGGGACGATCTGGACGGGCCCGCCATCGCCCTGATCACCCAGTCCGGCCACCAGGGCCGCCCCGTCTACACCCTTCAGGAGCTGGGCGTGCGGCTCTCGCACTGGGCACCCACGGGCAACGAGGCGGATCTGGAGACCGCCGACTTCATCTCGTACTTCTCGCAGCGCCCCGAGGTCGGGGCCATCGCCTGCTATGTGGAGGGGCTCAAGGACGGGCGCTCCTTCCTGCTGGCGGCGGACCGGGCGGCGCGGGCCGGGGTTCCGGTCGTGGCGGTCAAGGTGGGGCGTACGGAGACGGGGGCCAGGATGGCCGCGTCACACACCGGCAAGCTGACCGGCGCCGACCAGGTGGTGGACGCGGCGATGCGGCAGTTCGGGGTGATCCGGGTGGACGGGCTCGACGAGCTCCAGGACACCGCGGCCCTGCTGGCGAGGGCACGGAAGCCGCGGGCCGAGGGGGTTGTGGTGTATTCGATCTCGGGCGGCACGGGCGCGCACTTCTCGGACCTGGCGACCGGGGCCGGGCTGAGCCTGCCCACCCTCTCCGAGGCGAAGCAGCGCGAGCTGCACGAATGGATCCCCGGCTATCTGAACGTGGCGAACCCGGTCGACAACGGCGGCCATCCGGTCGGCGACTGGCGCGGCCGGAAGATCATCGACGCGATCCTCGCCGACCCCGACGTCGGGGTGCTGATCTGTCCGATCACCGGCCCCTTCCCCCCGATGAGCGACAAGCTCGCGCAGGACCTGGTGGACGCGGCGGAGACCACGGACAAGCTGGTGTGCGTGGTGTGGGGCTCGCCCGTGGGGACGGAGGAGGCGTACCGCACGACGCTGCTCGGCTCGTCCCGCGTCGCCACCTTCCGTACCTTCGGCAACTGCATCACCGCCGTGAAGGCCTACTTGGACCACCACCGGTTCACCGCCTCCTACCGCTCCCCCTTCGACGAGGCGCCCCGCACGCCGTCGCCCTCGTTCCGCAAGGCGCAGGCACTGATGCGTCCGGGCCACCAGCTGAGCGAGCACGCGGCGAAGCAGCTGCTGCGGGCGTACGGAATCCGCGTACCGCGCGAACAGTTGGTGACCAGCGCCGCGGCGTCCGTCCGGGCCGCGGGGCTGGTCGGCTATCCCGTGGTCATGAAGGCCTCGGGCGCCCGGCTCGCCCACAAGACCGAACTGGGCCTGGTCAAGGTCGGGCTCACCTCCGCGAGCCAGGTGCGCGACGCGTACCGCGAGCTGACCGACATCGCGCGGTACGAGGGTGTCGAGCTGGACGGGATCCTGGTCTGCCAGATGGTCGAGCGGGGCGTCGAGATGGTCGTCGGCGTCACTCAGGACGCGCTGTTCGGGCCGACGGTGACGGTCGGGCTCGGTGGCGTACTGGTCGAGGTACTGCACGACGCGGCGGTACGGGTGCCGCCGTTCGGCGAGGACCAGGCGCGGTCGATGCTGGGCGAACTGCGCGGCCGGGCACTGCTGGAGGGTGTGCGCGGCGGTCCGCCGGTGGATGTGGACGCGCTCGTCGAGGTCGTGCTGCGGGTGCAGCGGATGGCGCTGGAGCTGGGCGACGACCTCACCGAACTGGACATCAACCCGCTGATGGTGCTGGGCCGGGGGCAGGGCGCGGTGGCGCTGGACGCCCTCGCCGTCTGCCGCTGACCGGCCGCGCCACCGACCGACCCACCTGACCAGGAGATGCCTCATGCCGTCCTCCCCCGAAGACCTCACCGAGTCCGCCGACCCGCTCCACTCATGGGTACTCCACGCCACTGACAACGGCGTCTGCCGGATCACGCTCAACCGTCCCGAGGCGATGAACGCCGTCACCTGGGAGCAGCGGGAACGCGTCATCGGCCTGCTCGCCGAGGCCTCCGCCGACCCGGCGGTCCGGGCCGTCGTCCTCACCGCCACCGGCCGCGGTTTCTGTGCGGGCGCCGATCTGCGCGGTGCCCCGAAGGCCGGCGAGCGGGTGCCGGGCGACGTGGCCCGCACGATCCGGCTCGGCGCGCAGCGGCTGATCGCCGCGGTCCTGGACTGCGAGAAGCCCGTCGTCGCGGCCGTCAACGGCACGGCGGCCGGGATCGGGGCCCACCTGGCGTTCGCCTGCGATCTGGTGCTGGCCGCCGAATCGGCGAAGTTCATCGAGGTGTTCGTACGCCGGGGTCTCGTGCCCGACGGCGGCGGCGCGTATCTGCTGCCTCGGCTGATCGGCCCGCAGCGCGCCAAGGAGCTGATGTTCTTCGGCGATTCGCTCCCGGCGACGGAGGCGGAACGCCTGGGGCTGGTCAACCGGGTCGTACCGGACGGGGAGTTGGCGGAGACGGCGCGGGCGTGGGCGCAGCGGCTGGCCGAGGGGCCGACCCGTGCGATCGCCCTCACCAAGCAGCTCGTCAACGCTTCGATGGACGCCGACCGGTCGACGGCCTTCGCCGCCGAGGCCATGGCTCAGGAGATCAACATGACGACGCGGGACGCCAACGAGGGCGTGGCGAGCTTCGTGGAGCGGCGGGCGCCGAAGTACCGAGGGATCTAGGGTCTTTCGTTCGGACCGGTTCGGATCGGGCCGGTCACGCGTGACCGGTTCGGATCCGGCCGGTCACGCGGGTGACAGGGCGCTGGTGTCCAGGTCCGGGTCGAACGGATGCGGCGGCTGCAGGACCGCACCCGGACGGGTGCGGTCCGTCGGGTTGGCTCACCCCGGGGCCATGCGGCTGAGGGATTCCCAGGCGCGGTACTGCTCCTCGCGGGCGCGGCCCATCTCCAGGACCATGTCGAACGACCGGCCGCCGAGGATCAGACGGCGCGGCGGGTCGGGCAGTGCGGCCAGCTCCAGAAGTACGGGGGCCGCCTCGCTCGGGTCCGGGCCCGCGTCGTCGCCCCACATCTCCGTCAGGCGGGTGCGCAGTTCGTCGTAGGCGGGGTCGGGCGCGGTCGCCGTGGTGCCGGAGGTGAACAGGCCCGTGGCGTAGCCGCCCATCTGCACGACGGTGACCTTGATGCCGAACTGCTCGACCTCCATCGCCAGCGCCTCACTGACCGAGTCGAGCGCCGCCTTCCCGGCGCCGTAGAACCCGACGGAGGCCATGCCACCGCCGCTGCCCATCGACGTGATCTGGAGCAGCCGCCCGCCCCGGGCGCGCAGGTGGGGGATCACAGCCTGGGCGACCCAGACCGCGCCGAAGAAGTTGACGTCGAGATGGTCGCGGATCTGCTTCTCGGTGGCCTCCTCGACCATGCCGTACAGCAGACCGCCCGCGTTGTTGACGACGACGTCCAGGCCGTCGAAGGCCGCCGCCGCGCGTTCCACCGTCTCGAACACGGCCCGGCGGTCGGAGACATCGAGGGAAAGACCCAGGAGCGTGTCCGGGTACTTCTCCGTCAGGTCGGCGAGCGGGCCGATGTCGCGGGCGGCCGCCACGACCCGGTCCCCGGCGGACAGAGCGGCCTCGGTGAAGGCGCGCCCCAGGCCACGGGAGGCGCCGGTGATGAACCAAGTCCTGGCGCTGGGCACAGAATCTCACTCCTTCGTCCGATGACGAGACGGAACGCTCCGTCTCGCGAGAGAGCGTAACCGTACCGGCTGCCCCGCGCCAGGGAATTGGGCAACGGTGACTTTCGGCAGTGTCGGGGGCGCTCACCCGCTGCGTACGGTCGTCCGGTGGAGAGTGTGATGTCGAGCGGTGCGGTCCGGCGGGCCGTCGTCGCACCGGGGAGTCTTCTGGCCGTCGGCGCGGCGGTCTGTGTCGGGCTGAGCGCGGTCAGCCCCTGGTGGGCGCTGCCCGCCGCAGCGGCGGCGTTCTTCGCGGGCCGGGAGCCGGGGAGGACCGGGCCCGTGGTCTTGGTGCTCGTCGCGGTGGTGGCCGGCGGGGTGGTGGCGGTGGCCCTGGTGCCCTCCTGGCTGCTGATGGCGGGGCGGTTCGTCGCGGTGGTGGCGGTGGCGGCGATGCTGCCGTGGTTCGCGGGGCGCTTCTGGCGCCAGTACCAGGAACTCGTCCGGGCGGGCTGGGAGCGGGCGGCCCGGCTGGAGCGCGAACAGCGGCTCGTCGCCGAGCAGGCCAGGTCCCGCGAGCGGGCCAGGATCGCCCGGGACATGCACGACGTCCTCGGGCACGACCTCAGTCTCATCGCCCTGTCGGCCGGCGCCCTCAAGCTGGCCCCCGGGCTCGACGAGGCACACCGGGCCGCGGCCGGGGAGATCCGGGCGCGCGCGGCCGCGTCCGTGGAGCGGCTCGGCGAGGTGATCGGCCTGCTGCGCGAGGAGGCGGACGACGGGCCGCCGCAGCCGCCCGGCACCGGCATCCCCCGGCTGGTCGAGGAGGCCGCGGCCGCCGGGCTCGCGGTGGGCCTGCGGGTCGAGGGCGATGCCGGCCCCCTGCCCCCGCCGGCCGCGCGCGCCGCCCACCGGGTGGTCCAGGAAGCCCTGACCAACGCGGCCAAGCACGCACCGCGGGCGCAGGTCGACGTGCGGGTGACACATACGGCCGAGGAGACGACCGTACGGGTGGAGAACGGGCCCGCCCCCGCACCGGACCGCGCCGAGGACGCACCGGGCACCGGGCGGGGGCTGATCGGGCTCGACGAACGGGTGCGGCTGACCGGCGGCACCTTCGCCCACGGCCCGTACGAGGGCGGCTTCGCGGTCACCGCACGGATTCCGCACGCACCGCCCGCCCACCGGCCGCCCGCCGCACCGAGGTCCGCTCCCCCGGTCCTGCCCCCGGAGCACCGGCACGCGCGCAGCCGCGCCCGCCGGGCGCTGGCCCTCGCGGTGGTGCTGCCCCTGGTGGCATGGGCGGGGCTGAGCGGAGCCCTGATGGCCTGGGACATCCGCTCGGCCCGGCTCTCCGTGCTCGACCCCGGCGACTACGCCCGGCTGCGGGTGGGTCAGGATCGGGAGGCGGTCGAGCGGCTGCTGCCCGACCGGGAGACCACGCAGCGGCCGGTGGCCGGGGAACCGAAGGGAGAGGGCATCGCATGCACGTACTACGCGATGACGGCGGACCGCTTCGACGACCGGTCCGGGGACGCCTACCGGCTCTGTTTCCGAGACGGCCGGCTGATGTCCAAGGAGGCCCTGACCCCATGAGCGCGCCCCACGCGCAGGGAACGGCGGGCGGACGGTGATCCGGGTACTGATCGCCGACGACGAGCCCATGATCCGCGCGGGAGTGCGCTCCGTGCTGGCCACCGCCCCGGACATCGACGTCGTCGCCGAGGCCGCCGACGGGCACGACGCCGTGGAGCTGGTACGCCGCCACCGTCCGGCCGTCGCCGTGCTCGACATCCGGATGCCCGGGACGAACGGGATCGAGGCGGCGGCCGAGATCCGGCGCACCGTGCCGGGGACGGGGGTCGTGATGCTCACGACCTTCGGCGAGGACGACTACATCCTCCAGGCCCTCGGAGGCGGCGCCGCCGGTTTCCTGATCAAGTCGGGCGAGCCCGAGGAGCTGATCGCGGGGGTCCGCGCGGTGGCCGACGGGGCCGCCTATCTGTCACCGAAGGTCGCGGCGCGGGTCGTCGCCCATCTCTCGGCGACGGGCGCGGGCGCCCTGGCCGGCCGGCGCGCCGCCGCCCGGGAACGGGTCGGCGCTCTCACCGCCCGGGAACGCGACGTACTGGGCTTCCTCGGCAGCGGGCTGTCCAACGGTCAGATCGCCCGGCGGCTGCATCTGGTGGAAGGGACGGTCAAGGCGCATGTGAGCTCCATCCTGGCCCGGCTGGGCGTGGACAACCGGGCCGCCGCGGCCGTCGTCGCCCACGAGGCCGGAATCGTCGCGCCCGCGCAGCCGCCGCTCGACCGCTGACGCCGCACGCCGGGCGAGCGGCAGGAACGCGAGGAGTGCGGCCGCCACCACCGAGGCCCCGAGGACCGCGCCGGCCAGCACGTCGTGCGGGTAGTGCGCCCCCACCGCGACCCGCAGCAGGGCCGCCGCCGCACCCACCGGCAGGGTGACGGCGGCCAGGCGCGGGCGCAGCACGGCCAGACCCACCGCGAGGCCGACGGCCAGGGTGGCGTGGTTGCTCGGGAAGGACCAGTCGCCGGGCGGCGGGCACTCGGCGGCCGTCTCCGCGATGCCACGCAGGGCCCGGCAGGGGCGCTCCTCGTCCACCACCAGCTTCGCCGCCTCGCTGACCGCGTACGCCGCCACGGTGCCGACGCCGGTGAGCACGGTGCCGGCGGACGTCCGGGTGTCCCCCCGGCGTACGGCGCCCCACCAGGCCCACACCAGCAGCAGGCCGAGGACCACCAGGGTGCCGTCGGTCGCCGCCTCCAGCAGCGGCCCCGTCCAGGAGGGCGCGTCGGCCACCGCCCGGGTCACCGAGCGGTAGACGGAGGCCGAGGCGCCGTCCGTCACCTCGACGGCGTGGTCCGTGCCCAGGCCGCCGGGGGCGAGCGCCGCGACGGCCGCCGCCCCCGAGCCCAGGACGGCGCAGGCGAGCAGCGGACTCATCATCCGTCGGGGCCGGGTTCTGCTTCCGGTTTCTCGTATCTCTCGTCTCATGGGACGTGAACCTAGAAGCGGCGGGAGCGGCGCACCCGGGCCGAACGGCAGGGCCCACCCCTGACGATCGTCGGGGGTGGGCCCTGCCCGGGACTACCGCTGTCCGGCGTTCGCGTCGCCCCGAACCCGCCAGAGCCAGATCGCCCCGGCGACCGTCACGACGGCTGTCGCCGCGATCGCGGTCCAGTACGCGGACTGCGGCGGATCGTTGGGGTAGCTGAAGAGGAACCAGGCGACGTTCATCAGCGAGGGCGCCAGCACGGTCAGGCCGAAGCCGGTCCACTTCTGGCTCCTCGTCCAGTACCGGGACCTGAACAGCACGACGGCTCCGGCGACCTTCAGCGCGAAGCCGAGCGGAATCCAGAGGTAGCCGAGGCCGAAGGCGAGCACCGGCAGCAGCACCACGAGCCACGCGGGCGAGCGGCTTCCGGACGCCTGCCCCGTACCGGCTCCGGGAGCGGCGAAGGCGCCGGGGGCCGCCCCGGGGCCGAAGCCGGACTCCTGGAGCGCGGTGGCGGCTATGGTGCGCGGGTCGCCCAGTTCGCGCAGGATGTCCTGGTCGCTGCTGCCGGGCCGCTCGGCGAGCGCGATCTCGATGTGCTCGGCGAGATCGGCCACGAGCTCCTGGCGACGGTCCGCGGGAAGCGCCGACGCCTCGCGCCCGACCGCCGCGAGGTAGTCCCGGACCACTTCGCTCCCGCCGGTGCCGACGCTCTGCGACTTGCTGGTGTTCATCGTTCGATCTCCCCTGGTACCTGCGGGTGCGTCGTCGGCGCGAGAAGGCGGTCGACGGCATCGCGGAAGGCGGGCCACGTTCCCGTGAACTCCGCGAGCGCGGCGCGCCCGGCCTCGGTCAGCTCGTAATAGCGCCTCGGTGGGCCCGAGGCGGACTCCTGCCAGGTGGTGACGACGAGTTGGTCCCGTCGCAGCCGTGACAGCAGCGGATACACCGTGCCCTGACTGGTCGCCAGCGCCCCGGTCCCCTCCAGCTCCCGCAGCAGCTCGACCCCGTACCGCGCCCCGTCACGCATCAGGGCGAGCACGCAGTACTCCAGCACGCCCTTGCGGAGCTGACTCTCGGCCTTGCTCGCGCTGCGGTTGCTCGGATCACCTGGTTCCATGCAATGCAATGTACCTTGCCGCGCACAGGCACGTCCAAGCTGCCGGTCCGCGACCCTTCCCATCTGATGGGGTGTCAGCTCTAATCGAAGGGTGATGGGACACGCAGGCATGGCCGCCATCGCCGTCCGGTACCTCAGGTCCGTCGGCGCCGCCACCACCGCCGGGCCGGCACCGGTCGATCCGCTGCCGCGCCCGCATCTGCGCGCCGTGTCCGACGGCGAGCGACCGCCCGTCGACCCGGGCGAGTTCCGCCGCGTGCTGGGGAGCTTCGCCAGCGGCGTCACCATCGTCACCGCGCACGACCCGGACGACGCGCGGGGCCCGGCGGGCTTCGCCTGCCAGTCGTTCGCCTCGCTCTCCCTCGACCCGCCGCTGGTGACGTTCATGGTCGCCCGTACGTCGACGACCTGGCCGCGTATCGCGCGCGCCGGGGCCTTCTGCGTCAACATCCTCGGCGCGCACCAGGGCGCGCTGTGCCGGAGCTTCGCGGTGAGCGGCGCGGACAAGTTCGCGGGGGTGGCCTACGCACCCGCCCCGGTGACCGGGTCGCCGCTGCTGGACTCCGTACCGGCCTGGGTCGACTGCCGCATCCAGGCCGTCCACACCGGGGGCGACCATCTGATCGTCGTCGGCCGGGTGGAGGCGCTGGGCGCGGTGGACGGGGCGGATCCGCTGCTCTTCCACCGGGGGGTGTTCGGGCGGTTCGGCCCGCTCGACGGGTGAGCGCGGTCGGCCCGCTCGACGGGTGAGCACGGCGCCGTGCGCCCCTACCCGTTCCGCCCCGCCCCGCCCCGTTCCGTTCCGCCCCGTCCCGTTCCCCCCGCCCCGGCGGGTGGCCGTTCAGCCGGCGGTGGTGCGTGGCACGGCCGCGTGCAGCAGTTCCCGCAGTTCCCGTGCCGCCGGAAGCGGGGCGGCGGCGGGCAGGGCGACGTGCACGGTCCGGCGCGGGGCGAGGTCGCCGAGCCGGCAGACGGCGAGTTCGTCGGGGACCGCCCAGGTGGCCAGCGAGGGCACCAGCGCGACCCCCAGCCCGGCGGCCGCATAGCCGAACTTGCCGGTCCACTCGGCGATCCTGGTGATCCGCTTCGGCGCGAAGCCGGCCCGGCCGCACACCTCGGCGAGCATCGTGGGCCGGTCGGCGGAGACGTCCTGGAGCCAGGTCTCGTCGCGCAGTTCCCGCAGGTCGATCGTCCCCGCACCGGCCAGGCGGTGGTCGCGGGGGAGGACGACGAACAGCTCGTCCTCCAGCAGCACCTCGGTCGTGACCGCGTCGGCCGACGGCAGACCGGACGGGTAGTCGCTGACCACGGCCAGGTCCAGCGCCCCCTCCGCCAGGCGCCGCACCAGCTCACCGGTCCGGCCCTCGGCCGCGACGATCTCGACGTCCGGCCGGGATCGCACGAACGCCCGCAGCGCGGCGGGCACCAGTGAGATGTTGGCCGTGGCGAACGCCCCCACGCGCAGTCTCCCGCCCCGCCCGGCGTGGATCGCCGCCATCTCGTCCGCCGCGCCCGCCAGCCGCGCGAGCACCTCCACGGCGTGCCGGTGCAGGGCCCGCCCGGCCGGGGTCAGCCGCACGCCCCGGGCGAGCCGTTCGAAGAGCGGGCCGCCCGCCGCCTTCTCCAGCGAGGCGATCCGCCGGGACACCGCGGACTGCGTGTAGTCGAGCCGCGCCGCGGCCTTCGTGAACGATCCGGTCTCGGCCACGGTCACCAGCAGACGCAGCGCGTCGGTCTCGAACACATTCCCCCCATGCATGGCTCACATGCAATGTAGTCGCTGGTGGAATGCCTTGTCCGGCCCTAGCTTCAAGACGAGCCCGCGAGCTTCGAGAGGAGCCCGCGAGCTTCAAGGCGAGTTCGCGAGTTTCGAGGCGAGTTCGCGAGCTTCGAGACGAGGGACACGTCCATGGCAGCCGTACCGAACACTCTCCCGCCCGAGGCCGCCGAGCTGGCCGCCACCCACCGACTCGGCGCCCTACAGGGCACGTTCGCCCCCAAGCGCCTGAACAAGGCGCTCTTCGCCCTCTACATCTTCACGACGCTCCACCTCCTGGCGATGCTCGTGATACCCGGCCTGCTGTTCTTCTGGTGGCTGCGCCGGTATCCGGACTTCAGCCGAAGACAGGCCGCCAAGCGTCTCCATCTGTTCGAGCACGGACTGGTCGTGCACCCGGAGTCCGGCGACGGCAGGGTCGCCATCCGCTGGGACTCCGTACGTCTCTACCAGGACATCACGCAAAAGATCATCAACGGCGTCCCGACGACCACCGAGTACGTCTACTCCGCGGTGGGTCCGGGCCGGGACCATGCGAGGATCACGCACTTCTACGAGGGCCCCGAGGCCTGGGGACCCCATATGCAGCAGGCCGTCCTCCAGGCCCAGGGCGCGGCGGCCCTGGAAAAGGTCCTGGCGGGCGAGACGGTCGATTTCGGGGAGTTCTCGCTCTCCCGCACCGGCCTGACCGCCCGGGGGAAGGGCCACCTCCCCTGGTCCGGCGTCCAGGAGATCCAGGTGTCGGCGGGCCGGGTCAGCGCCCTGGGTACCGGCGGCTCCGGCCGCCGGTGCAGCGCCGCGGTCAGCGACATCGCGAACCTGCACGTCTTCCTGGCCGTCGCCCAGCACCTCTCCGCCGACGGCCCGTCGGACTGAGGCACCGGACTCCGGGCGCCAAGTCCCGGGCCCGTCAGCCGAGTCCGGCGACGGTGTCCGAGGGCTCCCGGACCCGACGGATCACCAGTGCCATCAGCGCCGCCGTCGCGCAGAGCGCCCCGGAGGCGTACCAGACCATGTCGTACGAGCCGAAGACGTCCCGCGCCACTCCGCCCAGGAACGCCACCAGCGCCGCCCCCACCTGGTGGGAGGCCAGCACCCAGCCGAAGACGATGGCGCTGTCCTCGCCGTACTGCTCGCGGCACAGGGCCAGCGTCGGCGGGACGGTGGCGACCCAGTCCAGGCCGTAGAAGACGATGAAGAACACCATCGGCGGGTGGACCGTGGGCGCCATCAGCATCGGCAGGAAGAGCAGCGAGACGCCGCGCAGCGCGTAGTAGACGGCGAGGAGCCGCCGGGCGTCGAAGCGGTCGGTGAGCCAGCCGGAGAAGACGGTGCCGATGATGTCGAAGACCCCGATGACGGCGAGCAGTGAGGCCGCGGCGGTGATGGGCATGCCGTGGTCGTGGGCCGAGGGCACGAAGTGCGTACGGATCAGGCCGTTGGTGGAGGCCCCGCAGATCGCGAACGTACCGGCCAGCAGCCAGAAGGGTCCGGTGCGCGCGGCGTCGACCAGTACGCGTACGGTCCGCCGCGCCGCCCCGCGCGCGGGCGCGGGCTTCTCCGCGTAGGCGCCGCCGTACGGGGCGAGGCCCACATCGGCCGGGTGGTCGCGGAGCAGCAGCCAGACGAACGGGACGACGACCAGGGCCGCGAGCGCCACCGTCACCGAGGCGGGGCGCCAGCCGTGATGGGCGACGATCCAGGCGCACAGCGGCAGGAAGACCAGCTGGCCTGAGGCGCCCGCCGCGGTGAGGATGCCGGTGACCAGACCGCGGCGGGCCACGAACCAGCGGTTGGTGACCGTGGCGGAGAACGCCAGCGCCATCGAGCCGGTGCCGAGGCCGACGAGCAGGCCCCAGTAGATCATCAGCTGCCAGGCGGCCGTCATCCATACGCTGGCCAGCGCCCCGGCCGCCACGGTGCTCAGGGCCACGACGACGACCCGGCGGATGCCGAAACGGTCCATCAGCGCGGCGGCGAACGGCGCGGTGAGCCCGTACAGCGCCATGTCGATGGAGACGGCCAGCCCGATCTCCCCGCGCGACCAGCCGAACTCGGTGTTGAGCGGGTCGATGAGGAGGCCGGGGAGCGAGTTGAAAGCGGCGCCGCCGATGATCGTCACGAAGGTGACGGCGGCGACGATCCAGGCGCGGTGGACACGTCGGCGGGACGGGCGCCCGGGGGCTGCGGGGACGGCCTGCCGGTCGTCGTCCCGGGCGGCGCTTGCGGTTGTCTGGGTCACGTCACTCAGCATCGGGCCCTGGCCCATCCCCTCACGAGTGGCCGGAGGGACACCCTTCGCAGGAATCGGGCCACCGGAAGTCGCTCCCCTCTTCCGGCCGGGGCAGCGTGCCGCTGACGTCTCCGGTCGCGGTGCGAGACGGAAGCCGCCGAGGGGACGGGGACCGCCAGTGGAGCGGAGGCCACCAGTGGGGCGGCGCCACCAGGACCATCACCGCCCAGGCGAACGCCGCCCCCACCGCGTACCAGAACAGATCGGGTGCGCCGAAGGTCGAACCGAGCACCAGCCGGGCCGCCGTGCTGTGCCGGGAGAGATCGGCGGGCACCCCAGTCAGTTGCAGCAGTTCCACCGCCCAGCTGAACGCCAGCCCCGCCCCCGCCTTGACGACCGGGCGCGCGCCGGGCGCGATCACGGCGGCCAGGGCGCAGATCAGCACCGTGTAGAACGCGTCCCCGGCGTACTTGGCGAAGGCGCCGTCCATGAACGCCCTGACCCCGAGCCCGGCGAGGACGGTCAGCACCGCGGCCCCGACCGCGACCGCACGGGCGCGTGCGGCCCCCGGCCGGCCCGCCCCGGTCATCTGATCCGCTCCAGCCGGCTGATCGGCCGGGACACCAGCAGTACCGCCACCACCAGCAGGTTGATCACCGCTCCGGCCAGCAGCAGCTCGGGCGCGCCCACCCGGTCCGCGACCGGTCCGGCCAGGGCCCGGCCCGCCGCCAGCATCAGCAGCGAGCCCGCCACGTCGTACGCGTGCAGGCGGTTCAGCGCCTCGGGCGGCACATGGGTCTGGACCGTCGTCGACCACATCACCAGCCAGAACGCGAATGCCGCGCCCGCCGTGAACTGCCCCGCCCCGAGCGCGGGCACCGGCAGCCCGAGACCCAGCACCAGCAGGTTCACACAGACCCCGGTCAGCGCGACGGCGCCCGCCGCGAGCGGGCGGCGGGGTCTCAGCCGCAGGGCGAGCAGCCCGCCCACGACGCTGCCCGCGCCGTTCACCGCCATCATCACGCCGTACGTCCCCGAGCCGTGCGCCTCGGTGACCTCGACCGCGGTGAGCGGCAGCATCGGGCCGAGCACCGTGAAGCCGTACACCGTCCAGATCGCGATCACCCCCCACAGCCAGCTGCGGGCCCGGAACTCCCGCCAGCCGTCGGCCAGTTCGGCGACGAAGCCGCCGCGCTGCGCCTCGTCCGACGGGGCCGGGGCGAGCCGGAGCAGGAACAGGCAGAGGCCGGAGACCAGGAACGTCGACGCGTTCGCCGCGTAGACCGCCCCGGCGCTGGCCAGCCCGACGAGCATGCCCGCGAAGGCCGGGCCCGCCATGGTCATCAGCGCCTCGGAAACCCTGAGCACCGCGTTGCCCCGCTGCACGTCCGAGGCGACCCGGGGCACGGTCGAGGCGACGCCCGGCTGGAAGAGCGCGGCGCCCACACCGGCCACCGCGCTGAGCGTGTACACCGCCCACAGCGGCGGGTTCCCGGTGGCGAAGGAGAACGCCAGCACCGAGGCCCCGACCAGCCGCAGGGCATCCGCGATGATCATCATGCGGCGGGGGGTGAACCGGTCCGCCAGCACGCCGCCGAAGAGCACGAAGAGCGCCAGCGGCCCCATCCAGGCCGCGAGCGCGAACCCCACCGAGGAGTGCGGGCGCCCCGCGCCCAGCAGCCCCGCCGTGAGGGCCACCGGGATCATGCCGTCCCCGAAGAGCGCGGCGGTACGGGCGACGAAGAAGAGCCGGAAGTTGCGGTTCCAGAGCCCCTCGGCCCCGCCGTCACCGAGTCCACCGCCCCTTGCGTACACATCACGGGAACCGGGCGAAAGGGGCTGCGCGCCATCGTGTCCGGCGGCGGGAATGCGCGGGTATTGCGCTGACTTTTCCTTCACAGGAGTGACATGTATCAGGGTTGAGGTCTATACCACTAGGGGTGAAGGGAGTCCGCCAATGCCGCACCGAATCGCCGTCCTGGCCCTCGACGGGCTGCTGCCCTTCGAACTGGGCATCCCCCAGCGGATATTCGGCCGCGCGTTCGGCATCGAGCCGCACGAGAAGGGCCGCCGCCTGTACGAAGTCGTGACCTGTTCCGTCCGCCCGCCGGGCCCCGTCCGTACCGACGCGGACTTCACGATCACCGTCGAACGCGGCCCCGAGGCCCTGGCCACCGCCGACACGGTGGTGGTTCCCGCCAGCTACGAACTCGGCCCCGTCTTCGACGAGGGCAGGCTCACCGACGAACTGGCCGCCGCGTTCGCCCGCATCAGGCCGGGGACCCGGATGGTATCGATCTGCACGGGCAGCTATGTGCTGGCCGCCGCCGGGTGTCTCGACGGGCGCCCCGCCACCACCCACTGGTCGCACGCCGACCACTTCCAGCGGCTCTTCCCCGGGGTCCGGGTCGACCCGGACGTCCTGTTCATCGACGACGGGGACGTCCTGACCTCCGCCGGGGTCGCCGCCGGGATCGACCTCTGCCTGCACATCGTGCGCCGGGACCACGGCACCGCCGTCGCCAATGACGTCGCCCGCCGCACGGTCGTGCCCCCGCACCGGGACGGCGGACAGGCGCAGTACATCCAACGCCCGCTGCCCGAGGCCCGGTTCGCGACCACGACCACCGCGCGCAGCTGGGCGCTCGGGCGGCTGGAGCACCCGATCCTGCTGCGCGACATGGCGCAGCAGGAGTCGATGAGCGTGCGCACCTTCACCCGGCGGTTCCGGGAGGAGGTCGGGGTCAGCCCCGTCCAGTGGCTGACCCGGCAGCGGGTCGAACGGGCCCGGCACCTGCTGGAGTCGACGGATCTGTCGATCGACCAGGTGGCGCGGGACGCGGGCTTCGGGACGCCCACGTCACTGCGGCAGCACCTCCAGGCGGCGCTGGGGGTGTCCCCGACGGTGTACCGGCGCACCTTCCGCGCCGGGAGCGCCTGAGGGGCGCCTGGGGGCGCTGCCCGGAGGGTCAGAACACCAGCACGCCCCGCGCCACCCGGCCGTGGTGCGCGTCGTCCGCCGCCCTGTCGAAGTCCTCCACCGGGTAGGTGGTGGTGACGAGTTCGTCCAGGAGCAGCCGGCCCTCCCGGTACAGCTCCGCGTAGAGCGCGATGTCCCGCTGCGGGCGCGAGGAGCCGTACCGGCAGCCCAGGATCGACTTGTCCAGGTACATCGACGAGACGAGGAACGAGGCTTCCGCCGTCGCGGCCGGGACGCCCAGCAGGATCGCCTGGCCGTGCCGGTCGAGCAGGTCGATCGCGGTACGGATCAGCTCCGTACGGCCCACGCACTCGAAGGCGTGGTCGGCGCCGCCCGGCAGGATCTCCCGCACGCCGTCCGCCGAGGTCAGGAAGTGCGTCGCGCCGAACTGCCGGGCCGCCGCCTCCTTCGCCGGATTGGCGTCGACGGCGACGATCGTCAGCGCGCCCGCGATCCGGGCGCCCTGGATCACATTGAGCCCGATGCCGCCGGTGCCGATCACCACGACCGTGTCGCCCCGGTCGACCTTCGCCCGGTTGAGCACGGCTCCGACACCCGTCAGCACCCCGCAGCCGATCAGCGCCGCGGAGGTCATCGGGATGTCCGCCGGGATCTTCACCGCCTGCACGGCCTTGACCAGGGTCCGTTCGGCGAAGGCCGAGTTGGACGCGAACTGGTACAGCGGGTTCCCGCGCCGTGCGAACGGCTGCCCCGGCATCCCGATCGCCTTGCGGCACATGGTCGGGCGCCCCCGGTCGCACTGGGCGCACGCCCCGCAGTTGGCCAGCGTGGACAGCGACACGTGGTCGCCGGGCACCACATGGGAGACGCCCGCGCCGACCGCCTCGACCACGCCCGCGCCCTCGTGCCCGAGCACCACCGGCGACGGGAACGGGATCGTCCCGTCGATCACCGAGAGGTCGCTGTGGCACAGCCCGGCCGCGGCCACCGCCACCAGCACCTCGCCGGGGCCCGGGTCGCGTATCTCCAGATCGTCGACGACCTCGGTCCGCTTGCCGTCGAAGACGACGCCTCTCATCTCGGCTCCCTCGGTAGGCCGAGCACCCGCTCGGCGATGATGTTCCGCTGGATCTCGTCCGAGCCGCCGTAGATGGTGTCGGACCGGGTGAACAGGAACAGGCGCTGTGCCTCGTCGAGTCCGTACGGTTCCTTCGCCGACCAGTCGTCCGGGCCGACGGCCGCCGCCGCGCCCCCGACCTGCACGGCCAGTTCGCCCAGGCGCTTGTGCCAGCCGCCCCAGAGCAGCTTCGCCACACTGGGCGCGCCGGGGTCGCCGGTGGAGCCGAGGGTGCGCAGGGCGTTCCAGCGCATGGTCCTCAGCTGGGCCCACTGCCGTACGAGGCGTTCGCGCAGGACCGGGTCGGTGACGGCGCCGCTGTCCATGGCCGCGCGGACCACCCGGTCCAGTTCGGCGGCGAAGCCGATCTGCTGGACGAGCGTGGAGACGCCGCGCTCCAGGGCCAGCAGCCCCATGGCGACGGTCCAGCCGTTGCCCTCGCCGCCGACGCACTCCTCGGCGTGCGCCCCGTCGAAGAAGACCTCGTTGAACTCGCTGGTCCCCGACATCTGGCGGATCGGCCGGACCTCGACCCTGCCGGGCTGGTCCATCGGCACGAGCAGGAACGACAGGCCGTGGTGGCGGCGGGAGCCGGGCTCCGTACGGGCCAGCACGAAGCACCAGTCGGCCTCCTTGGCGAGCGAGGTCCAGATCTTCTGCCCGGTCACCCGGTGGCCGCCGCGGCTCCGGTCGGGCACCGCGGCCGTGCGGACCGCGGCGAGGTCCGATCCGGCGTCCGGCTCGCTGTACCCCTGGCACCAGAGCGCCTCGCCGCGTGCCACGGCGGGCAGGAAGCGGCGCTGCTGCTCCTCGCTGCCGTAGGCGATCAGGGTCGGGGCGAGGAGGTTCTCGCCGATGTGGCCGACCCGGGCGGGGGCGGCGGCGCGGGCGTACTCCTCGGCCCAGACGACCTGCTGGGTGAGGCTCGCGCGACGGTTGCCGTGGCCGGCGGCGCGGTGCTCCCAGCCGAGGCCGATCCAGCCGTCGCGGCCCAGTTCGCGCTCCCAGGCTCGGCGGACCGCGAAGCCCTCGTGCTCGCTGCCGGGGCCGCCGGTGCCGGCCGCCGCCGCGTACGCGCCGACGAGGTGCGCTTCCAGCCAGGTACGGGCCTTCTCCCGGAAGGCGGTGTCGTCGGGGCCGAAGCTGAAGTCCACGGTGCCTCCTGACCGTTGCCGCTCACCATCGGGCCCGGCCGGGGCGGAGCCCCGGCGAGGCGGGTTCACGCGTTGGGCCGGGCCTTCGCCGCGGCCGCCGCGGCCATCTCCTCCAGCCGCGCCAGCATCGGCATCGGGTCGGTGCCCACCGTCCCCGGCAGGAAGTCCGCGATCCGTTCCGGGGTCCACGCCCCCTCCACGTATCCGGCCCGCAGCTCCCTCGGCTGGGCCCAGACCGCGATCTTCGGCCCCGCGACCGTGTACACCTGGCCGGTGATCTTCTCCTGGCGGGCCCGGTCGCTGAGCAGGTAGACGACGAGCGCCGCCACGTCCTCCGGCTCGCCGATCTCCTTGAGTTCCATGGGGACGTTGGCGGACATCCGGGTCCGGGCGACCGGGGCGACGGCGTTGGCCGTGACGCCGTACTTGTGCAGGCCGAGCGCCGCGCTCCGGACCAGCGAGATGATCCCGCCCTTCGCGGCGCTGTAGTTGGCCTGGGCGACGCTGCCCTGGTGGTTGCCGCTGGTGAAGCCGATCAGGGTGCCGCCGCCGTCCTGCTTGCGCATCACCGCCGACGCGGCCCGGAAGACGGTGAAGGTGCCCTTGAGGTGGGTGGCGATCACCGGGTCCCACTCCTCCTCGGACATGTTGAACAGCATCCGTTCCCGCAGGATCCCGGCCACGCAGACGACCCCGTCGATCCGCCCGAACCGTGCGAGCGCCGTGTCCACGATCCGCCGGCCGCCCGCCATCGTGGAGATGTCGTCGGCGACCGCCACCGCCTCGCCGCCCGCCGCCTCGATCTCCTTGACGACCGACTCGGCGACCTCGCTGCTCGGCTCGCCGCCCTCGATGGAGACGCCGTAGTCGTTGACGACGACCCGCGCCCCCTCGGCCGCCGCCGCGAGCGCGACCGCCCGCCCGATGCCGCGCCCGGCACCCGTCACGGCCACCACCTTGCCTGCCAAGAAGTTCCCCATGCCCGGCCCCTTCCCGCGGTTTCTGACGGACCGTTAGATTTTATGGGCCATCAGGTCCACGAGCACAAGCCCCAGGAGGCGCCATGTCACTGCCGGCCGAGTTCCACGACATCGCGAAGCGGGTCAACAACTGGGGCCGCTGGGGCGCCGACGACGAGATCGGGACGCTCAACCTGATCACCGACGCCGTGGTGCGCGAGGCCGCCGCCACCGTCCGCAGCGGTCTGCGGATACCGCTCGCGCTCCCCCTCCAGCAGGACGGCGTGCAGAGCGGGCTGATCCCCGGGCGGATCAATCCGCTGCACACCATGGTCCAGATCAACCAGGAGCTCTTCGGCCCCGGCACCGTCGCCACCAGCGACGACACCGCGGTCCTGAGCCTGCAGACGGCCACCCACTGGGACGCCCTGACCCATGCCTCGCACTCGGGGAGGATCTACAACGGCCGCCCGGCCGCGACGATCACCGCACACGGCGGCGCGGAGTTCAGCGGGATCGACAAGGCCCCGCACATCGTCTCGCGCGGGGTGCTGCTCGACGTGGCACGCGCCCTGGGCACGGACCGGCTGCCCGGCGACCACGCGGTCACCCCCGAGGACCTGGAGGCGGCCGAGGAGCTGGCGGGGGTGCGTGTGCGGTCCGGCGACATCGTGCTCGTACGGACCGGTCAGGTGCAGGTCCTGCTGGCGGGCGACAAGCACGCGTACGGCTATCCCTCGCCCGGCCTCTCGGTCCGGACGCCCGAGTGGTTCCGCGCCCGTGATGCGGCGGCGGTCGCCAACGACACCCTGACCTTCGAGATCTTCCCGCCGGAGATCGACGATCTGTGGCTGGGGGTGCACGCGCTGGACCTGGTCGAGATGGGCATGCTCCAGGGCCAGAACTGGAACCTGGAGGCGCTGTCCACAGCCTGTGCGCAGGAGCGGCGGTACGCCTTCCTGCTCTCCGCGATGCCGGAGCCGTTCGTCGGTGCGACCGGCACTCCGGTGGCGCCCGTCGCGATCCTCTGACCCGCCCGGAGCAACTGCTTTAACCTTTATGCAAGATGCGTCACGGCGCGCGAAACCTTGCGCACCTCGCGGTCCGCGTCGCCCGCGCCCTGCGCGCCGGGGTGCGACGACAGCTGGATCAGCGGCGCGCCCCGGTCGACCTCGCACCAGATGCGCTTGCCCGCGCCCTCCGGCTGCCAGCCCCAGCGGTCGGCGAGGCCGTCGACCAGTTCCAGGCCCCGGCCGTTGGTGTCCTCGCCCGCCGCGTGGCGCTGCTGCGGCGGGCGGCAGCTGGCATCGGCCACCTCGACCCGGACGGTCCCGGCCGCACCGGCCGCGCCGGTCGGGCCGAACAGCATGCGCAGCACGGCCGGACACCCGGTGTGCACCACCGCGTTGGTGACCAGCTCCGAGATCAGCAGGATGAGCGTCTCGGCCAGCGGCTCGTCGTCCCTTATCCCGGACCCGACCAGTCTCGACCGGGCCCATCTACGGGCCCGCCCGACCTCCGCGGGATCCGGCCCGACCTCCAGCTGAACCTGAAGCACCTGCACCGCTCACACCATCCGAACCGGCGGACACATCGCCTCGCGCCTCCTCGGGGTCACGGAACGTGACTCCCCTGCGAGACAGCATGGTTGACGTACAGTCACCGCAACAAGCGCTTCGGGCATATTCCAGCGCGAAGGAGTACGCGTGGTGCATACTGTGCGACGCACGTTGCGGGGAGTCGAACAGAGGCGCGCAGAGGCCGCGGGAGCCGCCTCCCGGGCTCGCCCGGCGCCTCTGCCTGGAAAGCGAGCAGGGCACCTCTCCCGGACCGGAGTCGCCGCACGGGCAACACCCGGATCGCCCGGTTCCAGTTCCTGTCGCATCCAACGGAGCGTACCCGAGCCGGGCGCCGACTCCACCCCGTGACGGAATACGTGAAGGGCCCGGGACGGCGCCCGCGCCCGCCGACTGCACTGCGTAACTCCGCAGCGTGAGGCTCATACCGCTGCCTGTGACAGGCGTGCGTCGGGCGGCGACCCGCTTCCGGGGGCCGGAGACCTGCACGGAACCCGTCCGGCTTCAGCACAGGTCCCCCGCAAGCACCTCCTCGGCCGCCGCCGCCGTCAGCCACTGCCCGGACCGCAGCCAGGCCCGCTTGAGGTGCAGGTGTACGTCCGACTCCCAGGTGAAGCCCATGCCGCCGTGCACCTGGAGGCAGTCGCGCGCGTTGCGGACCGCGGCGTCGTCGGCGAGCAGTTTGGCGCCCGCGATCTCGACCGGGTCCGCGGTCACGGCCGCCGCGTACACGGCGCTGCGGGCCAGTTCGGCACGGACCAGCATTCCGGCGCACAGGTGTTTGACCGCCTGGAAGGAGCCGATGGGTGCGCCGAACTGTTCGCGCGTACCGGCGTGTTGGACCGCCATCTCGGTTGTCCGGGCGGCGCTGCCGAGCTGTTCGGCGGCGGAGAGCAGGGCGCCCTCCTCGCGCAGCCGCCCGCCCCCGGGCAGCGGCTCGCCCGCCTCCACCGGCTCGGTGACCCGCCACAGGGGTGTGAACGGGTCGGCCGACCGTACGGGGCCGGCCGCGTCCCGTACCGGTGCGGCGTCCCGCAGCGTGCCGCCCGTCGTCCGCGGCGCGTCCCCCGGGGCCAGGACGAGCAGCGCGTCCGCCTCCCCCAGGTGCGCCACCGGCTGCCCCGCGTCGAGCACGGCGACCACCGTCTCGCCGCGCGCCGCGCCCTTCGCCGCACCGGCGGCGAGATGGGTGGCGATCAGCGGCCCGGGCAGCAGCGAGCGCCCCGCCTCCTCGAAGAGCAGAACCGCTTCGGGCAGCCCGAGACCGACACCGCCCTGCGCCTCCGGCAGCCGCAGCGCGAAGAACCCGGCTTCGCCGAGCTCCCGCCACAGCGCCCGGCCGGCGCCGGTGCCGGCGTCCAGCGCGGCCCGCATCCGGTCCCTGCCGAACCGTCCGGCGAGGAGTTCCCGCACCCCCGCCCGCAGGGCCCGCTGGTCGTCCGAGAGCTGGAAGTCCATGAGTGCGTCAGCGCCCCTTCGGCAGGCCGAGTATGCGTTCGGCGACGATGTTCCGCTGGATCTGCGAGGTGCCCGCGGCGATGGTGTACGAGAGCGAGGAGAGCCGGTCCAGTACCCACTCCCGGTCCAGGTCCGCGCCGTCCGCGCCGAGCACCTCGGCCGCCGCCTCGTACAGCTCCTGGCGGGCGTGCGAGTAGCGCAGCTTGAAGACCGAGCCGCCGGTCCCGGGCACGCCGCCGGCCCCGGCCCGCTGCGCCTCGCTGACGTTCCACTGGGTGAGCCGCCACAGCGCCCGGAACTCGGCGTTCAGCCTGCCCAGCCTGCGGCGCAGCACCGGGTCGTCCCAGCGTCCGGTGCGCCGGGCCTCGGCCGCCAGTGCCGCCAGGGTGCGGCGGCAGGCGACGACCTCGCCGACGAAGGCCGTGCCGCGCTCGAAGGAGAGGGTGACCATGGTGACCCGCCAGCCGTCGTTCTCCGCGCCGACGCGGTGGGAGACCGGCACCCGCACCTCGTCGAGGAACATCTCGGCGAACTCGGTGGACCCGGCGAGGGTGCGCAGCGGGCGGACGGTGACCCCGGGGGCGTCCATCTCCATCGCGAGCCAGCTGATCCCGCGGTGCCGGGGCGCCGCCGGGTCCGTACGCACCAGCAGCTCGCACCAGTCGGCGACCTCGGCGTGCGAGGTCCAGATCTTGCTGCCGCTCACCACGTAGTGGTCGCCGTCGCGCACCGCCCTGGTCCGCAGCGCGGCGAGGTCCGACCCGGCGTCGGGCTCGCTGAACCCCTGGCACCAGATCTCGTCGCCGCGCAGCACCGGCGGCAGCCAGCGGGCCCGCTGCTCCGCGGTGGCCTCGGCGGCGATCGTCGGGCCGGCGTGCAGCAGGCCGACGAAGTTCGCGCCGACGTACGGGGCCCCGGCCCGCTCCGTCTCCTCCAGGAAGATCAGGTGCTGGGTCGGGGTCGCGCCCCGGCCGCCCGCGTCGACGGGCCAGTGCAGACCCGCGTAGCCCGCGTCGTACAGCATCCGCTGCCAGGCCGTGTCGTACGCGCGGCGCCCCGGCCAGTCGTCGGGGCCGGGCTTCGCCGGCAGCCCGGGGAGCACGGCGGCCAGCCACTCGCGCAGCCGCGCCCGGAACTCCTGTTCCTCCTCCGTGTACGCGAGGTCCATCGCGGGCCTACTTCTCGCGGTCCCGGTCCAGGTCCAGACCGAGCATCCGGATCGCGTTTCCGCGCATCAGTTTGTAGACGGTCTCGTCGTCCAGTCCCTTGACGTGGTCGAGGGCGACCTCCTTGGTGTGCGGGAAGGTCGAGTCGACGTGCGGGTAGTCGGTCTCGAAGGTCGCGTTGTCCCGTCCGACGACGTCGAGCGAGGCGACGCCGTGCTTGTCGCGGAAGAAGCAGCAGAACATCTGCCGGTAGTAGTACGTGGACGGCGGCTCGGGGATCAGACCGCGCACCCCGCCCCAGGCCCGGTGCTCCTCCCAGACGTCGTCGGCGCGCTCCAGGGCGTACGGGATCCAGCCCATCTGGCCCTCGCTGTAGGCGAGCTTCAGGCGGGGGTACTTCACCAGGACCCCGCTGAACAGGAAGTCCATCATCGAGGCCATGGCGTTGTTGAAGGAGAGGCTGGCCTGTACGGCGGGCGGGGCGTCCGGCGAGGCGGCGGGCATCTGGGAGCTGGACCCGATGTGCATGTTGACGACGGTGCCGGTCTCCTGGCAGACGGCGAAGAACGGGTCCCAGTAGCCGGTGTGGATCGACGGCAGCCCGAGGTAGGTGGGGATCTCCGAGAAGGTCACCGCCCGCACCCCGCGTGCCGCGTTCCGCCTGATCTCGGCGACGGCCAGGTCGATGTCCCAGAGCGGGATGATGCAGAGCGGGATGAGCCGGCCGCCGCTGTCGCCGCACCACTCCTCCACCATCCAGTCGTTGTAGGCGCGCACGCAGGCGAGCGCGACCTCCTTGTCGTGGGCCTCGGCGAAGGTCTGGCCGCAGAAGCGCGGGAAGGTGGGGAAGCAGAGGCTCGCCTCGACGTGGTTGAGGTCCATGTCCTTGAGCCGCTCGGCCGGGTCCCAGCAGCCGGGCCGCATCTCCGCCCGGGTGATCCCCTCCAGCGTCATGTCGTCGCGGTCGAAGCCGACGGCGGCGATGTTGCGCTTGTACGGGAACTTCAGGTCCTCGTAGATCCACCAGTCGGTGGGCGGGCCGTCCGGGTCCATCGTGATGACGTACTTGCCGCCCGTGTACGCCAGCTCGCCGATGCCCGCGGTGAGCGGCTGCGGGCCTCGCTCGCGGTACTTGGCGGGCAGCCAGGTCGAGAAGAGGTGCGGCGGCTCGATCACATGGTCGTCGACGCTGACGATCCGAGGCAGTTCCGTCATGGTGTCCCCTTCGGCGCACGCATTTCTGATGACCCGTCAGATTGACGTCGGACTCAGGCTAGCCCCGCACCCCTGGACCGACAAGGCGCAGCGCTCTACGCTCTCCGCACTATCTGACTGTCCGTCAGCTGTGAGGGGTTCGCCGTGACCGAAACCGCGCACGCCCTGGGTGCATCGGGCACCTTCTGGGAACTCGTCGAACGCCGGGCCGCCCTGACCCCGGACCGCCCGTTCCTGATCCAGGACGACCGCACCCTGACCTTCGGCGAGCTGCGCTCCCGCGGCGAGCGGGTCGCGGCCGGGCTGTGGGAGATGGGCGTGCGCCCCGACCGCGTCGTCGCCTGGCAGCTGCCGACCCGGATCGAGACGGTGCTGCTGTCGTTCGCGCTGACCCGGATCGGGGCGGTGCAGTCGCCGGTCATCCCGTTCTACCGGGACCGCGAGGTGGGGTTCGCGCTGCGCGAGTCGCAGGCGGAGTTCTTCGCCGTACCGGGCACCTGGCGCGGCTTCGACCACACCGCGATGGCCGGACGGCTGGCGGCGGACCGGCCGGTGACGGTGTTCGAGGCGTACGCCTCGCTGCCGGACGGCGATCCGTCGGTGCTCCCGCCACCCCCCTCGGACGGCACGGCGGTGCGCTGGATCTACTGGACCTCGGGCACCACCTCCGACCCGAAGGGCGTCCTCCACACTGACCGCAGCCTGATCGCGGGCGGCTCCTGCCTGGCCCACGCGCTGCACCTGTCGGCCGACGACATCGGCTCGATGGCCTTCCCCTTCGCCCATGTCGCCGGGCCCGACTACTCGGTGATGCTGCTCCTGTACGGCTTCCCGGCGGTCCTCTTCGAACACTTCGCCATGCCGGACGCGCTGGAGGGCTACCGCCGGCACGGGGTGACGGTCGCGGGCGGTTCCACGGCGTTCTACTCGATGTTCCTGACCGAGCAGCGCAAGGACCCGGACCGCAGGCTGATCCCCACCCTGCGGCTGCTGGCGGGCGGCGGGGCGCCGAAGCCGCCGGAGATCTACCACGCGGCGGTACGGGAGCTGGGCGTCCAGCTCACCCACGGGTACGGGATGACCGAGGTCCCCATGATCACGATGGGCGCCCCCGACGACACGGTGGAACACCTGGCCGAGACGGAGGGGCGGCCACCGGCGGGCATGGAGATCCGGATCACCGACGAGGACGGCAAGCCGCTGCCCCGGGGCACGGACGGCGAGGTGCGGCTGCGCGGGGAGGCCGTCTGCTCGGGCTATCTGGACCCGGCGGCGTCCGCGGCGGCGTTCGACGCGGAGGGCTTCCTGATCACCGGCGACGTCGGCCATGTCAGGGAGAGCGGGCATCTGGTGCTCACCGGTCGCCTGAAGGACATCATCATCCGCAAGGGCGAGAACATCTCCGCCAAGGAGATAGAGGACCTGCTGCACCGGCACCCGGACGTCGGGGACGCCGCGGTGATCGGGCTCCCGGACCCGGAGCGGGGCGAGCTGGTCTGCGCGGTCGTGGAACAGCCGGCGGGCGCCGCGCCGCTGACGCTGGCGCAGGTCACGGGGTATCTGCGGGCCGAGGGGCTCTCCGTGCACAAGCTGCCGGAGCGGCTGGAGGTGGTGGTGGCGCTGCCGCGCAACGAGACCCTGCGCAAGGTGCTGAAGTACCGGCTGCGCGAGCAGTTCGCCTGACGGGAGGGGCGGGGCGGCGGGACCGGCGCCGCCCCGCCCCTCCCGGTCCTACGCGTCCGGGGCGAACACCGTGAAGTAGTCGGCGAACGCCGAGACCGCCTGGTCCTCGGTGATCCGGCCGTCCCGGTCCGCGTCCAGGCTCCGCGCCGCGAGCTCCGCCGTCCCGGCGTCGGCCCCCAGCACCCGCAGCGCCCGCTCCATGGCGGCCACCGAAGCGGCGCCCTGGCCGTCCTGGTCCGCCACGGCGATCGCCGCGCGCAGGAAGGGGCGGGCGATCTCCGCGAAGCGCTCCGGGTTGTCGCGCAGCCGTTTCACGGCCCCGCCCACGAACTCCTCGCGGGTGACGCGCTGGTCCCCGTCCACATCGGCGATGCCCGCCATGCCCTGCCAGAACGCCTCGGCCCCGGTGTAGAGCGCCTGGCCCTTGTCGCAGCGCGCCGTCGTACCGAACTCGGCGAGCAGACGGGCGGCGGCGGCACTGAAATCCGCGCGATCGATGTATCCGCTGCCGTCCTGGTCGAAGGCGGCGAAGCGGAAGGCGATCTTGCGCTCATACTCTGCGCTGTCCATGCGGGGAGCGTACGACGCCGGAAGGCGTCACGTGTCACTTACGCGCTTTCACCGGTGCCGCCTGCCGCTCGTCACGACCGCCGCGACCGGGGCGATCTCACGCGGAGAGCGGCCGGGCCCGCTCGTCGACGGCCGCGTACCGGTCGGGGTAGACGTCGAAGAGACGGCGTACGCCCAGGGCGGCGAGCACCCGGTTGACGTGGGAGCCCTCCTCCGCGCCCCGGGCCGGCAGGATCAGCCGCAGCCGGCCCCCGCAGGAGTGCATCAGCCGACGGGCGGCGATCAGTACGCCGACGCCGCTGGAATCGCAGAACAGGACCTCGGAGAGATCGAGCACCACGTCGTGGCGGCCGTCGGCGACCGCCTCGTGGACGGACTGGCGTACGGCGGGCGACGTCACCAGATCCAGTTCGCCGCGTACGCGCAGCACGGTCCACTCACCCTGCACGTTCTCGGCCACTCTGAGTGTCACGCGACCGACCCTCTCGCTCCGGGGATTCCGGCGATCCGGAAGTTTCCGTTCCTTCTCCTTTTCGCGGCTGCCCCGGCCGCACCCCTATGAAACACCGAGCGACCTGTCAGGACACATTCGGATTCGGGCAGAAATGATCACTTCGACTTGGATTCCGTCGCCGCTCCAGGACGCATTCCCTACCATCCCGGGCCTCTTCACGGGCGTACTTGCCACAAAGGGACGTGCATCTCCGGCACCGCCGACTACATTCGGTGTGACGAGGGGAACAGGGCTGGGGGTCGCATGGCTGGAAACGCACCACCCCGCTGGGACCGCAAGATGCAGCAGCGGCTGGCGCGCGGTGAGGCGGCTGCTCTCGGCGAGCTGTACGACCGGTTCGCCTCGCTCGTGCACAGCCAGGCCCACCGGATGCTCGACGACGAGACCGCCGCCGACCTGGTGACCCGCGAGGTCTTCGGCTACGTGTGGGAGAACCCCGACGCCTACGACCCCCAGCAGGGCTCGATGCGCTCCTGGGTGGCCCGGCTCACGCACCGCCAGTCCGTGCGGCGGCTGCGCGAGGAGGACAGCCTGCGCGAGGACGAGGACGAGGACGGCATCGGGCTGGAGGAACGGGTGCACCGGGCCACGGCCGCGGCGCGGGCCGACTACATCGTCGCGTCCATGCCCGCCCCGCTGCGGGCCGCGCTGGAGCTCGCGTACATCCAGCGCCGGGACTACCGGCAGACCGCGGCCGACCTCGGGGTCACCGAGGACGAGGCCCGCCGTCGGCTCCGCCTCGGGCTGCAACTGCTCTCCACCGCACACACCCGCCCGCTCGAAGGGACGTCGCCGCCCGGATACGGACGGCCCCTGTGACCGACGACGCCGCGAACGGACGCGAGGACGGCGGACGCGAGGACGAGGTGCGGGGCGCGCGGCGCATACCGGGACCACGGTCCGCCGCGGACGACCTCGACCTCTCCGCCGTACCGCTGCCACCACCCGTCCCCACGGCCCCGCCCGGGGAGCCGTGGCCGGGCCCACCGACGACACCGGAACCGGAAACCGCCGTGCCACCACCGGACCCGTCCGACCCATCCGGCCCGACGGACCCGCCCGGCCCGCCGGTGCTGGGGCACCGGGTCCTGAAGGCGCTCCTCGGCGCTTGGGCCCTGGCGGCCTGCTCGCCGGAGGAGACCGAGGCCGTCGAGGCGCATCTGACCGAGTGCGCCGCCTGCGCCGACGAGGCCCTGCGGCTGCGCGACGCGGTCGGGCTGCTGCACACCGACCGCAGCCTGGACCTCGATCCGACGCTGCGCACCCGGGTGATCGACGCCTGCCTGAGCCGCCGCCCGGCCGACATCCCGGTGCCGGACTGGGCCTCGCCGTACGACGCGGAGACCGCGCGGCTGGACGCGCTGCTCCGTGACATCGGCGACTCGGAGTGGCACGCCCCGGTCCGGCTGAAGTGGTTCGAGGGCGAGCAGGAGACCACCCGCAAGACCACGGTCGCGGGCGTCATCGGCCATCTCATGACCGTCGACGGACTGGTCGGCGCCGCCCTCGGCCTCGACGTGGCACTCGGCGACGGCTCCCGCGGCCCCGGTGCCGACTGGCCGCTCTCGCCCACCGTCCGCACCGAGAAGTACTGGTCGGCCGCCCGGCGCCCGCCCACCCGGCGGATCCACGAACCGTGGCGCGAGCAGAGCCACACCCTCATCCGCACGGTGTCCTTCGCCGGCCGCGGGGTCTCCGAGCTCTCCGTCTCGTACGGGGACTTCGCCCTGCCGATGCACGACTCCCTGCTGGACCGGGCCTTCGAGTGCTGGGTGCACGGCGGCGACATCGCGAACGCGGTGGACTATCCGTACGAGGCGCCGTCCGCCGCCCACCTCAACCGGATGATCGACCTGGCGGCCCGGCTGCTGCCCGCCGTGCTCGCCGAGCGCCGCAGGACCGGTCTCGCCGGGCCCGCCCGCCATCTGGTGACGGCCGGCTCACCGGGCCGTTCGCTGCATCTGGAGGTCGAGGGCTCGGGCGGCGGCGACTGGTACATCCCGCTGGACTCCCCGGCCGCGCTCGGCTCCCCCGCGCACACCGTGGCGCAGGTGGCGCTCGACGGCGTGGAGTTCTGCCGGCTGGTGGCCGGGCATGTGCCGCCGGTGGAGGCGGCGGCCGGTCAGGAGGGCGACCGCGAGGCGATCCGCGACGTGCTCTTCGCGGCGGCCTCGCTGAGCCGCCTGTAGGCCTCCGGCCGAGGCCCGTCCGGCGGATCGGGACCTACGCGAAGATCACCGTACGGCGGCCGTTGAGCAGGATGCGGCGTTCGGCGTGCCACTGCACGGCCCGCGCCAGCGCCTGGCACTCCACATCGCGTCCGATGGCGACCAGCTGGTCCGGCGTGACGCCGTGACCCACCCGCTCGACCTCCTGCTCGATGATCGGCCCCTCGTCGAGGTCCGCGGTCACATAGTGCGCCGTCGCCCCGATCAGCTTCACACCACGGGCGTGTGCCTGGTGGTACGGCTTGGCGCCCTTGAAGCTCGGCAGGAAGGAGTGGTGGATGTTGATGATCCGGCCGCTCAGCTGCTTGCAGAGGTCGTCCGAGAGGACCTGCATGTAGCGGGCGAGGACGACCAGCTCGACGTTCTCCTCGCGGACCAGCTCCAGCAGCTCGGCCTCCGCGGCGGCCTTGGTCTCCCTGGTCACCGGGATGTGCCGGAAGGGAACGTTGTACGAGGCGACGAGCTCGGCGAAGTCCGTGTGGTTGGAGACGACGGCGGCGATCTCGACCGGCAGCGCCCCGATCCGGGAGCGGAACAGCAGGTCGTTGAGGCAGTGCCCGAACTTGCTGACCATCAGCACGATCCGCATCCGGTCCGAGGAACGGTGGATCTGCCAGTCCATCCGGAAGGAGTCGCCGACCGCGGCGAAACTGGCCCGCAGCTTCTCCAGCGTCACCGGGGCGTCCGCCGAGAAGTGCACCCGCATGAAGAACAGACCCGTGTCGTGGTCGCCGAACTGCTGGCTGTCCTCGATGTTGCAGCCGGTCATGAAGAGATAGCTCGACACGGCGTGCACGATGCCCTTTTTGTCGGGGCAGGAGAGGGTGAGGACGTACTGCTCGGGGGCGGTCTCAGCGGGCTGCGGCGCGGTCATCCCCGTAGCGTCCCACACCCGGCCGCCCTCAGGCCGACCTGGTCAGAATGCGGAGCACGTCGAGGGAGCGCGGCGGCGTGTCGGGGTCCTCGCCGTCGTTTCCGGCGAGCAGCACATGGGCCTCGCGGGCGGCCTGCACGGCCTCCGGCCAGCCCTGGTGCTCCAGATACGCCGAGACGGGTGCGTCCGCGCCGACCTGGTGCATGATGCGCAGCACCCGGAGCACCGCGACGTCCACGAGGGCGGCCTCGCCCGCGTCGCGGAAGATCGTCCCTATGTATTTCTCGGCGGACCAGTTGTCCAGCCAGGTGTCCTCGACCAGGCGGTACACGGCGTCGGTGACGTCTCCGTACCCCTCCCGGCCGGCCAGCCAGCACTCGTGGTGGAAGACGGGGTCGGAGAGCATGTGCAGCGCCGAGCGCACGTTGCTGCGCCAGCGCCACCAAGGCATGTCATTCAGCGGCATGCCGCCCATGGTGGAGGAGCGACGGCCGCGACGGGAAGAGTTCTCCGAACCTTGCTGCACGGTCATCGATCGTACGTTCCCTTTTCGGCCTCCCGCGCCGGCCCCCGCAATTCACCGGGATGTCACCGAGCGTTGACCGGGGCACACTGCGGCGTTACCCCGCGGCCGGAAACGTTCATGCCCATGACCGGATGGCGACGCCCCACCTCCCCCCGCCCCTACAAGTTCCTCACAAGTGCGGCGGCGGCCGGGGCGTTGCTGGTCACCGGCTGCGGCGTACTCCCTGGGGCCACGGGGGGCTCCAGGGAGCCCGTCACCGTGCTGACGTGGGCCCCGAGCGGGGTCGCCGGACCGGACGCGGTGAACATGGCGGGCATGACCGCCATGGCGCGCACCTATGCCCGCTGGGCCAACGACAACGGCGGGCTGGACGGCCACGAACTGCGCGTCGTCACCTGCGACGAGGAGGACACCTCGATCGGCGCGGCGAACTGCGCCCGGCGGGCCGTCAAGGAGAAGGCGGTCGCGGTCGTCGGCTCGTACAGCCGGCACGGCTCGGCGTTCATGCCTCCGCTGGAGGCCGCCGGAATCCCCTACATCGGCGGATACGGCGCTTCCGACGAGGAGTTCAGCAGCTACAACTCCTATCCGGTCAACGGCGGCCAGCCGGCCCTGCTCGCCGGCAACGCCCGGCAGCTGGCCCGCAGTTGCGAGCGGGTGTCCGTGGTCCGGCCCGACACCCTGAGCGGCGACGGCCAGGCGTGGCTCCTCAGGACGGGGCTCACCGAGGCCGGCCGGCCCGCGCCCGCCGACATCCGGGCGTCGGAGTCCGCCACTTCCTACGACACGGCCGCCGGGCCGGCACTCGAAGCGGCGGGGGCGGCCGACGGCTGTGTGACGGCCGTGCTCGGGAAGCGCACGGAGACCTTCTTCGACTCCTTCCGGCGGCTCGAACCGTCGTACGGGAGCGGCAGCGTACGGATCTCCTCCGTGCTCGGCAGCGTCGACCAGCCGCTGATCGACAGCACCGGCGGCCGGAAGAGCCCGTTCGAGGGGGCCTACATCACCGGCTGGTACCCGGACGCGGGCGACGCCCGCTGGGACGGGATGCGGAACGTGATCCGCGAGCACGCCTTCGGCGACAACCGGATCGACCCGGACGACACGGGCGTGCAGACCACCTGGGTCGCGTTCACCGTGCTGAAGGAGATCGTGGAGGCGATCGACTCCCCGCGGATCAACGCCTGGAAGCTCGCCTCCGCCCTCAACGCGGGCACCCCGGCCGACACCGGCGGCCTCACCCCGGTGCTGCGCTGGAGCTTCGAGGACGTGCTGGGCTCGTCCTCGTATCCGCGGATCGTCAACACCCGGGTGACGTTCCAGGTGGTGCGCGACGGACGGCTCGTCGCGGACCGGAAGGGCTTCGTGGACGTCGCGAAGACCCTGTCGGACGCCAGCGCGAGGAGCTGACCGCCGCGCTCCGGCGCATCCGCGCGGCGCGGGGCGGCGGGCCCGTTCCGGACTCCCCCGCCCCGCCCGCCGTCACAGCTCGGTGGCCGCCCGACGGGTCAGCCCGTACTTCGACGCGATCGAGTTCCACAGCTCCGACGCCTGCCGCTTCGCCTTGCTGGCCTCGCCGCTCTGCACGGTGGCCGCTTGCGTCTCGGAGGTCGTGCGCGCCTTCCCGTGCTTGCACACCTTCTTGCCGTTCTTGGCCTGCGCGGCCCATGCGGCGTAGTGCTCGTCGGCGGCGGCGGAGGCCTGCCAGGCCTTGGTGAGGGAGTCGCTCAACCGGGCGTGGTCCGGCAGCTTGTCGACGGACAGCCCCTCCAGCCGGGTCACCAGATCGCGGCGCTGCTGGGCGGCGCCCTTCAGATCGGTCACGGCCTGGTCCAGATCCGTGCAGCTCTTGGTCTTCTCCACGGCCCCGATGACCGCCGAGCGGCTGTTGTTGCTGTCCGCGAGCAGCTTGTCGAGCGCCTCGGCCTGCGGCTTCGCCGGATCGGACGCGGCCTTCGTCCCGGGCTCCCCGACGGGTGAACTCGCCGCGGCCACCGCCTGCTTGTCGTCCTTGCCCTTGTCGTCGCCGCCGCTCATCAGCGCACCCGCGCCGAGACCGACGACGGCGCAGCCGGCCACGACCGCCGCGATGAGCGTGACGTGCGCCCGCTTCTTGCGCGGCTGCTGCGGCTCCTCGTCCATCGGCCGGTACGCGGGCTGCGGGGGCTGCGGGGGCTGCCGGTCGCCCTGGTAGCGGGGTCCGGGGTCGAGATGGGGCATCTGCTGGGTGGCGCCCGCCGGCTCGTCGCTGCGGAACAGGTTGTCGAACTCGGCGGGCGGCTGCCGGTCGCCCGGGGCCCCGGGCCTGATGCCGTACGGGGCGCCGCCCGGGACCGGCGGGATGTACTGGGTCGCCTCGGCGTCGCCGCCCTGACCGGGCTGCTGCTGGTACGCCTGCTGCTGCGGCGGCAGCCCGCCCGGCCCGGGACCGCCGGCCACCGGCGCGATGTACTGCGTGGCCTCCGCGTCCCCGCCGGGACCCGCCCCGGGCCCGGCCTCGGGCGGCAACGGCTGCCCGAAGGGCTGCGGTTGCTGCTGGTGGGCCTGCGGAGGCTGCGGCTGCTGCTGAGCATACGGAGGCTGTGGTTGCTGCTGCGGCAGGTAGGGCTGCTGGGGCTGTACCGGCGGCAACGGCTGGGCCTGCGGCATCTGCGCGTGCTGCGGGACGGGCGGCTGCCCGTACCCCTGCCCCGGCGGCATCTGTCCGTACGGTCCCTGCCCGTACGCCCCCGGCCCCTGGGCGGGCGCCTGGGGCTGCGGCAGCGGCTGGGACTGATGCGGGGCGTCCTGGTGCGCCGCCTGCGGCCCCCAGGGCTGCCCCCACGGCTGGCCGCCCGCCGGGGCGGCCTGATCCGCGGGCCCCCCTGGTATCCAGGGCTCGCCGCCACCCGCGGGCAGCACGACACCTTCGTGCGCGGGCCGTACAGCAGGGAGCTGCTGCTCGTCACCCTGTCCGCTCTGCGTCACCGGGACTCCTACGTGTAAACCTACGGAATCGTCGGCTCACGCTATCGGGTGGTTGCCGCCGTCCGCCAAGCGTGTGCTGTCACTCACCAGCCCTTCACAGGTGCTGTAACGCTCAGCGCTCCCGGGACGCAGTTAAGGGGCGGCTTCCCGCGCACCCCCGGTCAGGCCGCCTGGAGCTCCAGCCGCGCGCCGAACTCGCGCACCGCCGCCTCGTCCCCGTACGGGAGCAGCCGCTGCTGCAGATCGTCCAGGTACTCCGCGCCCCGGCCGGAGCGCACCGACCCCAGCAGCTCCATCGCCCGCGTGCCCGTGTGGCAGGCCTGCTCCACCTCGCGCATCTGGACCTGGGCCGTGGCCAGGAGCACCAGACCGATGCCGCGGCGGCGGGCCCGGGACTCCGGATGGCCGGCCAGGGACTCCTTCGCCCGGCGCTCGGCGGCCTCCGCCTGGCCGAGGTCGCGGTGACAGTGCGCCAGCTCGTCCGCGAGATAGGCGTGGTCGAAGTGGGCGATCCAGTCGGGGTCGTCGCCCGTGCCGGGTTCTGCCTGCTCCATGGCCGTCAGGGCGCGGCCCGTCACCGCCTGGCACGTGCGGGCGTCGCCGAGCAGGGCGTGGCCTCGGGCCTCCGCCGCGTAGAACATCGCCTCCGCCCTCGGGGTGACCCGCCCGCGCGCGCCCTCCTGCGCGGCCCGGGCCAGCTGGGCGATCTCCCGGGGATTGCCGAGCTGCGCGGCGAGATGGCTCATCGAGGCGGCCAGTACATAACCGCCGTACGCCCGGTCGCCCGCCGCCTGGGCCAGGCGCAGCGCCTGGATGTAGTAGCGCTGGGCGAGCCCCGGCTGGCCGGTGTCGACCGCCATGTACCCGGCGAGTTCGGTGAGCCGTGCGACCGCCCCGAACAGCTGCCGGCCGACCGATTCCCGGTACGCCCCGGAGAGCAGCCCGGAGACCACGCTGTTCAGGTAGTGCACCAGGACCGGCCGCACATGCCCGCTGCCGAAGCGGTGGTCGAGGTCGACCAGCGCGGCCGTCATCGCCCGCACCGCCTCCACGTCCGGCATCCCGACCCGGGACCCGGCGGCCCGCGCCACCTGCGGGTCGGCTCCGGTGATCAGCCAGTCGCGGCTGGGTTCGACGAGCGCGGAGGAGGCGACCGCCGAGCCGGACAGGAAGTCGCGGCGGCCGACATCGCTGCGCCACAGCTCGCAGACCTGCTCGATCGCGCCGATCACGGTCGGGGCGAACTGCAGGCCGACGCCCGATGCCAGATTCTTGCCGTTGGCCATCCCGATCTCGTCGATCGTGACCGTACGGCCGAGCTTGCGGCCGAGCGCCTCGGCGATGATTCCCGGTGCCCTGCCGCGTGGTTGCTGTCCGCGGAGCCAACGGGCCACGGACGTCTTGTCGTAGCGCAGGTCGAGCCCGCGTTCCGCGCCGACCATGTTGACGCGGCGGGCGAGGCCGGCGTTGGAGCATCCGGCTTCCTGGATGAGCGCCTGGAGCCGTTCGTTCGGCTGGCGGGCGACGAGAGGCCTGGCTGCCATGTTTCCCCCTGAGGCCGCAGTGATCATTGAGCCGATCACTGCCCGGCGATTACGCGGAAAATGCACAGATTCATCGTGTTCGTCACGTGCGTCGTGTTCCTTGTCATTCATGTCGGCATATGACAGAGGCCGACCGTTCCGGACCCGCACATCTGCCGCCCGGCGGTTGCCCGTATGTGGCTACCCGCCCCGCCGGGCACCGCCTCACGCGCGCCCCCGCCCATGCATCCATGCGCCCCGCGTGCCGGACCGGTACGCCGCGTCCGCGCCTCGCGCGCCCGTAACCCCGGGCGTTGGCCGTAGTTGTGCTCTGCGTGGAAGAGCCCATCGGAGTCGAAGAGCCCGTCGTCGTCACGGAAGCCGTGAAGGTCCCCCTGCAGCGGGGCGAGCAACTGCTGGACGCAGCGGTGCGGTACGCGGAGGAGCGGCACTGGGACGTGTGCCCGGGCACCTGGCTGGAGGCGGCGGAGGGGAGCGAGCGGTGCTCCTGCGGCGACACCGGCTGCGCCGCCCCCGGCGCCCATCCCGCCGGTCCGGACTGGGCGGGCCAGGCGACCGGCAGCGGTGCCGCGGCCCGCCGGATGTGGTCCAGGCACCCGAAGGCGTCGATCCTGCTGCCCACCGGGCGCACCTTCGACGCCATCGACGTACCGGAGTCGGCGGGCTTCCTGGCGCTGGCCCGGATGGAGCGGATGGGCCTGCGCCTGGGCCCCGTCACGTGCAGCCCCGACCGGCGGATGTCCTTCTTCGTGCTGCCGGGTGCGGCGGCCAAGTCGGACGGCCTCGTACGGACGTTGGGCTGGCGGGCCGCCGCCATCGATCTGGTCGGCCGGGGCGACGGCCAGTACGTGACCGGTCCGCCGACCCGGGTCGGCGGGCGCGGGGCGGTGCAGTGGGCCCGCCGCCCCACCTCCGCCAACCGGTGGCTGCCGGACGCGGAGGAGCTCATCAGCCCGCTCGCCTACGCCTGCGCCAGGGAAGCGGCCGACGCACGGACCCGCCCCCCGCAGAGCGCCCTTTCGTAGGGTGGTCCCTGAAAACGGGGCCATCGAAAGGCAGTGCATCATGCAGGACCGGGCAGAGACCGACAGAGCGACACGGGCGGGTGAGGCGGGCGGACCGGCCACGCCGCCGCCCGCCGTGCGCGTACAGGGGCTGTGGAAGCGGTTCGGGGAACAGACCGCGGTGGCCGGGATCGATCTGGAGCTGCCCGCGGGCAAGTTCATCGGTCTGGTCGGGCCCAACGGCGCCGGCAAGACCACCACGCTGTCGATGGTCACCGGACTGCTCCGCCCCGACCAGGGGACCGTCGAGGTGGCCGGTCACGACGTGTGGCGCGACCCGGTCGAGGTGAAGGGCCGGATCGGGGTGCTCCCGGAGGGGCTGCGGCTCTTCGAGCGTCTCTCGGGGCGCGAACTCCTCGCGTACACCGGCAGGTTGCGGGGGCTGCCGGGCGCCGAGGTCGACAAGCGGGCCACCCAGCTGCTGGACGTGCTCGGCCTGGCGGGCGCCCAGCACAAGCTGGTCGTGGACTACTCGACCGGCATGCGGAAGAAGATCGGGCTCGCGGCGGCGCTGCTGCACAATCCCGAAGTGCTCTTCCTGGACGAGCCGTTCGAGGGCGTCGACCCGGTCTCGGCGCAGACCATCCGCGAGGTCCTGGAGCGTTACACCCGCTCGGGGGCGACCGTCGTCTTCTCCAGCCATGTGATGGAGCTCGTCGAGTCCCTCTGCGACTGGGTGGCCGTCATGGCGGCCGGCACGATCCGGGCCCGGGGCACCCTCGCCGAGGTGCGCGGCGAGGCGTCCTCGCTGCAGAACGCCTTCCTCGAACTCGTCGGCGCGGGCTCCCGCACCGACGGCGACTCCCTGGACTGGCTGGGCGGCAAGCGATGAGCGTGCTCGACGCCCCGGCGGGGGCCGCGCCCGGACCGGCCGGCGCCGGCGAGGGGCTCGTCGGTGTCTTCGTACGGCTGAAGCTGACCCTGCTGCGCAACGGACTGCGGCAGTCGGCCGGCCGGCGGGCCGCGTACATCGCCTCCGTCGTCTTCGCCCTGCTGTTCGCCGCGGGCCTGCTGCTCGGGCTGATCGCCTTGCGCGGGCACGCCCACGCCGCCTCCCTCGTCGTGCTGCTGGCGGGGGTGGTGGCGGTCGGCTGGACGGTGATGCCGCTGTTCTTCCCCAGCGGCGACGAGACCCTCGACCCGAGCCGGCTGGCGATGCTGCCGCTGCGGCCGCGCCCGCTGATCGGGGCGCTGCTGACGGCCTCGCTGGTCGGGATCGGTCCGCTGTTCACGCTCTGCCTGGCGGCCGGATCGGCCTTCGCGGTGGCGAGCGGGGCGGCCGGGGCGGTGTTCGCCGTGGTGGCCGCGCCGCTCACGCTGCTGGTGTGCGTGGCGCTGACGCGGGCCGTGGCCACGGCCAACACCCGGCTGCTGACGTCGCGCAAGGGCCGCGACCTCGCGGTGCTCAGCGGGCTGCTGATCGCGGTGGGCCTCCAGGTCGTCAACTTCGGTGCGCAGCGGCTCGGCCGGGTGGGCGGGCTCGCCGCGCTCGACCCGGCCGCGGACGTGGTGCGCTGGCTGCCGCCCGCCTCGGCGGTCGGCGCGGTGGACTCGGCGTCGCGGGGCTCGTACGGACAGGCACTCGTACAACTGCTGCTGTCCTTCGCGGCGCTGGCCGCGTTGCTGTGGCTGTGGCAGCGGAGCCTGGTGAAGCTGATGACGGCCCCGGACGGCTCGACCCTGGCCGCCGCCGGGCCGGGCCGCGAGAAGGCCGGCAAGGGCGGCTCCAGGCTTTCCGCGCTGCTGCCCCAGGGGCGCACGGGGCCGGTGATGGAGCGCAGCCTGCGGTACATCGCACGCGATCCGAAGACCAAGGCCGCCTGGACCACGGCGCTGGCGATCGGGCTGATCGTGCCGATCCTCAACGCGCTCCAGGGCACCGGGTCGATCTACTTCGCCTGCTTCGCCGCCTGGATGCTCGGCATCCAGATGTACAACCAGTTCGGGCAGGACACCTCCGCGTTCTGGATGGTGGCGCTGACGATCTCCTCGGCCCGTGACGCCTATCTGGAGCTGCGGGCGCGGGCCCTGGCGTTGCTGCTGATCACACTGCCGTACACGGTCCTGGTGACCGTGGTGACCGCCGGGGTGCTCGGTGACTGGGGCGACCTGCCGGAGGTCATGGGGCTGTCGCTCGCCCTGCTGGGCGGAATGCTGGCGACGGGCGCGGTGGCGTCGGCGAACTTCCCGTACTCGATCCCGCAGGACGGGGCGTTCAAGAACGTGGCGCCGGGGCAGGCCGGGCTCGCCTGGATCTCGATCTTCGGCGGCATGGTCTCGGCGGGGCTGCTCTGCGCACCCGCGATCGCGGTGACGATCTGGCTGCACGTCGCCGGTCTGGAGCAGTGGTTGTGGCTGCTGCTGCCCGTGGGGGCGGTGTACGGGGCGCTGATCACCTGGGCGGGGCTGCGGATCGCCGCGCCCCGCACGGCGGACCGACTCCCGGAGATCCTGGCGGCGGTCAGCAAGGGCTGAGGGTCCGTCGGCCGTGCGGCGGATCGGGGCCGGATCAGGCCCCCGGTCCGCCGCGGGCCCCGTCCGCGCCCGTCCTGATGCCGCGCTACGACGGGACGGGCTCGCGGTCGGCCCGGGAGTCCTCGGCGAACTGCTCCAGGAAGGGCTCGACCGCCGCGCGCCAGCCCTCGGGCTGGTCGTAGTGGACGAGATGGCCGGCGTCGGCCACCTCCGCGTACTGCCCGCGCGGCAGTACGCGGACCATCTCCTGGGCCTCCGCCCGGCCCAGCTCTCCGTCGAGGCCGCGGAGGACCAGGGTCGGGCAGCGGACCTGCGCGAGCTCCTCCCAGTGCGCGTCGAACACCCAGGTCGCGCGGGACCGGAGCATCTGGCGGCGGGAGAAGACGGGGCGCCAGCCGTCGGCCCGCTCGGCCATCACCTCGGCGAAGAACTCGCCGCGGGCCGGGTTGGGCCGCTCCACCCAGGGGTCGTCCTCGCCGAACCACTTCCGTACGTCGGAGAGCGTCGCGAACGGCACCGGCCAGGTCTTGAACCAGTCCTCCCACTCGCGCTGCGAGGCCGCGCCGAGCGCGGAGGCCCGCATGTCGCAGATGACCAGGGCCCGGACGAGATCGGGGCGCTTCGCGGCGAGCTGCCAGGCCGTCAGCGCGCCCATCGAATGTCCGACGAGGGTGACTGGGGCCAGGCCCAGCTGTTCGATCGCCGCCTCGGCATCGGCGATGTACGCGTCACGGGTGTACGGGCCCTCGGCCGGTTTGTCGCTGCGGCCGTGCCCGCGCTGGTCGAGGCCGACGGCGCGGTACCGCCCGGCGAGCCAGCGGGCGGTGGGGGCCCAGTGCGCGGCCCTTCCCATCAGGCCGTGGAGCAGTAAGACCCCGGGAGCGCGCTCGCCCTCCGCGCGCCCCTTGGGCGGGTCGGCGAACTCCCAGGCCGCGAGGCGTACCCCGCCGGTCCCGGTCACATCGATGCGCCGCACCATATGTCCTGGCACCCCCTTCTGGTCCTCGATCACCGCTTGATGCACTGCTCGATCACCGCGTGGTCGCGTCACGCCAGACTATCGAACTTGTATTCGAAAACCGCCTTTCGCCACCCAACACCGCTCGTTCGAGTGACCGCCGTCAAGGATTGACCGGGGCGGCGGCGGGGAGATCTTCTGCGGGAGGCGGGCCACTCGGGGATGAGGGCCCGTGGGGATCGACCTCGAGAGCTCGGGGCTCCAGGTCGAAGCAGGGGAGGACAGGCCCCGGCGCCGCGAGGCGCCGGGGCCCTCCGTCTTCCGGGAGGCCGCCGGCACCGGTGCGCGGCGACGGGCGGCGGCGGGCGATGCGCGGATGCTTCCACGGGCACTGCCGTGCGATGCCCGGGCGGCCGGGACCGCGGCAGCGACGGTCCGGTACGCGCGCCGGACATGCCGGGCGCGCCAGTACGACGGGCGCATGCGCCTGCTCCCTCCCGACCGCGCGGCCAGTCGACCGACACTCTCAGGTATGCCTCAGGCACAGCCTGGCACGCGATCCGTCCGGGCGCTGTAGTTCCGGACGGAAAAAGGGAAAGCGGAATCGACCCGTGAACGCCCTGCCGACGGCATCCGGCCAAGCGGTGGTGCGCGGGGACGAGACGCTCAGCGCTTGCCCACGAACACGTGCGAGGCGACCTCGGTGTCCAGCTCCGCCGCCTCGCCGCTGCTGCCGACCAACACGCCGCCGGGCGACTGGGTCACGCTGACCACGGAGCCGGGCTGCACACCCGCGCGCCGCAGCGTGTACATCAGCTGGGCGTCCGTCTGGATCGGCTCACCGATCCGGCGCACGACCACCGTCTTGCCCTCGGCACCCGGGTCGAGCTCCGACAGGCTCACCATGCCCTCGTCGAGGAAGGGGTCGGCCTCGGCCTTCTCGCCCAGCTCCTCCAGGCCCGGGATCGGATTCCCGTACGGCGACTCCGTCGGATGACGCAGCAGCTCCAGCACCCGCCGCTCCACCGCCTCGCTCATCACATGCTCCCAGCGGCAGGCCTCGGCGTGGACCTGCTCCCACTCCAGGCCGATCACATCGACGAGCAGGCACTCGGCGAGCCGGTGCTTGCGCATCACGCGCGTCGCCAGGCGGCGCCCCTCGTCGGTCAGCTCCAGGTGCCGGTCGCCCGCGACCTGCACCAGACCGTCACGCTCCATGCGCGCCACCGTCTGGCTGACCGTGGGACCGCTCTGGTCCAGTCGTTCCGCGATCCGGGCGCGCATGGGGACCACGCCTTCCTCTTCGAGTTCGAGGATGGTGCGGAGGTACATCTCCGTGGTGTCGATCAGTCCGGACATTCGTGCCCCTCGATGCTGTGACAGGAAAACGTCGTAAGCGCTGCGCGCTGGCCCTGACCCAATTCTGACGCATACCGCCGACAACCGTGCCGCGCCCGGCGAACACCGTGCAGCGGAGCCGCCGGGGCGGTATTGACAGGTCACTGGTCCAGACCGCAACGTGATCCGCGGCACGGACACCCGTGAACACTCTCTCTCCCGCCGGAAAGGGCCTCCTCGATGAGCGACAGCAAGCTGGCCGGTCAGTTCTTCGACGCAGCGATCGGCCTGCTGGAGCGGGTACGCGACGAGGAGTCCGGCAACATCGCGGCCGCCGGTGCCGCGATCGCCGACGCCGTCGCGGCGGGCGGCCGGCTCTTCGCCTTCGGCGCCGGGCACTCCTCGCTCGCCGCCCAGGACGTCGTCTACCGGGCGGGCGGCCTCGCCCTGATGAACCTGCTGGCCGTCCCGGGAACGGTCGGCGTCGACGTCATGCCCGCGACCCTCGGCTCCGCGCTGGAGCGGGTCGACGGACTGGCGGGCGCCGTGCTGGACTCCAGCCCCGCCCGGGCCGGCGACGTCCTCGTGGTCATCTCGCTCTCCGGGCGCAACGCGCTCCCGGTGGAGATGGCGCAGAACGCACGGGCGCTCGGCCTGAAGGTCATCGGCGTGACCTCGGTGGCGTACGCGGAGGGCACCCGCTCCCGGCACGTCTCGGGCGGCTTCCTGCGGGACCACTGCGACATCGTGCTCGACAGCAAGATCGCCATCGGTGACGCGGAGCTGACCTTCGACGGGATCGAGGCACCGTTCGCCCCCGCGTCGACGGTGGTCACCAGCGCCCTGATGCAGGCGATGATGGCCGCCGCGGCGGAACAGCTCGTGGAGCGGGGCGTGGAGCCGCCGCTGCTGCGCTCGGCGAACGTCGACGGCGGCCACGAGTGGAACGGACGCGTGATGACGGAGTACCGGGACCGGATCTTCTACCGCCGCTGATCGCACCGGGCCGTCGGCCTCCCCGCTACGGGCACGTCGGCAGCACGACCCGGACCGTCAGTCCGCCGCCCGGGTTCGCCGTCGCACTCGCCCCGCCGCCGTGCGCCCTCGCGATCGACGCCACGATGGAGAGCCCCAGACCGGCCCCCTCACCGGGAGCGTGGCGGCGGGCCTGCGCCCGGCGGAACGGCTCGAACAGCAGCGGCACGGTCGCCGGGTCCACCACCGGCCCGGTGTTGGCGACCTCCAGACCGCCCGGCCCCACCCGGACCCGTACCGTCCCGCCGGGGTGGTTGTGGCGCAGCGCGTTGGCGACCAGGTTGTGCACGAGGTGGTCCAGCAGGACCGGGTCGCCCTCGACCGGCAGCGGCCGGGCCTCCGCCTCGACGGTGATGGACCGGTTCTCCGCCTCCGGCTCCAGCGCCTCGGTCACCGTGGCCGCGGTCGCGTCCAGGTCGACCCGTTCGCGCCGCCGCAGGCCCTCGTCGGAGACCGCGAGGAGCAGCAGTCCCTCGATGAGCTGCTCGCTGTCGGCGGCGGTGTCGATGAGCTTGTCCCGGATCCAGGCGACCTTCTCGGGCGACGGGTCGTCGGCGAGGCCGATCTCGGCCGCGGCCCTCTGCACGGCGAGCGGGGTGCGCAGCTCGTGGGCGGCGTTGGCGGCGAACCGCTGCCGGGCGGCGACCAGCTCCTCGATCCGGTCGAGCATCCCGTCGAAGGTGTCGGCCAGTTCCTTGAGCTCGCCGGGCGGGGCCTTCAGCGCGAGGCGTTCGTGCAGGTTGCTGCCGGAGAGCCGGCGGGCGCGGGCAGTGATCACACCGACCGGCCGCAGCACCCGGCCCGCCATCCACCAGGCGAGCGCGACGGAGAGCGCCGAGTAGACGGCGAGGGAGACCCCCGAAACCGTCAGCAACTGGTTGAGCGCGGCATCCCCGGCGGCGGTGCTGACCTTCCGCGCCACCGCGTACTGCCCGGGTTGCATGACCACGGTCTGCGCCCAGTCCGACGACGGCAGCGCGGGCGCGGTGGCCATGCCCGACCGGACGGCGGAGGCGGTGGTCCCGGCGGGGACCGCCGGGGCCACCGCGGTCAGCACACTGGCGTAGAGGCCCTCGCTGACCAACAGGTAGACCAGCCCCACCAGCAGGGCACCGGCCAGCACCAGCAGTCCGCCGTACAGCGCGGTGAGCCGGGCGCGCTCGCTGCTCACAGGCTCTCCCCCGGCCCGTCGGCGAGGCCGTCCCCGATGCGGTAGCCGGCCCCCGGGACCGTCTCGACCACCGGGGGCGCGCCCAGTTTGGCGCGGAGCTTGGACAGGGTGACCCGGACCGCGTTGGTGCGGTAACTGGTGTCCTCCTCCCACACCTCCTCGATCAGGTCGTCGCCGCTGACGACCGCGCCCTCGGCCCGCAGCAGGGCCTCCAGCACGGCGAACTCCTTGCGGGAGAGCGAGAGGTAGCGGCCGTCGCGGCAGACCTGGCGGCGGGCGGTGTCGAGCGTCAGCCCGGCCCGCTCCAGGACCGGCGGGAGAGCGGGGCGGGCACGGCGGCCGAGCGCCAGGACCCGGGCGAGGAGCTCGTCGTACGCGAACGGCTTGGTCAGGTAGTCGTCGGCGCCGAGGCCGAGGCCGGCCACCCGGTCCCGTACCGTGCCGGACGCGGTGAGCATCAGGATCCGGGTCAGCAGGCGCATGCCGACGACCCGCCGGCACACCTCGTCGCCGTGCAGCCCCGGCAGATCGCGGTCGAGGATCATCACGTCGTACGCCCCGAACCGAAGCCGGTCCAGCGCCGCCCGGCCGTCGGGGGCGATGTCCACCGCGACGGCGTCGCGGCGCAGCCCCTCGGCAATCATCCCCGCCAGGAATTCCTCGTCCTCCACCAGCAGCACACGCATGGGCCCTGTTTAGCCGAAAGCGGTGTTTCGCCGGTGTAAGCATCCGGGCTGAGAGAAACGAAACCGCGTCCTCGCACACGCTCGGGCCGTACGCACCCGGCCTGTCAACAACGGACGAGGAGCCCCCATGAGCCCCACCATTTCCCGCCGGACCACCTCCCGCGCACAGAGTCGCGGCGTCGCCGCCGCCTGCCTGATCGCCGCCGCCGTCGTCCTGTCGGCCACCGCCTGCTCGGGCGACGGCAGCGGAACCAAGAGCGGCAAAACCGCTTCGGACGGCAAGAAGACGGAGGAGGACCAGGCCCTGGAGCACCGCAAGTGCCTGCGGGAGCAGGGTCTGGACATCCCGGAGCCGAAGCCGGGCGACAACGGCCACGGAATAACCATCAACGGCGGCGGCAAGAGCAAGCAGGAGATGGAGAAGGCGATCAAGGCCTGCCAGGACAAGGCGGTCGGCGGTGGGCCCAAGGAACTCACCCAGGCCGAGAAGGACAAGATGCTCGCCTTCGCCCGGTGCATGCGCGAGAACGGCTTCGACATGCCCGACCCGAAGTTCGAGGGCGGGATGGCGCAGGCGCCCGCGATGCAGCAGAAGGACATGAAGAAGTTCGAGAAGGCCAACGCGGCGTGCGAAAGCGCCGGGCGGTGAGGCGCGGACGCGTCATGGTGGCCGCTGCCGCGGTGCTCGCCGTGGCGGCCGGGTCGCTGGTTCTCACCCGGTTCGGCTCCGCCGGGGAGCCGGGCGGCCCGGAGAACACCGGGCTGCCCCCGGCCACCGTCGCGGTCGAGCGCGGCGACCTGCGCGACAGCGCCCAGGCGGACGGGACGCTCGGCTTCGACAAGCAGCGCAAGGTCAACGCGGGCGCGGCAGGCACCATGACCTGGACCCCGCGCACCGGCTCGACCGTCAAGCGGAACGAGCGGCTTTACGAGGTCGACGGCCGGGCGGTGTGGCTGATGTACGGCTCGGGGCCGATGTACCGGACGCTGAAGCCGGGCGACCGGGGCCGGGACGTGGAGCAGCTGGAGCGCAATCTCGTGGAGCTCGGTTACACCGGCTTCACCGCGGACGACGAGTACACCGAGCTGACCGCGGCAGCCGTCAAGCGCTGGCAGAAGTCCCACGACAGAGAGCGGACCGGGACGGTGGGACCGAAGGACATCGTCTTCGCCCCGGCGGAGGTCCGGATCAAGAGCGTCGGGGCGGCCGTCGGCGAACTGGCCCAGCCCGGCGCTCCGGTCCTCACCACGACCGGCTCCGAGCGCATCGTGACGTTCGAACTCGATGTCGCCGAGAGCGAGCTCGCCCAGGCGGGTACCAGGGTCACCGTCGATCTGCCGGACGGCAGCAGCGCGGCCGGATCGGTCTCCTCGGTCGGCCGGACGGCGAAGCCCGGCAAGGACCCGCAGGACAACAGCCCCAAGGTCACTCTGACCGTCTCCTTCGACAAGCCGGACAAGGTCGGCGGCTTCGACCAGGCGCCGGTCACGGTGAACCTGGCCGGCGAACTCCACAAGGACGTCCTCAGCGTCCCGGTGAACGCGCTGCTCGCGCTGCCCGGCGGCGGCTTCGGCCTCCAGGTCGTCCAGGACGGCACGGTCCGCGATGTGAAGGTCGAGCTCGGCATGTTCGCCGAGGGCCGGGTCGAGGTGTCCGGTGGCGGGCTGCGCGAGGGCATGAAGGTCGGGGTGCCGAAGATATGAGCACGGTCGTCGGTCTCAAGGCCGTCACCAAGGAGTACCCGGGCCCGGTCGCCGCCCTGCGCGGGGTGGACCTCACCGTCGAGGAGGGCGAACTCCTCGGCATCGTCGGCCCGTCCGGCTCCGGCAAGTCCACGCTGCTGCACATCATCGGCACCCTGGACCGCCCCACCGCCGGGTCCGTCCACATCGCCGGGCACGACGTGGCGGCGCTCTCCGACCGCAGGCTCTCCGCGCTGCGTGCCCAGCACATCGGCTTCGTCTTCCAGGCGTTCCACCTGGTGCCGGGCGTCAGCGCCCGCGACAACGTCGCGGAGGGCCTGCTGTACTCGGGCCTGTCCCGTGCCGTACGCCGCCGCAGGGCCGCCGCCGCGCTGGAGCGGGTCGGGCTCGCCGACCGCCTCGACCACAAGCCGCACCAGCTCTCCGGCGGACAGAGACAGCGGGTCGCCATCGCGCGGGCCGTCGTGGGGGAACCCGCGCTGCTGCTGGCCGACGAACCGACCGGGGCGCTCGACTCGGCGTCCGGGGAAGCGGTGATGAAGCTGCTGCACGACCTCAACCGCGAGGGCGCGACCATCGCGGTCATCACGCACGACACCGAGATCGCCCGGGACCTGCCGCGCGAGGTGCGCATCCGGGACGGCCAGGTGGTCGCGGACGTACGCAATCCGTCCGCGGACGTACGCGATCCGTCCGCGGATGCGCGCGACGGGTCCGGGAACGGCCGCTCCCCCTCCGGGACGGGGGCGGGCCGGTGAGCGCGCGGCGCGCGGACCGCGAGGCCGGCAGCCGGGGCCGGGGGCGGCTGAGAGCGGCCCGGCTCCGCCCCCGGGACGTGCTGCACGTCGGCTCGGCGGGGCTGCGCAGCCGACCGATGCGGGTCGTGCTCTCCGCCCTGGGCATCGCCATCGGCATCGCGACGATGATCTCCGTGGTGGGCATCTCCGCCTCCAGCCAGGCCCAACTGCTCCGGGAGCTCGACAAGCTGGGCACCAACCTGCTCGTGGCCTCCCCCGGCGATTCGATGTTCGCCGGGCAGGACGTCGAACTGCCCGAGGACGCGGTCGGGATGGTGGGCCGCATCAAGGGCGTCCAAGAGGTGGGCGCGACCGCCGACCTCGACACGACCGCACGCCGCAACGAGAAGATCGACGAGGACGACACGGGCGGGATCACCGTCAAGGCGGCCACCGGCGACCTGCTGCGGGTGCTGCGCGGCGAGGTCCGCAGCGGCCGCTGGCTCAACAACGCGACCGGACGCTACCCCTCCGTCGTGCTCGGCCATGTCTCCGCCGAGCGTCTCGGCATCACCGCTCCGGGCCGGCAGGTGTGGATGGGCGACCGGTACTTCACCGTGGTCGGCATCCTCGCCCCGCTGCCGCTCGCACCGGAGATCGAACGCTCCGCACTGGTCGGCTGGGAGGGCGCGAAGCGTCTGCTGGGCTTCGAGGGCCACCCGACATCGGTGTACGAGCGCTCGGCCGACGCGGCGGTGCAGGACGTACGCAAGGTCATGGCGGCGACGGTCGACCCGCAGAACCCGCAGAACGTGAAGGTCACCGACCCGTCGTCGGCGCTCCGGGCCAAGGCGGCGACCGAAGGGGCGTTCAGCAGCATGCTGCTGGGCCTGGGCGGCATCGCGCTGCTCGTCGGCGGCGTCGGGGTCGCCAACACCATGATCATCTCGGTGCTGGAGCGGCGGTACGAGATCGGGCTGCGCCGCTCGCTCGGCGCGACCCGGGGCCAGATCCGCATCCAGTTCGTCACGGAGTCGCTGATGCTCTCCGGCCTGGGCGGCCTGGCGGGCGTGGCGCTCGGCGCGGCGGCGACCGGGGTGTACGCGTACTCGGGCGGGCTGCCCTGGGTGGTGCCGCCGTGGGCGGTCGGCGGCGGCTTCGGCGCGACGCTGGTGATCGGCACGATCGCGGGCCTCTACCCGGCGGTGCGGGCGTCCCGTCTCTCCCCGACGCTGGCGCTGCACGCGGCGTGAGGCCGGGCCCCGGCCGGGGCCGGTGCCGGGCTCCACCCCGGGGCCCGGCACACCCCTGCCCGCCCCGCGAGCCCGGCATGATCCGAACGAGAGGCCCTAGCGGCCCTGGGGCCGCTTCATCACCTGCGCCAGGTCCACCGCCGCGGCCACCCGCACCGCCACGCTCTCCGCGTACGCCGCGTCAGGACGCTCGAAGGCCGCGCGGTGGGCCGAGCGCAGGAACGTCACCACACCCAGCGTGCGCCCCCTGCTCCGCAGCACCGTGCACAGCGCGTGCACGGCGTCGCCCGGCCACTGCCGCTCCGCCGCCCACACCCCGGCCCCGGGCCCGGACCCCGCACTGGCCCGCGCCGAACCCGTCCGGTCCACCGCCTGCAGCGCCGGGTGCCCCGCCGCGTACCGAAGCGGAATGGACCCGCCCGCCACCGGCAGGCACGGGCCCGGCTCACCGGACGGGGTCGCCGCCACCCGCACCAGCCGCTCCCCCGCCACCAGATCGACCAGCGCGTGGTCCGCGAAGCCCGCCAGCGCGTAGTCCAGATAGGACGTCGCCGCCTCCATCGGGTCCTCGCACTCGGACGCCGACCGCGAGGCCCGGTGCAGCTGGTTCGACCTGAACCTCATCCGGTCCGCCTCCTGCGCCGCCAGCTTCTCGGCCGTCACGTCCTGGAACAGCCAGCCGACCCCCAGCGGCACCGGCTCCTCGGCGAGCGGCGACGTCAGCTGCAGAAAACCACTGCGCCAGCAGCGCCGCCGCTCCCCCTCCGCCGTCCGCAGCGTCACCCACAACTCGGCGGGCGCCGGTGGTGCGCCCTCGGCGAGCACATGCTGCAACGCGCCCTCCAGATCCTCGACGCCCTGCACGATCAGCTCCCCCAGCGGGCGCCCCAGCAACGTCGTACGGCCACCGCCCAGCGCCCTTGCCGCATGCGCGTTGACGATCGTCGGCCGCAGATCCGCGTCGACCAGCACCACACCCCAGGACGCGTCCTCGAACAAGGCCTCGCTCAGCGCGATCGACCGCTCCAGATCGATATGCGCGTGCACCTCGCTGAACGCGCAGTACACCCCGGCCGGTCCGCCGTCCGCGCCCCGGACCCGGGCCGACTGGGTCCGCACCAGCACCCGCCCGCCGTCCTTGCGCAGCAGCGCGAACTCATGGACCCGGCGGCCCGCCCCGTCCATGGCCGCCATCAGCCGCCCCTGCACCTCACCCGCGTCCGCCCGCCGCACCGCCCACCCGGCGAACCCGGACCGCCCCACGGCCTCCTCGGCGGACCAGCCCAGGATCCGCTGGGCCTCGCGGTTCCAGTGGGTGATCGTGCCGTTCGCGTCGAACGCGCAGAGCGCGGTGTCCATCCCGTCGAGCAGCGCGGCGAGCAAATCGGCCCCGGGCCCCGCCTTCGGTCCCTCGTCGGGTCCGAGCGCCTCGGCCGTTCCACTGCTTGTGGACGCACTCACCCCATACCCCCCGCAGGACGCATCCGGCATTTCCGCACGTCAGACCATTGAACTCCAAGGTGACCCAGCCCACGTCGACTTCCCGGAAATCAACCCGCGCATTAATTCGCTTGTGCGGTGCGAGAGACGTTCCTAGGCTGCTGCCAGCGAAGAAAGGAGGTGTTCCGGAAGTGATTTCTTCTCGGACTCGTGAGGTGGCTGCGGGCTGACGCCCGTTGTCGCGCTCTTTGCAGTGCAGGCCGGTCGTCGGCCAATCCCAAGCAGTCACCGACCCGCAGGCTCGCCGGTAAGTCCGGCCGGCTCCTCCGCAAGGAGGGACCAGAGCCTGCGGGTCTCTGCATGTCCGCAGGGGGCTGCCCCGAAGGGATCCGCTACGGGCACAGGCGCTCGACGCGCCACTGCTCGCCCTCGCGTACGTACCGCAGCCGGTCGTGCAGCCGGTTCTCGTGGCCCTGCCAGAACTCGATCGTGTCGGGGACGACCCGGAAGCCGCCCCAGTGCGGGGGCGCGGGAACGTGTTCGCCCTCCGGGTAGCGGGCCTCCAGTTCCTCGTAGCGGGCGAGCAGCTCCGCGCGGGAGCCGATCACCGTGGACTGCGGGCTCGCCCAGGCGCCGAGCTGGGAGCCGTGCGGGCGGGTGCGGAAGTAGGCGACCGTCTCCTCGCGGCCGACGCGGGCCGCCCGGCCGGTGACGATGACCTGGCGGGCCATCGGGTGCCAGGGGAAGAGCAGCGAGACGTACGGGTTGGCGGTCAGTTCGCGGCCCTTGCGGGACTCGTAGTTGGTGAAGAAGACGAAGCCGCGCGCGTCGTACTTCTTCAGCAGCACGGTGCGCGAGGACGGCCGGCCCTCGGGGGTGGCGGTGGAGACCACCATGGCGTTGGGCTCGTGGAGCAGCCCGCCGACGGCGACCTGCCGGAACCAGTGGGCGAACTGCTGCATCGGGTCGGCGGCCAGCGTGTCCTCGGTGAAGCCCTCGGAGCGGTACTGCTCGCGCATCGCGGCCGGATCGGTGGTGGAATCGGAGGGGGAGTCTGCGGTGGGCACGGGGTCATCCTGCCGCAGCGGTCGAGTCGGCCCGGCAAGGAGGGGTAGGGAGGGGGTGGGCAGTGGTCCGGGGCGGTGTCGTTCCGGGGTGCTGTGCCGGATGTCACGCTTCCCCGCGTCGGGGGGAAGCCGCCAATATCTTGGGGCAGGCCACTGTGGCCTCCGCAGAGCCGTCGACCGAGGGAGCCGCCATGTCCGACTTCGTACCGGGACTAGAGGGAGTCGTCGCGTTCGAGACGGAGATCGCCGAACCGGACAAGGAAGGCGGGGCGCTCCGATACCGGGGTGTCGACATCGAGGATCTCGTCGGCCATGTGTCGTTCGGCAACGTCTGGGGCCTGCTGGTCGACGGGGCGTTCAACCCCGGTCTGCCGCCGGCCGAGCCGTTCCCGATCCCGGTGCACTCGGGGGACATCCGGGTCGATGTCCAGTCCGCGCTGGCGATGCTCGCCCCGGTGTGGGGTCTGAAGCCGCTGCTCGACATCGACGAGGAGACCGCGCGCAACGACCTGGCGCGGGCCGCCGTGATGGCGCTGTCGTACGTCGCCCAGTCGGCGCGCGGTCAGGGGCTGCCGATGGTCCCGCAGAGCGAGATCGACAAGGCGCAGTCGGTGGTCGAGCGGTTCATGATCCGCTGGCGGGGCGAGCCGGACCCCAAGCATGTGAAGGCCGTCGACGCGTACTGGACGTCGGCCGCCGAGCACGGCATGAACGCCTCGACGTTCACCGCCCGCGTCATCGCGTCGACCGGAGCCGACGTGGCGGCGGCGCTGTCGGGCGCGGTGGGCGCGATGTCGGGGCCGCTGCACGGTGGTGCGCCGTCCCGGGTGCTCGGCATGATCGAGGAGATCGAGCGGACCGGTGACGCCACCGCGTACGTGAAGAAGGCGCTGGACAAGGGCGAGCGGCTGATGGGCTTCGGGCACCGGGTCTACCGGGCCGAGGACCCGCGGGCGCGGGTGCTGCGGCGCACGGCCGAGGAGTTGGGCGCGCCGCGCTTCGAGGTGGCGCAGGCGCTGGAGAAGGCCGCGCTGGAGGAGCTGCACGCGCGGCGGCCGGACCGGGTGCTGGCGACGAACGTGGAGTTCTGGGCGGCGATCATGCTGGACTTCGCGGAGGTTCCGGCGCACATGTTCACGTCGATGTTCACCTGCGCGCGTACGGCGGGCTGGTCGGCGCACATCCTGGAGCAGAAGCGGACGGGGCGGCTGGTGCGTCCTTCGGCACGGTACGTGGGCCCCGCCTCGCGCGATCCCCGGGAGATCGAGGGGTACGACCAGCTCGCGGACCTGGGGAACTGAGCGCCGGTTCCGGGCCGGGCGGTTTTGGGCCGTGTCCCGCCCCCGGCCCGGTGCCCCGCGGTCAGTCGAGTGCGTCGTCCAGCAGTGCCGCCCACTGGGCCACGACCCTCCGGCGGCGGGCCGTGTCGTCGGTGAGGACGTTGGCGAGGCCGAGGCCGCGGGCCATGTCGAGGAGGCCCTGGACGGTCTCGCGCACTCCGGGCTTCGTCTCGTCGGCGGCGAGGAGTTCGACGGCGATGCGGTGGGTCTCGCGGCCGACGCGGGCTTCGAGTTCGGTGACGCGGGGGCGGAGCTGCGGCTCGTTGGAGGCGGCCACCCAGAGTTGGAGCGCGGCGCGGAAGAGCGGGCCGGTGTAGAGGTCGACGAGGGCGGCGACGACGTCCGTGCGGGCCTGGACGGGCAGGGCGCGCAGGGCGGCGGAGCGTTCCTCGGCGACGTATTCGACGGCGGCGGTGAACAGATCCTCGCGGGTGGGGAAGTGGTGCTGGGCGGCGCCGCGCGAGACGCCCGCGTGTTCGGCGACGACGGAGACCGTGGAGCCCGCCCAGCCGTGTTCGGCGAGGCAGGCGACGGCGGCTTCCAGGAGCCGGCGGCGGGTGGCGCGGCTGCGGTCCTGCTTGGGGGTCCGGTCGGTGGGGGGCGTCACAACACCCATGCGGGGTCCCGTCGTTCGAGGAAGGCCGTCATTCCCTCCCGGGCCTCGGCGGAGGCGAAGAGGGCCGCCGAGCGGGCGATGAGGTCTTCGGCGTCCTGGTCGAAGCTTTTCAGCACAGTAGCCGTGACCAGCTTCTTCGATGCGGCCAGCCCCTGGGGGGACGCCTTGCGCAGCCCGTCCAGGACGGGGGCGAGGTCCTTGTCCACCTCCTCGGCGGCGAGTGTGATCAGGCCGATGCGGGCGGCCTCGGCGGCGTCGAAGCGTTCTCCGGTGAGGTAGTAGCGGGCGGCGGCGCGCGGGTCGATGCGGGGCAGCAGGGGCATCGAGATCACGGCGGGGGCCAGGCCCAGGCGGGATTCGGTGAGGGCGAAGGAGGCGGCGGGGCCGGCCGCGGAGATGTCGCAGGCGCCGAGCAGGCCCAGGCCGCCGGCCCGTACGTGTCCGGTGACCCGGGCGACGACGGGCTTGGGCAGGGCGACGATCTGCCGCATCAGGGCGACGAGGACGTGCGGGTCGGGCGGTGCGGTGAGGTCGGCGCCCGCGCAGAAGGTGTTGCCGGTGTGGGTGAGGACGACGGCCCGTACGGTGTCGTCGGCCGCGCACGCGTCCAGGGCGTCGGCGAGCTCGCCGACGAGTGGAGCGGAGAGTGCGTTGCGGTTGGCGGGCGAGTCGAGGGTGAGTGTGGTGATGCCCCGGTCGTGGGTGGGGCCGGCGAGCGCCGTCATGGGTCGGTCGTCTCCTCTGGTTCCGGTGGGTCCTCAGCCGCTGGTGGTCCCGCGGGTCCGCTCCCGGTCGCGCAGTTCGCGGCGGAGGATCTTGCCGGAGGCGGCGCGCGGGATCGTGTCGACGAATTCGAGCTGCCGGACCTTCTTGTACGGGGCGACGCGCTCGGCGACGTACGCCATGACGTCGTCCGCCGCGAGGTCCGGTGCGAACGGCTGGCGGACGACGCACGCCTTGGGGACCTCGTTGCCCTCGTCGTCGTACGCCCCGATGACGGCGGCGTCGGCGACGGACGGGTGGGTCAGCAGCAGGGCCTCCAGGTCTGCGGGGGCGACCTGGTAGCCCTTGTACTTGATGAGTTCCTTCACCCGGTCGACGACGAACAGCCAGCCGTCGGCGTCGACGTGTCCGATGTCGCCGGTGCGCAGCCAGCCGTCGGCGTCGATCATCTCGGCGGTGGCCTCGGGGCGGCCGAGATAGCCCTTCATGACCTGCGGGCCGCGGATCAGGATCTGGCCGTCGGTGCCGGGCGGGGCGTCCTCGGTGTCGTCACCGAGCGAGGTGATCCGCATCTCGGTGCTGGGCAGGAGTCTGCCGACCGAGCCCGGGGGCGGGTTCTCGGCGGCGAGCGGGACGACATGGGTGCCGGGCGAGAGTTCCGTCATGCCGTAGGCCTGGCGCACGAGTGGCAGCCCCAGGCGCTGGGAGCAGGCGGCGGCGAGCGCGGCGTCGAGGGGGGCGGCGGAGCTGACGACGTACTCCAGCGAGGACAGGTCGTGCCGGTCGACCAGGGGGTGCTTGGCGAGGGCGAGGACGATCGGCGGGGCCACGTACAGGCCGGTGATCCGGTACTTCTCGATCGTGGCGAGGAACTGGCCGAGGTCGAAGCGCGGCAGTACGACGACGGTGGCGCCCATCCGCAGCGGGGCGTTCATCAGGGCGGTCAGCCCGTAGATGTGGAAGAACGGGAGCACGGCCAGGATGCGGTCGCCGGGGCCCATGGGCGCGAAGGGGCGGAGCTGCTCCAGGTTGGTGCCCATGGAGCGGTGGGTGAGCATGACGCCCTTGGGGGTTCCGGTGGTGCCGGAGGAGTAGGGCAGGGCGGCGATGTCCTCGCCGGGGTCGAGGGTGATGCGGGGTTCGGGGGCGGTGGTGGCGAGCATGTCGAGTACGGAGGTGTGTCCCTCGGCCCGGTCGCTGACGAAGACCTGCTCGATGGAGCCGGCGAGCCGGGCGGCCTCGCGCGCCGTCGCCAGGAGCGGGGAGACGGTGACGATCCAGCGGGCGGAGGAGTCGCGGAGCTGTTTGGCGAACTCCTCCGCCGTGGCCAGTGGATGGATGGTGGTGACGGTGGCGCCGGCCCGGGTCGCGCCGTAGAACACGGCCGGGTAGGCGATGGTGTTGGGGCTGTGCAGGGCCAGCACGTCGCCCTTGCGCACCCCGGCCCCGGCGAGCGCGGCGGCGATCCTGCGGTGGAAGGTGTCGAGCTGCCGGTAGGTCAGGGTGGAGCTGTCGTCCGTCCCGTCGATCAGGGCCACCGTGTCGCCGTACGCGGTGGTGGCGTCTCCCAGGACCGCGTCATGGATGGGTGTGTCGAGTGCGGGTACGGCGGGGTGGTCGCTGTGGAACACGTGCGCCATGGCGGGTCCCTTCGGAGCGGCGGTGTGGGGAGACGGACGGTCTCAGTACGACTTGGGGAGTCCCAGGGACTGGTGGGAGACGTAGTTCAGGATCATTTCCCGGCTGACGGGGGCGATCCGGGCGACGCGGGCCGCCGTGACCAGGGACGCGAGGCCGTACTCGCGGGTGAGGCCGTTGCCGCCGAGGGTGTGCACGGCCTGGTCGACGGCCTTGACGCAGGCTTCGCCGGCCGCGTACTTCGCCATGTTGGCGGCCTCGCCCGCGCCGATGTCGTCGCCGTCGTCGTAGAGCCGGGCGGCCTTCTGCATCATCAGCCGGGCCAGTTCCAGTTCGATGTGGGCCTGGGCGAGGGGGTGGGCGATGGCCTGGTGGGAGCCGATGGGTTCCTTCCACACCTGGCGGGTCTTCGCGTAGTCGACGGCGCGGGCGAGTGCGTAGCGGCCCATGCCGATGCCGAACGCGGCGGTCATGATGCGTTCGGGGTTGAGTCCGGCGAAGAGCTGGAGGAGTCCGGCGTCCTCGTCGCCCACCAGGGCGTCGGCGGGGAGCCGTACGTCGTCGAGGACCAGCTCGAACTGCTTCTCCGGGGCCTGGAGTTCCATGTCGATCTGCGAGCGGCCGAAGCCCGGGGCGTCGCGGGGGACGATGAAGAGGCAGGCCTTGAGCTTGCCGGTCCTGGCGTCCTCGGTGCGGCCGACGACGAGGGTGGCGTCGGCGATGTCGACGCCGGAGACGAAGACCTTGCGGCCGGTGAGCAGCCAGTCGTCGCCGTCCTTGCGGGCGGTGGTGGTGATGCGGTGGGAGTTGGATCCGGCGTCGGGTTCGGTGATGCCGAAGGCCATGGTGAGGCTGCCGTCGGCGAGGCCGGGGAGCCACTGCCGCTTCTGGGCTCCGGTGCCGAAGCGGGCGATGACGGTGCCGCAGATCGCCGGGGAGACCACCATCATGAGCAGCGGACTGCCCGCAGCTCCCAACTCCTCAAGAACTATGGAGAGTTCGGCCATGCCGCCGCCTCCGCCGCCGTACTCCTCGGGGAGGTTCACGCCGAGGTAGCCGAGCTTGGCGGCCTCGGTCCACAGTTCGCGCGGGTGGGCGCCGTCGCGGACGACGGAGGTCATGTAGTCGCGTCCGTAGCGCTTTCCGAGTGCGGCGACGGCGGCGCGCAGGGCCTGGTGCTCTTCGGTTTCGAGGACGGTGCTCATTGCTTCGGATCCTCCTGTACGTCTTGCACGACGGCGAGCAGGGCGCCGACCTCCACCTGGAGGCCGGGTGCGGCGTGGAGTGCGGTGAGGGTGCCGGAGGCGGGGGCGAGGATGCGGTGTTCCATCTTCATCGCCTCCAGCCAGATCAGGGGCTGTCCGGCCGTGACCGCCGCCCCGGCGGTGAGGCCGTCGGCGACGCGGACGACGGTGCCGGGCATGGGGGCGAGCAGCGAGCCGGGTTCGGTCCGGTCGGTGGGGTCGGTGAAGCGGGGCAGGGCGGTGAAGGTGTACGAGCCGGTGGCGGTGTCCACGTACGCCTTGTCGCCGTGGACGGCGATGTCGAAGTGGTGGGTGACGCCGCCGGTTTCGAGGGTGACGCGGCCGGGCCCGGCGGCGACGACGCGTTCTCCGGTCTCGGGGACGGGGCCGGTGCGGGTGGTGCGGTAGGCGGCCTCGTGTTCGGTGCCGTCGGGTTCGGCGCGGTAGCGCTTGGTCCGGGGCTGCGAGGAGATGTTGCGCCAGGCGCCGAGGCGGACGGTGCCCGGTCCGGGGCCGTGCTGCCGGGCGGCGGCGTCGGCGAGCGCGGCGGCCAGCGCGGCGAGGCGCGGCCCGGCCCCGGCCCCGTCCGGGGACGGGGACGGGGACGGGGCAGAGGCCGGGACCGGGGTCCGGGTGAGGGCGTCCAGGTGGCGGTCGTAGAAACCGGTGTCGAGGCGGGCGGCGAGGAAGTCGGGGTGGCGCAGGGATCGTACGAGCAGCTCGCGGTTGGTGACCGGGCCGTGGATGCGGGCGCGTTCCAGGGCGCGGGCGAGGAGGCGTACGGCTTCGGTGCGGGTGGGGGCGTGGGCGATGACCTTGGCGAGCATGGGGTCGTAGTGCACGCCGATGGTGTCGCCGCCGGTGTATCCGGTGTCCAGGCGCAGTCCGGGTTCCTCGGGCAGGTGGAGCGTGTGCAGTGCTCCGGTCTGCGGCTGCCAGTCGCGGGCGGGGTCCTCGGCGTAGAGGCGGGCCTCGACGGCGTGGCCGTGCGGTGCGGGGGGTGCGGCGGCGGGCAGCGGTTCGCCTTCGGCGACGCGGAGCTGGAGGGCGACGAGGTCGAGGCCGAAGACCGCTTCGGTGACCGGGTGTTCGACCTGGAGGCGGGTGTTCATCTCCAGGAAGTACGGGCGTCCGTCGGCGGCGAGGAGGAATTCGACGGTGCCCGCGCCCCGGTAGCCGACGGCCTGCGCGGCGGCCACGGCGGCGTCGTGCAGCCGGGTCCGCAGCGCGTCGTCGAGTCCGGGTGCGGGGGCCTCCTCGACGACCTTCTGGTGGCGTCGCTGGAGGGAGCAGTCGCGGGTGCCGAGCGCCCAGACCCCGCCGTGCCCGTCGGCCATGACCTGGACCTCGACGTGCCGGCCGCGTTCCACGTAGGGCTCGGCGAAGACCTCGCCGTCCCCGAACGCGGCGGCCGCCTCGGCCGTGGCCGCCGTCAGCTCCGCGGGCAGGTCGGCGAGTTCGCGGACGATCCGCATCCCGCGCCCGCCGCCGCCCGCCGCCGCCTTGAGCAGCAGCGGCAGGTCGTCGGCGGTGGCCCGTTCCGGGTCGACGGGGGCGAGCAGCGGCACCCCGGCGGCGGCCATCAGTTCCTTGGCGCGGGTCTTGGACGCCATCAGCTCGATGGCCTTGACCGGCGGGCCGACCCAGACGAGGCCGGCGTCCTGCACGGCGCGGGCGAATCCGGCGTTCTCGGAGAGGAAGCCGTAGCCGGGGTGGACGGCGTCGGCACCGGCCGCGAGCGCGGCGCGTACGACGAGGTCGCCGCGGAGATAGGTGTCGGCCGGAGCGGCGCCGGGCAGCCGTACGGCGGTGTCGGCCTCCCGTACGTGGAGCGCGCCGGCGTCGGCGTCGGAGTACACCGCGACGGTGGCGATGCCGAGCGCGCGGCAGGTGCGGAAGATCCGGCAGGCGATCTCGCCCCGGTTGGCGACGAGGAGGGTACTGATCATGATCGTCCTCACATACGGAAGATTCCGAAGCCGCCGCGGGCACCTTCGACCGGGGCGGTGTGGATCGCGGACAGGCACATCCCGAGGACGGTCCTGGTGTCGCGCGGGTCGATGACCCCGTCGTCGTACAGCCGCCCGGACAGGAACATCGGCAGCGACTCGGACTCGATCTGCTGCTCGACCATGGCGCGCAGTCCGGTGTCGGCCTCGTCGTCGTAGGGCTGCCCCTTGGCGGCGGCGGAGGCGCGGGCGACGATGGACAGCACCCCGGCGAGCTGCTGGGGGCCCATGACGGCGGACTTGCTGCCGGGCCAGGCGAAGAGGAAGCGCGGGTCGTACGCCCTGCCGCACATGCCGTAGTGCCCGGCGCCGTAGGAGGCGCCCATCAGCACGGACAGGTGCGGGACCTTCGAGTTGGACACCGCGTTGATCATCATCGCGCCGTGCTTGATGATGCCGCCCTGCTCGTACTCCCTGCCGACCATGTAGCCGGTGGTGTTGTGGAGGAAGAGCAGCGGGATGTCGCGCTGGTTGGCGAGCTGGATGAACTGGGCGGCCTTCTGCGACTCCTCGCTGAACAGCACGCCCTGCGCGTTGGCGAGGATGCCGACGGGGTAGCCGTGCAGCCGCGCCCAGCCGGTGACCAGGCTGGTCCCGTACAGCGGTTTGAACGCGTCGAAGTCGGAGCCGTCGACGAGCCGGGCGATGACCTCGCGGGGGTCGAAGGGCACCTTCAGATCGCCGGGCACGATGCCGATCAGCTCGTCCTGGTCGTACTTCGGCGGCTCGGCGGGGCCCGGATCGGCGTGTGCCTTGCGCCAGTTGAGGCGGGCGACGATCCGGCGGGCCTGGCGCAGCGCGTCCTGCTCGTCGACGGCGAAGTGGTCGGCGAGTCCGGAGGTGCGGGCGTGCATCTCGGCGCCGCCGAGCGATTCGTCGTCGCTCTCCTCGCCGGTCGCCATCTTCACCAGGGGCGGTCCGCCGAGGAAGACCTTGGACCGTTCCTTGATCATGACGGTGTGGTCGGACATGCCGGGGACGTACGCCCCGCCCGCGGTCGAGTTCCCGAAGACCACGGCGACGGTGGGGATGCCGGCGGCCGACAGCCGGGTGATGTCGCGGAACAGCGCCCCGCCGGGGATGAAGATCTCCTTCTGCGAGGGGAGGTCGGCGCCGCCCGACTCGACGAGGCTGACGCAGGGCAGCCGGTTGGCGAAGGCGATCTCGTTGGCCCGCAGGGCCTTCTTCAGGGTCCAGGGGTTGGAGGCGCCGCCGCGCACCGTCGGGTCGTTGGCGGTGATCAGGCACTCCACGCCCTCGATCACCCCGATCCCGGTGACGAGCGAGGCGCCGACCGCGTAATCACTGCCCCAGGCGGCGAGCGGCGACAGCTCCAGGAACGGGGTGTCCTCGTCGATCAGCAGCTCGATCCGCTCACGGGCCAGGAGCTTGCCGCGCGAGCGGTGCCGCGCCACGTACTTCTCCCCGCCGCCGGCCTGCGCCTTGGTGTGCTCGGCCGCCAGTTCGTCGAGTTTCGCGAGCATGGCCGTGCGGTTCGCGGCGTATTCGGGGCTCGCGGTGTCGAGCGCGGTGGGCAGGACGGTCATGCGTGCGCCTCCGGTGCGTGGACGGTCTCCAGCAGCGATACGGGTACGGGCAGGTGCCGGGAGCGCAGCCACTCCCCCACCGCCTTGGCCTGCGGGTCGAACCGGTGCTGGGCGGCGACGCCCTCGCCGAGCAGCCCGTGGACGGTGAAGTTCAGGGCGCGCAGGTTCGGCAGCAGATGACGTACGACGGTGAGAGCGGCGGTCTCCGGGAGCAGTTCCCGGAACCGTTCGACGGTCAGCTCGTGGGCCAGCCACCGCCAGGCCTCGTCGTCGACGGCCCACACACCCACGTTGGCGTCCCCGCCCTTGTCTCCGCTGCGGGCACCCGCGATCCGGCCGAGCGGGGCGGACCGGGTGGGGCCGGGGTCCGGCAGGGGGGCGGGCAGCGGCGGTTCCCCGGCGTCCCGGAGCGGCCTTGTCGTCGCGGGAGGCACCAGATCCAGTCGCCGCCCGTCGGGGAGCACGGCGATGTGCGGGACCTCGCCGGCCGGTACGTACCGCGCCTCGAACACCCCGTACGGTGCGCCCTTGCCGGGCGGGGCGGTGACGTGGAAGCCGGGGTAGCTGCCGAGCGCCAGCTCGATCGCGGCGCCGGAGACCGCGCGCCCGACGGTCTCCTGGTCCCGGTCGCGGACGACGAGCCGGAGCAGGGCGCTCGCGCTCTCCTCGGTGGCGGCATCGGCCCGGTCGGTCCGGGACAGCTCCCACCGCACCTCGTCGGGTTCGGCGCCGGAGCGGGCGAGCGCGTCGGCGAACTGTTCCCGCACCAGCTGGGCCTTGGCCTCGATGTCGAGACCGGTGAGCACGAAGACGACCTCGTTGCGCCAGCCGCCGAGCCGGTTGAGCCCGACCTTGAGGGTGGGTGGCGGGGCCTCGCCGCGCACCCCGGAGATCCTGACCCGGTCGGGTCCGTCCTGGGTCAGCCGTACGGTGTCGAGCCGGGCGGTGACGTCCGGCCCGGCGTACCGGGCGCCGCCGGTCTCGTACAGCAGCTGGGCGGTGACGGTGCCGATGTCGACGACGCCGCCGGTGCCGTCGTGCTTGGTGATGACGGACGAGCCGTCGGCGTGGATCTCGGCGACGGGGAAGCCGGGCCGGCGCAGGTCGTGGCCCCGGAAGAACGAGTAGTTGCCCCCGGTGGCCTGGGTTCCGCACTCCAGTACGTGTCCGGCGACGACGGCCCCGGCGAGCGCGTCCAGGTCGTCGGGCCCCCAGCCGAAGCGGGCGGCGGCGGGCCCGGTGACGAGGGCCGCGTCGGTGACCCGTCCGGTGACGACGACGTCCGCGCCCGCGTCGAGGCAGGCGGCGATCCCGGCGCCGCCGAGGTAGGCGTTGGCGGTGAGGAACCCCTCGGGCACGGGGAGGCTGTCGCCCTCGACGTGGGCGACGCGCACCGGGACGCCGACCTTCTGCGCCAGCTCCCTGACGGCGCCGGCCAGTCCGGCCGGGTTGAGGCCGCCCGCGTTGGCGACGATCTTCACCCCGCGCTCGTGGGCGAGCCCGAGGCCCTCCTCCAGCTGGCGCAGGAAGGTGGTGGCGTAGCCGCGCGCGGGGTCCTTGAGCCTGCTCCGGCCGAGGATGAGCATGGTCAGCTCGGCGAGGTAGTCCCCGGTGAGGATGTCGAGGGGCCCGCCGGTGAGCATGTCGCGTACGGCGTCGAAGCGGTCGCCGTAGAACCCGGAGGCGTTGCCGATCCGCAGTACGCCGGTCACGCGGTGTCCCCCCGGGGTGCCCGGCCCGGTCCGGCGGGCCCGGCGAAGGCCTGGGCGATGCCGAGCCACTGGTCGGCGTCGGGGCCGACCGCCCGGACGGCGAGGTCGTCACGGTGGGCGCGCTGGGTGACGAGCAGGCAGAAGTCGACGAGCGGCCCGGTGACCCGCTGCGGCGCGTCCGGCGGCCCGGAGGCGATCAACTCGCCGTCTGAGGCGTGCAGTTCGACCCGGAACTCCTCCTCGGGCGCCTTGATCCCCCGTACCAGATAGGCGTAGTCGCGGGCCCGCACCCCGATCCGGGCGATGTGCCGCAGCCGGGCGGTGGGGGTCCTGGTGACCCCGAGGGCGTCGGCGATGTCCTGGCCGTGCGCCCAGGTCTCCATGATCCGGGCGGTCGCCATGGACGCGACGCCCATCGGCGGCCCGTACCAGGGGATCCGGGTACCGGCCGGGGCCTCCCGCAGCACCGCCTCCAGCCGCTCCCGCCCGCCGCGCCACCGCGCGAGCAGCGCCGCCGGGGCGAGGGCGGCGGCGATCTCCTCGGCACCCCGGTCCACAAAGGACTCGGGCGCCTCCATGGCCCTGGCCACCTCCCCCGCGAAGGCGTCGGCATCGGTGGCGGCCAGCAGCGCGACCTCGTCGGTCCAGGCGAGGTGGGCGATCTGATGCGCGACGCTCCAGCCGGGCGCGGGCGTCGGCACGGACCACTGCTCCGCGCTCAACCCCCTCACCAGTGCGTCGAGTTCCTCGCTCTCGTCGCGCAGATCGTCGATCACGGCTGCGACTTGGGACACGGTGCGCTCCCCTCGGGGCGTGGCGGTGTGCCCAGGAGCATGGCAGCGGAGCAATAAACAATCAAGCATGCTTGCATTGTTTTTCGCCCGCGCACGCGCGGTGGACGCAGCGCGGTGCACCGGGTCTCGGCCGTGCGGCCCTCCGCCCAGATGGCCCGGAGCCGGGGCCCTGGAGGTGACGGTCCAGGTTCCTCCCGGACAACACGGCCGCACCCACGGCGACGACGAAGCAGACGCCGGCGACGATCATGGATTCCCCGGCGGAATCTCGCGTGACGGGCCGCCACGATCCCGTGCGCGGGGGCAGGCCGACAAGGGTCCGCCCCGGGGCGTCAGGCCCGTTCGCGGGGCCTCGCGCGCCGGGTCTGGCTGCGCACCGCACCCATGCTCGCCCCGATGACGAGCGCGATCGCCAGCGCGTCGGTGGTCGTCAGGGCCTGGTCGAGGATGAGGAAGCCGGCCGTGGCCGCGATCGCCGGTTCCAGGCTCATCAGGATCGCGAAGGTGGGCGCGGGCAGGCGGCGCAGCGCCATGAGTTCGAGGGTGTACGGAAGCACCGAGCTCAGCAGCGCCACCGCCGCGCCCAGCCCCACCGTGGACGGGACGATCAGCTTCGAGCCCGACTCCACGATGCCGAGGGGCAGCGAGAGGAGCGCGGCGACGACCATGGCCAGGGCCAGGCCGTCGGCCTGGGGGAAGCGGCGGCCGGTGCGGGCGCTGAAGACGATGTACGTCGCCCACATCGCGCCCGCGCCCAGGGCGTAGGCGGCGCCCACCGGATCGAGACGGTCGAAGCCTCCGCCGCCCAGCAGCACGACGCCGCCCAGCGCGAGCCCGGCCCAGACCACGTTGACCAGGCGGCGGGACGCGAACACCGAGAGGGCGAGCGGGCCCAGCACCTCCAGGGTGACGGCCGCGCCCAGCGGGATGCGGTCGGCGGCCTGGTAGAAGAGCGTGTTCATGCCGCCCATGGCCAGCCCGAAGGCGAGGACCGTGCCCCAGTCGGCGCGCGAGTGGCCGCGCACCTTCGGGCGGCAGACGACCAGCAGCACGAGCGCGGCCACGGCCAGGCGCAGGGTGACGACGCCGAGCGCGCCGGCCCGCGGCATCAGCAGCACCGCGACGGCGGAGCCGAACTGGACGGAGAGGCCGCCCGCGACCACCAGCGCGACCGGGGCGAGCGCCGCACCCCGGCCCCTGCGGCCCGCGGGACCCGCCGCCTCACCCAGGGCGGGGACCGCCTCGGGTACGGCGACGGCTGCGGCCCGCTCCATGGCCGCCGCGGCCCCTGTTGCACTGCGCTGGTCGTTCACCTGCGGTGTTCCTCCCGAATCCGATAGTTCAATTCAATGCACTGTTCGATCGAAGATACTGCACTCAACCGATGCGGTACGTCCTCTTACGGTAGGTACCTCCGCGTGCCACGTGAAATGTCGATCGCGCTCCGGTTATGCTCCCCGCGCATGAGCCTCGGACGTTCCGGACAAAGCGCTGGTCGCGGCATCGAAGTGCGGCATCTGCGCGCCTTCCTCGCCGTGGCCGACGAGGGCAACGTCACCCGCGCCGCGGCCCGCCTCCGCCTCACCCAGCCCGCGGTCTCCCGCACCCTCTCCGCCCTGGAGCGGCACCTCGGCGTCCGGCTCGTCGACCGGTCCACCCACCATCTCGCCCTCACCCCCGAGGGCGTCGTCTTCCGGGACAGGGCCGCCGCCGCGGTCGCCGCCTTCGACGAGGCACTGGACTCCGGCGGGCTGCGCCATTGGCCGCTGCGGCTCGGGCACGCCTGGTCGGCGTTCGGCCCGTACACCACACCGCTGCTGCGCCGCTGGCAGGAGCTGTATCCGCAGACCCCGCTCGAACTGCTGCGGATCGACGACCGCACCGCCGGTCTGACCCGCGGCGAGGTCGACGCCGCGCTGCTGCGGGGGCCCGTCGAGGCGCCCGGCCTGGTCACCGAGGTGCTGTTCGAGGAGGACCGGGTGGCGGCGGTGGCGGCGGACGGTCCGCTCGCGGACCGCGCGGCGCTCCGCCTCACCGACCTGACGGGCGAGACCGTCGTCCTCAACACCGTCTCGGGCACCACGACCGTCGACCTGTGGCCGCCGGACGCGCGGCCCACCGCGACCCTCACCGTCGCCAACACCGACGACTGGCTGGCCGCCATCGCGGCGGGGCGCGGCGTCGGGGTCTCCGCCGCCTCCACCGCCGGCATGCATCCGCACCCCGGGGTCGCCTACCGTCCGCTCGTCGACGCCCCGTCCGTACCCGTGCTGCTCGCCCGGCGGGATGTCCCGGGGCATCCGGCGCTGCCGAAGCTGGTCGCGCTCGCCCGCGAGATCGTGCGGAGAACCGAATGAGAGCGAGCCCGCGGCCGCCGGCTCGGCCCGCGCCGCCGCCCGCGCCGGTTCTGTGGGCCGTCGGTGGCAAAGCGGCCCGCGCCCGCTTGCGCCTGTGGCCGGGTTCCCGCACCGCGCTGAACAATCGCCTTGGCCAAGACGTACGGACGCGTCTCCGCGGACTGAGGGGAACCACCGAAATGGACAGAGCGGCACGTCCGGATCGCAGAACTCTGCTCGCCGGCGGATTCGTGGTCGCCACGGCCGCACTGGCGGGGTGCTCATCGACGAGCGCCACCCCGATGGCGGCCGGCACGTCGCCGGAAGCACGGCCGGCCACCCCCGCCGGGGCGCTCGCGAGACTGATGGACGGCAACAAGCGCTGGGTGAGCGGAGACCTTCGGCATCCCGACCGGGATCCGGACCGGCGCGAGTTCGTGGCCCAGAAGCAGGAACCCTTCGGATCGGTCCTCTCGTGCATCGACTCCCGGGTGCCGCCGGAACTCCTCTTCGACACCGGACTGGGCGACCTCTACGTGATGCGCACGGGAGGGGAGGCGGTCGGCCCGGTGGTCACGGGGTCGGTGGAGTACGGGCCGATGACGAGCGGCACTCCGCTCATCGTGGTCCTCGGGCATCAGCGCTGCGGCGCCGTCGCGGCGGCGTACGAGTCCATCCGTGACGGCAAGCCGTTGCCCGGCAACCTGGAGGCGATCGCCAAGGCCCTGCGGCCCGCGTACGAGCGGGCGGTTCGCGAGGGCGGTGCCGACCCGGTCGAGACCATGGCCCGCGCCCAGGTCGAACTGACCGCGGCCGGTCTGCGCTCCAACCGGGACCTGGCCCCACTCGTGGGAAAGGGCACTCTTGCCGTGGTCGGCGCCTACTACTTCCTCGATTCCGGCAAGGTGGAAGTCCTGGGCGGCGCACCTTCCTGACCCGACGGACGCCGGTGACGGCAGCGGCAAGCCGTGGGCGCTCGTCGCGGCCCGCCCGGGCGCCGAGGAGCCTGCGTACGCACCCGGTCGAACAGTGGCAGGTCAACGGCCCCGCCCCGCGCCGCTCGATCCGGACGGACCGGGAGGCCCGGCGGGCGGGGGCTCACCCTCCAGGCCCTCCGCCAGTACCTCCGCAAGGTGGCGGGCCCGTACGCCGCCCAGTTGTTCCAGCTGGGTCCGGCAGGAGAAGCCGTCCGCCAGGATGGCCGTGCCCGGTTCCGACGCCCTTACCGAGGGCAGCAGGCTCTCCTCCGCGCAGGCCGCCGACACGTCCCAGTGGCCGCGTTCGAAGCCGAAGTTTCCGGCCAGGCCGCAGCAGCCGCCGCTCAACTCACCGCTCAGCCCGGCCCGTTCGCGCAGCCGGCGTTCCGCCGCGTCGCCCAGGACCGCGTGCTGGTGGCAGTGGGTCTGGCCGGTGACCGGGCGGTTCAGGCGGGGTGGTCGCCAGTCGGGGGCGTACTCCTCCAGGTACTGGGCGAACGTCCGTACGGAAGCGGCGAGTTCGGCGGCCCTCGGGTCGTCGGGGAGGAGTTCGGGCAGATCCGTGCGGAGGGTCGCGGCGCAGCTCGGTTCGAGGACGACCAGCGGGGTGCCGAGCGTGCCGCCGAGCCGGTCCAGGGTGCGGCGCATGACCTTGCGGGCCTTGTCGAGCTGGCCCGTCGACACATAGGTCAGGCCGCAGCACAGCCCGCGCCCGGCGGGGATCGCGCGGCGGCCCGCCGCCTCCAGGACCCGTACCGCCGCCCCGCCCACCTCGGGCGAGAGGTGCTCGGTGAAGGTGTCGGGCCAGACCATGGCCACCTCGTCGTTCGAGAAGATGAACGTTCCCTTGCCCCAGCGCCGGTTCAGCCACCGGGTGAACGTCTCCCGCGCCAGGAGCGGAATCCCGCGCTCCGGCGCGATGCCCGCCAGCCGCTTGGCGAGGGCGGCGAGGAGGCGCACCCGGGCCAGGGCGTTGAGGGCGGGCGCGAACGGGGACGCCAGGCGCAGCCACACCGGCAGCCGGCCCATCGTGTAGTGGGCGGCCGGGCGCAGCCGTCGCCGGTAGTGGTGGTGCAGGAACTCGGCCTTGTACGTGGCCATGTCGACGCCCACCGGGCAGTCGCTCCGGCAGCCCTTGCAGGACAGGCAGAGGTCGAGCGCGTCCCGTACCTCCGTCGAGCGCCAGCCGTCCGTGATCACCCCGCCCGCGTCGCCCGCGAGCATCTCGTGCAGCAGCCGGGCCCGGCCGCGGGTGGAGTGGGCCTCCTCGCCGGTCGCCCGGAACGACGGGCACATCACGCCCGCGCCGGCCGGCTGTGCCGTACGGCATTTGGCGACGCCCACGCAGCGGCGCACCGCCGCCGAGAAGTCGCCGCCGTCGTGCGGATAGCCGAACGCGACGTCCACCGGGCGTTTCGGCAGCACTTCGAAGCGGAGGTTCTCGTCGAGCCGGGCGGGGCGGGCGAGGATGCCGGGGTTCATGCCGCCGTCCGGGTCCCAGATGTCCTTGAAGCGGGAGAAGAGGGCGACCAGTTCGTCCCCGTACATGCGCGGGAGCAGTTCGGCGCGGGCCTGGCCGTCGCCGTGTTCGCCGCTCAGTGATCCGCCGTGCGCGACGACCAGGCCGGCGAGGTCCTCGGAGAAGCGGCGGAAGCGGGCCACGCCCTGCGTGCTCAGCAGGTCGAAGTCGATCCGGACGTGGATGCAGCCGTCGCCGAAGTGCCCGTACGGAGTGCCGCGCAGCCCGTGTCCGGCGAGCAGGGCGCGGAAGTCGCGGAGGTAGGGGCCGAGACGGGCGGGCGGTACGGCGCAGTCCTCCCAGCCGGGCCAGGCCTCCGTGCCGTCCGGCATCCGCGTCGCGGTGCCCGCCGCGTCCTCGCGGATGCGCCACAGGGCCCGCTGCCCGGCCGGGTCGGTGACGACCGTGCCGTCCAGCGCGTCGGCCGCCCGCAGCACGCGCTCGGCGTGCGCCCGCGCCTCGGCCGGGGTGGCGCCGCCCGTCTCGACGAAGAGCCAGGCACCGCCGCGCGGCAGCCCGGCCGGCTCCCGTACGAGATCGGCGGCCATGCCCTCGACGGTGAGCGGGTGGTGCGGGAGCAGGCCGGGGGCGGCTTCGGCGGCCGTGGCCTCGTCGGCGTAGCCGAGTACCGCGAGGGCGCGGGCGGCCGGTGCCTCGACCAGTCGTACGGTCGCCTCCGTCACCACGCCGAGCGTGCCCTCGCTGCCGCAGAAGGCACGGGCGAGGTCGGTCCCGCGCTCGGGCAGGAGGGCGTCCAGCGCGTACCCGGAGATGCGGCGCGGAAGTTCGGGGAATCCGGTGCGGAGCAGGGCGAGGTGGGTGCGGATGAGTTCGGGGAGGCCGGTCAGTGCCTCGGGTGTTCCTCCCCGGTCCAGGCGCAGGGTGTCGCCGCCGTAGCGGGTCACGGTCAGGGCGTGCGTGTTGTCGGCGGTGGTGCCCCAGGCGACCGAGTGCGCGCCGCAGGAGTTGTTGCCGATCATGCCGCCCAGCGTGCAGCGGCTGTGCGTGGAGGGGTCGGGGCCGAAGGTGAGGCCGTGCGGTGCGGCGGCGGCGCGCAGCTCGTCCAGGACCACGCCCGGCTGGACGACGGCGGTACGGGAGCCGGGGTCCAGCTCGACGATCCCGCGCAGATGGCGGGTGGGATCGAGCACGACGCCGGTGCCGGTGGCCTGTCCCGCGATGGAGGTGCCGCCGCCGCGCGGCACCACGGGGACGCCGTGCGCGCGGCAGACCGCGAGGGCGGCGGCCACGTCGTCGGCGTCGCGCGGGAAGACGACGCCGAGCGGTACGCGGCGGTAGTTGGAGGCGTCCATCGTCGTCAACGCCCGTGCGGTGGTGCCGAAGTCGGCCTCCCCGCGGACCGCGGTGCGCAGGGCCTGTGCGAGTTCGGCGCGTTCCGTCGGATTCTGATGTGCGGCCATGACGCCCAGGATGCCGCTGATCGGGCCACTGGGCCGTCCCGCGCCGCCCGTTTCCCCTGAATACGTCAATACGTCGGAATACGTCGGACGCGTAGTCACATACGTAACAGAGAAGGCCACAAGATCTTCCCAAAGAGAGCGTCAATTCTCATATAGTGACCGAGACTTGCCTTGGAATTGTCAGCTCCAGTTGCCGCATTCAGTCTGGCGGTTCCAGTCTGTCCCGATCTGTACCGTTCGATCCGCCCAACCTGTCCCACCTGTCCGTTCCGTCCGTCCGCACCCGTCCGCCCCAAGGACTCCCATTGAGCCCCTCATCCCGGCCGACCGCAGTGGCCCTGCTGATATCGCTGGCCGTCACCGGATCCCTGTGCCTGTGGGCGGTCTCCGCCGCCCCCGATTCGGTACGGACCGAGCTCGCGTGGGGGGCGGGTGCCGCCGCCGTGGTGCTGTCCGCCGCCATGGCCGTCGCCGTCCAGGCCCGCGCCAACGCCGGCCGTCTGCGCGCCCGGCTCGCCTCGGAGACCCAGCGGTTCACCGGTGAGATCAGCCGCCTCGTGTCCGCCTCGGCGGCCGAGGGCCAGCGGTTCACCGCCGAGACCGCCCGGATCAAGTCCGCGGCGGCGGCCGAGACGGCACGCCTCAGGTCCGTGTCCGAGGCCGAGACGGCCCGTCTCACCGCGCATGCCGCCGCCGAGACCGAACGGCTCACCGCGGACATCGCGCGGCTCACCGCCCGCGCGACCCGCAGCGAGACCGAGCGCTCCGCCGCGGTCGCCGCCTGCGCCAACGCCGCGGGCCGGATGCAGGCCCTGGCCACCAGCATGCTCGCCGACCTGCGCGAGATGGAGCACCGGCACTCCGCCGAGGACGTGCTCGGCGATCTCCTCCACCTCGACCACCGCACCGCCCAGGCGGGCCGGCTCGCCGACTCCATCGCCGTGCTGACCGGCGCCCGCTCCGGGCGGCGCTGGGCGAAGCCGATCGTGATGGAGTCGATCCTGCGCGGCGCGATGGGCAGGATCAGCGGCTACCAGCGGGTGCGGCTCCACTCGACCAGCGATGTCGCGGTCGCCGGCCACGCCGCCGAGGGCGTCATGCACGCGCTCGCCGAACTCCTCGACAACGCCGCCAACTTCTCGCCGCCCACGGCGGAGGTCCATGTGTACGTCGAGGAGGTGCCGGCCGGCATCGTCCTGACCGTCGAGGACAGCGGCCTGGTCATGAGCGATGTGCAGCTGCGCCGCGCCGAGCGCGCGGTGTCGGCGACCGACCAGGACCTGACGGGGCTCTCCGGCACCCGGCTCGGCCTGGCCGTCGTCGGCCGGCTGGCCCGCAAGCACGGTCTGACCGTCTCGTTCCGGCCGTCCGCGCGCGGCGGCACGGGCGCCCTGATGATGCTCCCGCAGGAGCTCCTCACCCGGACCCCCGTAGCGGCCCCGGAGACGGTGTCCCGGCCGGTCCCCGAGCCGGAGCCCGCGCACGGCACCGCCCCGGCGGAGACGGGGACGGCAACGGCGGCGGCGGCCGGAACGGCGGCTCCCGCGGCGTCCGACGCCCGGCACCCGCAGCACGCGCCGGCCCCCGCCGAGCCCGCCGAACCCGCTGCCCCCGCCGTGGACTCCCCCGCGTCCGAGACCACCGGCAGCCTCCCCCGGTTCGGCGAGAGCGGGCTGCCCAAGCGTCCCCGCGGCCGTACCCTCGCCGCCGCCGAGGCCCGCGCCAACACCCACGGCGACGGCGACACGGCCCCCCGGCCCCGCACCTCCGACCCCAAGGAACAGGCAGCCCGCTTCAGCAGCTTCCGCCAGGCTGTCCGGCCCAATACCCCGCACCCGGAAGAAGGCAACACCCGATGACCGCCACCACCGACGAGAAGCTCAACTGGCTGCTGGAGGGGCTCCTGGAGCGCACCCCCGGCACCCGTCACGCCCTCGTCCTGTCCAGGGACGGCCTCAAGCTGTGCCGCACCCCTGAGCTCTCCGTCGACCAGGCCGACCAGCTGGCCGCGATCTCGGCCGGCATCCAGAGCCTGTCCCACGGCGCCTCCGTCGAGTTCGGCGACGGCACCGGCGGCGTACGGTCCGCGATGGCCGAGTTCTACGGCGGTGTGCTGTTCATCGTCGAGGCCGGCGCGGGCGCCCATCTCGCGGTCGTCGCCTCCGAGGACTCCGACGTCGGCCTCATCGGCCACAACATGAGCGAGCTCGTCGAGCAGCTCGGCGAGCACCTCAGCGCCCCGCCGCGCTCCTCCTCGGCCTCCGACGTCGGCGCCGCCGACGCGAACGCGGCCGTATGACCCGCCCCCGCCGTCCCGGCCGGGACGACGATCCGGACCGGCTGTACACCCTCACCGGGGGCCGCAGCCGGTCCGACTCGGACGCGTTCGACCTGGTGACGCTGGTGGTCTCCGAGTGCGAGCCGACTCCCGGCATGCAGTCGGAGCACGCCACGATCCTGCGGATGTGCCAACTGCCCACCGCGGTCGTGGAGATCTCGGCGGCGCTCGGGCTGCCCGTCAGCATCGTCCGGATCATGCTGTCCGACCTGCTGGACACCGGACGGATCAGCGCCCGCCACCCCCGTACTGCCCGTGTCGCGGACCGGCTCCCCGACCCCGAGATCCTGGAACAGGTGCTCGTTGGACTCCGCAACCTCTGACCGTGCCGCCCTGCGGGCGACGGCCGACAACGGACTGAAGATCGTCGTCGTCGGCGGCTTCGGCGTCGGCAAGACGACCATGGTCCGCTCCGTCAGCGAGATCCGTCCGCTGAACACGGAAGAGACCATGACCCGCGCGGGCGAGGCCGTCGACCACCTCGACGGCGTGCAGTCGAAGACCTCCACGACCGTCGCGTTCGACTTCGGCCGGATCTCGCTCGACGAGCGCTCCGTGCTGTACCTCTTCGGTGCCCCCGGCCAGGAACGCTTCTGGTTCCTGTGGGACCGGCTGTTCTCCGGCACGCTCGGCGCCGTCGTGCTCGTCGACACCCGCAGGCTCGCCGACTCCTGGTACGCGATCGACCGGCTGGAGCACCACGGCACGCCGTTCATCGTGGCCTGCAACGACTTCGGCGGCCCGCTCCACACCGAACAGCAGATACGCGAGGCGCTCGCCCTCTCGGACGACGTGCCCCTGGTGGAGTGCGACGCCCGTGACCGTTCGTCCAGCAAGTACGTACTGATCACGCTGGTCGAGTACCTCCACACCCTCTCGCAGGGCGGGGCTGCCGCCCGGTCCGCCGCCGCCCGTCCGGAGATCGCGCCGGAGAAGACCCCGGAGCCCACCCCGTGACCCAGCCCCCGGCGCCACCCGCAGGATGCCCCGTCTCCCAGGGCCGCGAGCCGCTCTCCGGCCCCCGGTTCCAGACCGAGCCGACCCGGCTCTACCGGGAGATGCGCCGCGACCACGGGGCCGTGGCGCCGGTCGTGCTCGACGGCGACATCCCCGCCTGGCTCGTGCTCGGCTACCGCGAACTGCACCAGGTCACCGGTGACCCGGTGCTGTTCAGCCGCGACTCCGACCTGTGGAACCAGTGGGACCGCATCCCCGACGACTGGCCGCTGCTGCCGATGATCGGCCGCAAGCAGCCGTCGATCCTGTACACGGTCGGCCCCCGGCACACCGAGCGCGCCGCGATGATCAGCAACGCGCTGGAGGCCGTCGACCCGTTCTCGCTGAAGCGGTACGCGGAGGAGTTCGCCGACGGTCTCATCGACCGGTTCTGCGCCACCGGCGGCACCGAGATCATCGCCGAGTACGCGATGCTGCTGCCCGCCCTCGTCCTGGCGAAGATCTACGGCTTCAGCGACACCGTCGGCCACGCGCTCGTCGGCTCGCTCAACGACATGATCGACGGCCGGGAGCGGGCGCTGGCCGGCCAGCAGCACCTCGCCTCGTCCATGTTCCAGCTGCTGGCCGACAAGCACGCCGAGCCCGGCGACGACGTCGCCTCGCGGATGATCGCCGACCGCGGCAACTTCACCGACGAGGAGGTCGCCCAGGACCTGATGGTCATGATGGCCGCGGGCCACCAGCCGACCGCCGACTGGATCGGCAACTCGCTGCGGCTGATGCTCACCGACGACCGGTTCGCCGCCTCCCTCTCGGGCGGCCGGCACAGCGTCGCCGAGGCCATGAACGAGGTCCTGTGGGAGGACACCCCGACGCAGAACGTCGCGGGACGCTGGGCCTCGCGCGACACCCGGCTGGGCGGCCGCCACATCCAGGCGGGCGACCTGCTGCTGCTGGGCATCGCCGCCGCCAACTACGACCCTCAGGTCCGCACCGACGGCTCCACCCTGACCGGCGGCAACAACGCCTTCCTCTCCTTCGGGCACGGCGAGCACCGCTGCCCGTTCCCGGCCCAGGAGACCGCCGAGGTCATCGCCCGTACCGGCATCGAGGTACTGCTCGACCGGCTCCCGGACATCGACCTCGCCGTCCCCGCCGAACAGCTCACCCGGCGCCCGTCCCCGTGGCTGCGGGGCCTGACCGGCCTGCCGTTGACCTTCACGCCCACCCTCGCGCTGGGACCCACCGCGGAAACCGCCACCGGAGGCCAGAGATGACCCGGATCGCGCTCGACCCCTTCGTCACCGACCTCGACGGCGAGAGCGCCCGGCTGCGTGCCGCGGGCCCGCTCGCCGAGGTGGAACTGCCGGGCGGGGTGCACTGCTACGCGGTCACCCACCACGCCGAGGCGCGGCAACTGCTCACCGACAGCCGGATCGTGAAGGACATCGACGTCTGGAACGCCTGGCAGCGCGGCGAGATACCGATGGACTGGCCGCTGATCGGCCTCGCCAACCCGGGCCGCTCCATGCTCACGGTCGACGGCGCCGACCACCGCCGGCTGCGCACCCTGGTCGCGCAGGCGCTGACGGTGAAGCGGGTGGAGCGGCTGCGGGCCGGCATCGAGGCGCTGACCACGGCGAGCCTGGACCGGCTGGCCGCGCTGCCGAAGGGCGAGCGGGTCGACCTGAAGGCGGAGTTCGCCTACCCGCTGCCGATGAACGTGATCAGCGAGCTGATGGGCGTGGACAGCGCCGATCACCCGCGGCTGAAGGAGCTGTTCGAGAAGTTCTTCTCGACGCAGACGCCGCCCCAGGAGGTCCCGCAGATGATGGCGGACCTCGGCGAGCTCTTCACGAAGATCGTCGACGGCAAGCGGGAGAACCCGGGCGACGACCTCACCAGCGCCCTGATCGCGGCCTCCGAGAACGGTGACCAGCTCACCGACGAGGAGATCGTCAACACCCTCCAGCTGATCATCGCGGCCGGTCACGAGACCACGATCAGCCTGATCGTGAACGCGGTCGTCGCACTCCAGACCCACCCCGAGCAGCGCGAGCAGGTGCTCGGCGGTCAGGTGCCGTGGGAGAACGTGATCGAGGAGACCCTGCGCTGGAACACCCCCACGTCGCACGTCCTGATCCGGTTCGCCACCGAGGACATCGAGGTCGGCGACAAGGTCCTGCCCAAGGGCGAGGCGCTGATCGTCTCCTTCGGCGCGCTCGGCCGCGACGAGGCGCAGCACGGTCCGACGGCCGGTGACTTCGACATCACCCGCTCCCCCAACCGCCACATCGCGTTCGGCCACGGCCCGCACGTCTGTCCGGGTGCGGCGCTCTCCCGGCTGGAGGCGGGCGTGGCGCTGCCGGCGCTGTACGAGCGGTTCCCGGAGCTGGAGCTCGCCGTGCCCGCGTCCGAGCTGCGGAACAAGCCGATCGTCACCCAGAACGACCTGCACGAGCTGCCGGTGGATCTGGGCTGACCGGCACTCCCCGTACGCCGTCCACGGACCGGCGCGGGTGTCTCATCCGACGGACACGGTGCTCGGCCGTGTCCGGGAGGCACTACGCTCCGGTTCGTGGCCGATATCCAGATTCCCGCTGACATCAAGCCCGCCGACGGACGCTTCGGCGCCGGTCCTTCCAAGGTGCGGACGGAGGCGCTCGACGCGCTCGCCGCCACCGGCACGTCTCTTCTCGGTACGTCCCACCGCCAGGCCCCGGTCAAGAACCTGGTCGGCGCGGTGCGTCAGGGCGTGCGCGACCTCTTCTCCCTCCCCGAGGGCTACGAGGTGATCCTGGGCAACGGCGGCTCCACCGCCTTCTGGGACATCGCGACGCACGGACTCATCGAGACGAAGTCCCAGCACCTCAACTTCGGCGAGTTCTCGTCGAAGTTCGCGAAGGCCGCCAAGCTCGCCCCGTGGCTGGCCGACCCGACCGTGATCGCCTCCGACCCGGGCACCCACCCGGACCCGCGGGCCGAGGCGGGCGTCGACGTGTACGCCTTCACGCACAACGAGACCTCGACCGGTGTCGCCGCTCCGGTGAAGCGCGTCGCGGGCGCCGACGAGGGCTCCCTGGTCCTGGTGGACGCCACCTCCGGCGCGGGCGGCCTGCCGGTCGACATCACCGAGTCGGACGTCTACTACTTCGCCCCGCAGAAGTCCTTCGCCTCCGACGGCGGCCTGTGGATCGGTGTCTTCTCCCCGGCGGCCCTGGAGCGCGCCGCGCGCGTCCACGCCTCCGGCCGGCACATCCCGGAGTTCTTCTCGCTGCCCACGGCGATCGACAACTCCCTGAAGAACCAGACGTACAACACCCCGGCCCTGGCCACGCTGTTCCTCCTGAACGAGCAGCTGACCTGGATGAACACCCAGGGCGGCCTGGACTTCACCACCGGCCGCACGGCCGCCTCGGCGCAGAACCTGTACGGCTGGGCCGAGGAGTCGAAGTACGCGACCCCGTTCGTCACCGACCCGGCGAAGCGCTCGCAGGTCATCGGCACGATCGACTTCGCGGACGAGATCGACGCCGCCGCCGTCGCCAAGGCCCTGCGCGCCAACGGCATCGTCGACACCGAGCCGTACCGCAAGCTGGGCCGCAACCAGCTGCGCGTGGCGATGTTCCCGGCGATCGACCCGTCGGACGTCCAGGCGCTGACCGCCTGCATCGACTACGTGATCGAGAAGCTGTAACGCCTACCCGTACGAGGAAGGGCTCCGCGCCGTCTGCGCGGGGCCCTTCGTCGTTCACTCGGTCGGGTGGCGGAACGGCTTCCGGACTTTGACGACCGGATCGGCCTACGATGATGACCTCGACATCACCCCTTCAGGAGGCCCGCAATGTCTGCAGCAGCAGTCGAGCACCCCTGTGACGGTGAGCCGGAATCGCTGCTCACAACGGCCAACAGGCTCGCGGAGCAGAACCCGGGTTGCCGTGTCGAGATCATCGGAGGCGTCATCACCGTGGCCCCATCCCCGGACGCTCCGCACGCCCGGGTGTTGAACAAAATCACGCGCCCGTTCGTCGCAGCCGGTCTCGACGACGGCGAGACGGAGGTCTTCCAGGGAATCGGCGTGTGGCTCCCCAGCGGCCCTGCGGACTTCGCCATCCCCGACCTGTCGATCGTCGACGCCGATCTCGACAAGCATCTGGTCGAGAACAACTGCTACGACCCCGCCGTCTTCCGCCTCGTCCTGGAGGTCACCTCCAGCAACTACCGGAGCGACCTGCGCAACAAGGTGGTCACCTACGCCGAGGCCAAGATCCCGGTGTATGTGATCGTCGACCGCAAGCACGGCCGGTTGCACGTCCTGACCGAGCCCGTGGGCGGGGGTTACGACAATCACGAGGTGTACGCCCCCGGGCAGACGGTCACTCTGCCCGATTCGATCGGCGCTCCGGTGCCCCTTGATGTCGCCGAGCTGATTCAGGCCGGCCGTCCCCGCGCCTGATCACCCGGCCGCCGCCACCAGCACCTCCCGCAGCCGGGCTATACCCGGGGCCCACTCCTTGTCCCCCGCGTCGTCCCACAGCTCGCGCAGCTCCGAATTCTCGCCCAGCACCGCGTCGAGCGCCTTCACCGCGAGGGGGCGCAGGTCCGTCGCGAGGACGGGCACGGCATGGTCGGGGCCGTACGCGGTGGTCACCGGCTCACCGCCCGGACACTGGGAGGCGACCAGTGCCGCCGCCGCGACGGCGGGAGCGCCCTCGTCGCTGTCCAGGTAGTCCGCCTCGATCGCGACGGTCAACGCGTCACGGATCACCGCTTCCCGCCCCGCCTCCGGTGCGTCGTCGATCTTCCCGGAGAAGTCCGCGGCGCTGTCGTTGTCGAAATGGCCGGTGTCCCAGGTGCCCATGAGGTGCCCTTCCCAAGTGCTGTGCTGACGTGGGCCACTCTCGCACCGACCACTGACAACGGCGGTGCGCTGCCAGCGCCGTTCGCCGTCGCACCACTTCTCCGTCGGCACCAGTCCCGCCGCACCGGCCACGGCTGCGGAGGCGTCGTGGTCCGGATGGATGTGGGCGAGGACGGTACGCACCGCCCCCGGTCCCGCCCCCACCCCCAGCAGGTGCGCCACCAGCCCCGCAGCGGCCTCCTTCGCGTACCCGCGCCCCTGCCACCGTGTCCCGACCACCCAGGCGATCTCCGCCTCCGCACCCGGCACGTCCACCGTCGCCTGGACGTATCCGGCCAGCCGCCCCTCGTCGCGCACCCGCAGCACCCAGTTCCACCACCGCACCCCGGGGTCCGGAGAGCCGGCGGTCTGGCGTCGGTAGCGGGCCCGCAGCCCGTCTGCGGTCTCCGGGGCACCCCCGGTGTAGGTGTGCAGGGCCGGGTCGCCGAGCACCGCCGCCATCTCGTCCGCGTACGCGACCCGCAGCGGCAGCGCGTCCAGCCGCGCGGTGCCGAACGGCCCGGGATCAAGGTTCATTCCCTCAGTTTCCCTTACGGCGTCGCCCCATGAAGACCAGGAAGCCGATGCCGGCGAGCACGAGCACCCCGGTCAGGGTCGTCCCCTTCACGTCCCCGGTGCCCTCGCCCCCCGCCCCGGCGGACGAGGCCGACGCGTCGCCGCCCCGGGACGGCGACGTGGAGCCGCCCCCGTCGCGGCCTTCCACGTCCACCCGTTCCACGTCGCTCCGCTCCCCCTCCGAGCCGAACATCAGCGCCGAGCCGTCCGCCGTGTACGTCACGGACTCCGCCTGCCGCTGGAGCGGGGCCCGGACCGCGTGGTCGGCGCCGAGCCTGCCGTTCTCGAAGACGTAGCCCCGGGCGCTGAAGTACGAGCGCAGCACCAGCTCCTTGCCGTCCGGGGAGAACGCCCCGTCCGTCACCCACGGCACCTCGCCCACCCGCCGGAAGACGTTGGTGGCCCCGGTGGTCAGCTTCGCGGGGCCCTCGTACAGCCCGCCGCCGTCCTCGTTCTTCGACGCGATGTAGACGCGCCCGGTCTTCGGGTGGACCATCAGCGCCTCGGCGTTGCGCGGGCCGTCCGCGTACTTCACGTCGAACTGGGTGGCCCGGACCGTCGCGTCCTTCAGCTCCTTCGGCTCCGGGAAGCGGTAGATCCAGACGTGGTCCCAGCTGCCGTTCAGGTTGTCGCCGATGTCACCGACGTACAGATCGCCGTCGGGTCCGAGGGAGATGGCCTCCACGTCGCGGGGCTCGCCCACCCCCTTCATGGTGATGGTCGCGACGGTCTTCCCGGTCCGGGAGTCGACGGCGTAGACGTACGGCCCGTCGTCGCTGTCGTTGTGCGTCCAGTAGATGCCGGGGTGGGCGCGGCTCGCGGCGAGGCCGCTGGACTCGGTGATCCGGGGGTCCTCGATCGTGAAGCTCCGGTCGGCTCCGTCGTCGGCCACGGCCGGAGCCGCACCGGTGGACAGGAGGAGCAGCGCGGCGGCTCCGGACACAGTCAGGTACGAACGCATGGCACAAGTGTCCATCGTCACGTCGCAGGCGGCAGGAGTGATCCGCGATGATGACGCCATGCGGTTCACGTTTGTCGGCGATTCCATGACCATCGGCTGCGCCGGCGACTTCACCTGGCGCTACCGGATGTGGCAGCACCTCACCTCCACCCTCGGTACGCCGTTCGCGATCGTCGGGCCGCGCAGCTCGCTGTACGACACGGTGGCGGGCGCCCCGGTCAGCCACGCGTACGGCGCGCCGGACTTCCCCGCCGGGGCCCGCACCCACCTGGCCGGCTGGGGCGAGGGCTGGCTGCACATGGCCCCGGTGATCGCCGGCACGGTGGCCGGGCACCGCACGGACGTCCTGCTCGTCTCGCTCGGCCTGATAGACCTCGGGTTCTACACGGACAGCGACCGGACCGCCCTGAACGCACGGGCGTTCATCACGGCGGCGCGCACCGCGAACCCGCACGTCAAGATGGTCCTCATGCCCGTGATACCGAACATCCGGGCCGAGTCGGACGCCCCGTTCGCCGCCGAGTGCGACCGTTTCAACGAACTCCTGGCGAAGGCCGTCGCCGACCTGGACGACCCGATGTCCCCGGTCCTGCTGGCCTCCCGCCCTCCGGGATACGACATCCACGAGGACACGTACGACGGAACGCATCCCGGCCCCACCGGCGAGCACGCGCTGGCGGGCGCGTTCGCCGACGCGATGCATCAGGCGTGGGGGCTGGGCGGCCCGTACACGCCCCGTCCATGAGCGGACACGGAAGGAACCGGCATGACAGGAACGGCCACCCGGCACCTCTATCTCGTCCGGCACGGTGAGGCGGCGGGGGAGGACGACGACAGCACGCTGACGGAGGCCGGGTGCCGCCAGGCGCAGCTGCTCGGCCGGCGGCTGCGCGAGCACCCGGTCTCGGTGGTGCGTCACGGCCCGCTGCCCCGGGCCGCCCGGACGGCACAGCTGATCGCCGAACAGCTCGACGACGTCCCCGTCCGGGTCACGGAGACCGCCGACGACTACGTTCCGCACTTTCCCGACCGGGCGGAGCTGCCCGCCGGCAGTGCCGACCGCTTCCTGCGGTTCCTGGAGCCGTGCACGGCCGAAGAACGGGTGCGGGGGCCGGAGTTGGCGCGTCGCGCCCTGGCGGAGTTCACCGGTCCGCCGGACGGCGACGAGGACGTCCATGAACTCGTCGTCACGCACAGCTTCCTGGTGTCCTGGCTGATACGGGACGCCATGGACGCGCCGAAGTGGCGCTGGCTCGGCCTCAACCACGGCAATGCCTCGCTGACGGTGATCCGCTACGCCCCGGGCCGCCCGGCGTCGGTCCTGGTCTCCAACGACATGCGGCATCTGCCCGACGAGCTGTGCTGGACGGGTTTCCCGCCGGAACTGCGGGTCTGAGAGCGGGACTTCCTACCGGCCGTCCGAAGAGGGCCGGGCCCGCACGTGCATCCGCTCGCCCTGCTGTCCGAACAGGCTGAGGAATTCGACCGGCTCGGGTCCGGCACTGGCCCACGCGTGCGGCGTCCGCGTGTCGAACTCGGCGACCTCACCGGCCGTGAGCACCAGATCGTGCTCGCCCAGCAGCAGCCGCAACCGCCCCGCCAGCACGTACAGCCACTCGTACCCTTCGTGCACCCGCTGTTCCAGCGGTCCCGTGGACCCGCGTCCGCCGGGCAGGATCTGCTTGTACGCGTGCAGCCCGCCGAGGTGCCGGGTGAGTGGTACGAACGTCATGCCGTCGCGGGTGAAGGGGCGGAAGTGGATGCGCGGGTCGCCGGTGGCCGGGGCGCCGACCAGCTCGTCCAGCTGGACCCCGTACGCCTTCGCCAGCGGCAGCAGCAGTTCGAGGGTGGGCTTGCGGCCGCCGGACTCCAGGCGCGACAGGGTGCTCAGGGAGATCCCGGTCGTCTCGCTGAGCTCCGCCAGGGTCGTGCCGCGTTCCTGGCGCAGGGCCCGCAGGCGCGGGCCGACGCCCGTCAGAACGGTCGTGATCTCGTCGTCGGGTCGTTCCGTGTGCTCCGCGCCGTCTTTCATGGGCCCATTATTTGCCGACCCGGCAACCGGGTGCGTCAGGACGACAGGATCATGGCCAGCGAGAGCCGGGTCAGCTCGTCGGTCAGCCACTCGGCGTCGACCTGGCGGGGCCGGCGGCCGTGGTGGGCCATGAGTTCGTCCACCGAGTGGTTGAGCACCGTGACGGTCACCGTGTGGTCCCTGGCCACCGCCTCGCCCCGGCGCACGGCACGCTCGGCCTCGGACGTCAGGAACTCGATCCACATCGCCCGCCAGGTCGCGAGGTGCTTGTCCACCTCCCGGCTCACCCCGAGCACCTCGACGAAGGCCACCCTGGCCGCGCACCGGTCCTCGGTGACCGCCTTCACATAGGCCTCGAAGAGCAGCCGGACCCGTTCCTCCGTCGAGCAGTCCTCCATGCCCTCCGCCATCAGGGCGTTCTCGGCCGCGCGCAGTCCGTAGGTCGCCACCTCGTCGTACAGCGCCATCAACAGCACTTCGCGGGAGAGGAACTCCTGATGGAAGACATGGACGGGCACCTTCGCGCGGGCGCACAACTCCTCGATGCCCGTGTGCGCGTACCCGTACGCCCCGAACAACTCACGCCCTGCCCGCAGGAGTCGGTCCCGCGCTCCCAGGAGCTCCATGGACTGCCCGACCGTCCCGTTCCGCCGGCTCGCCACGACACCCGTCATCGGTCCTCCTTCGTCGTCCGTACCGCTGTCCCCACTCTTCCCGCTCCGCACGGTCGGTGGTGGGTCCGCCACGCACTGAGGACTCCATCACTTCCCGCGCTCCCCCGCCTCCGGAACTCTCCAAGAAACAACCCCCGGGGGGCGCGAGACCTGCCTCTTCACGCCTCGGCGCAGGCGCCCCCGCCCCCGGACCGGGCCCGTACGGCCAGGGTGGTCGGCCCGGTCCCCGCCGCCCGGCAGGCCGCCCCGGGGCGGTTTCGCCGGGCTCCGCCCAACTGGGCGCGGAGACCTTGCGAATCTACGATTTTCCCTGGTGGAAAGGGGGTCCGCATGGACCGGAACATACGCACGACGGATGACGTACTGCGCCTCATGGACGGCCTGTTCGCACGGGACGCCGACCGGTGGACGGCCGACGCCGGATCCTGGTGGGACGGCTTCTACGCGGACCGGGAGCGGCCCGTGCCGTTCTTCGTGGCGAAGCCGGACGAGAACCTCGTCTCGTACGTCGACCGCGGGCTGATCGCCCCCGGCCGCGTCCTGGAGCTGGGCTGCGGGCCGGGCCGCAACGCCGTCCATCTGGCGTCCCTGGGCTTCGAGGTCGACGCGGTGGACCTCTCCCCGTCGGCCCTCGCCTGGGCGAAGGACCGCGCCCGCGAGGCCGGGGCCGATGTCCGGTTCCACCACGGTGACGTCTTCGCCCTCACGGAGACGGAGCTGACCGGCCCGTACGACCTCGTGCACGACTCCGGCTGCTTCCACCACCTGCCGCCGCACCGCCGCGTCAGCTACCTCGCCCTGCTCGACCGGGTCCTCGCCCCCGGCGGCTGCTTCTCCCTCGCCTGCTTCGCGTCCGGCGAGGGCGGCATGGGCTCCGAACTCCCCGACGAGGCCTTCTACGACGGGGGCGGACTCCAGGGCGGACTCGCCTACACACCAAAGTCCTTGCGCCGGATCTTCTCGGAGCTGACGGAGATCGAGCTCCGCCGGATGCACGACGAACCGCCCGGCTCCCCGCTCTTCGGCGAGCCCTTCCTCTGGACGGCCCTGTTCCGCCGGCCCGCCGCAGAGCCCGCCTGACCGGCATACGGTTCACGTTCCCCGCGTCGGTCCGAAGCGTCTCGTCCCGCGGACGCACCGCGGCCGGTGAAGCGGGTGCTTCACCGGCCGCGGAGTCGTTCCGTACGCGTCAGGCCTTGCCGGTGCAGATCGCGTCGTAGGGCCGCCCCGGGCTCGGGAACAGCTCCAGGGGCTTGCTCCCGGCCGGGCACTGCTCGGCCGTCTTCGTCAGATCGAGCACCTTGCTCACACCGCTGCCGCCGCTGCCGCAGGCGACTTCCTTGGCCTGGTCGTCCACGCAGTCGCCCTTCACCAGCTGACCGCCGCCCGCACCGGCGTCACCGGGGTGGTCGCCCTTCAGGTTGCGGCCGCAGATGGTCTTGCTGGGGATGCCGGACTTGGCGTCGCCGCCGGAGCCGAAGGAGACCTTCACCGAGATGATCGCGTCCGTACCGGCCGGGCACTGGATGGAGTCGGAGAAGATCGCGCCGTCCTTGATCTCCAGCGCCTTGATCGTCGCCCCGGAGTCGCCGCAGTCCAGGGGCTGGTAGGCGTCCTTCTCGCTGCTGTCGGGCCCTGCGCAGTCGCCGACCTTCCAGTCCTTGGTCGCGTGGACCCCGCCGCTGTCCGTGCCGCAGGCGGTGGCCGCGCCGAGGACGAGCGCGACGGCCAGCACCGCCTTCGAGCCGTTCAGGAGAGCCGTACGAGAGCTGCGTCGCGAGGAGGAAACGGTGCTGCTTCGGCTGCCGCTACGGGGTCGCGTGCTGCCGTTGACTCTCATGCTGCTCCTTGGAGTTCGGGTATGGGGCGCGGCCCGCACAGCACTCGGCGTGGCCCGCGCATGGTGGCGCGCGCGTGATGACGACGGGACCGGGCGCCGCGGTTCCCGCTCCGGCGGATTCAGCCTCCGTACGGGGCCGGTGCGGCGAACTCCACGTCCGCGGCGTGCGCCACGACCTCCAGATCGCTGCCGAGGGCCCATTCGGCGACCCGTGAGACCGTGGCGGCCGGGACGGGCCCGCTGATCCCGGGCGCGGCCGGGATGTCGTGCGTCGCGTGCGCGTCGTGCGGCATGACGACCCGGTACCCCAGCTCCAGCGCCGTACGGGCCGTCGCCTGTACGCACATCTCGGACATCACCCCGCAGATGGCGAGCGCCCGCACCCCCGAGTCCCTCATCAGGTCACCCAGCGCGGTCCCGTGGAACCCGTCGTCCCTGAGCTTGCGGATCACGGCCTCCGTGGGCGAGGTCTCCACGGTGTGGTGGAGTTCCCACCCGGGCGTCCCCGGCTCGTCCCCCGCACCGGGCCGCCCGTCGTTCTGTACGTGGACGACGAGCGCCCCGCCCTCGCGCGCCCGCGCGATCAGCTCCGCCGTCCGGTCCACGAGCCGGGCCGCCTCGGGAACCGCCCGGTCACCGCGGACCGCGTCCGCCTGGACGTCCACAACGATCAGTGCCTGCACGGGAAGTACGCGATTGCTCATGTCGTCATCATGTCCGCCGGCACCGGTGCGCCTCCACATGTTTTGAGGCGGCCGGAGGGAGTGCGGGCGGCACCCCTGCTTCACGAGTTCCCCCTACTCGCTCAGCCCCACGACACCCCAGCCCCGCCGGGCGGCTTCGGTGAGGATGCGCCCCCACTCCGTCAGCAGGAGGGCGGACCCGTCGAAGTCACCGCCCCGGCCGTCGGGAACGGCGGAGTGCACCGTGAAGGCCTCGCGCAACCCGTCGAGCCGTGGACCTACGCCCTCCCAGGTCGTGGCCAGCTCCCGGACGCTGTCCGGTGACCGTGCGACCAGCAGGCCGTACGCGACGACGAGGCCCTCCGGATCGTCCGCCACATCCTCGCCACCGGCCGGCCCCCGGCCGACGCGGCGTGGGCGGCCGACCGCTGAACCGGCCCGTGGCTCAGGGCGTCAGGACGGGCATTCCGCCGGCTTCGGCTTGTTCGGCGGGTTCGGCCTGTTGAGCAGCGGGGCGATGTGTTCGGCGTACAGCTTCTCCCAGACCCCGTCGGTCATGATCTTCTTCAGCGCCGAACACACCTCCCCCTTGAGCCCCTTCTCGTCCGGCTTCATCGCGACGCCGTAGCCCTCCGCGCCCGGACCGCTGTCCAGCCGCTTCAGCTCGGCGGGGTTGTTCTTGACGAACCCGGCGAGGATGACGTCGTCCGTGCTCACCGCGTAGACCGACGACGCCGGGTCCAGCAGATCGCGCACGCACCGGTCGTAGCCGTTCGGCAGCGACTCCGTCATGTTGTAGCCCGCCTTGGGCAGCCACGACTCGTACGTCGAACTCCGCGCGGTACACACCTCGAACTGCTCGTTCCGCAGCATCCTGGAGTCGTCGATCGACACCGTCCTCGCCTTCCTGCGGACCATGAAGCTCCGGCTGGCCACGTAGTACGGGCCGGCGAACGCGACGCTGTAGTCGGGCGCCTTCGCGTGCTTGCGCTCCGGCGTGATGCTGTAGGTGGCGATGACCAGATCCACATCGCCCTTCTGCAGTATCGTGCTCCGGTTCTCGCTGCTCACGGGCTCGAAGGCGACCTGGTCACGGCCGTAGCCCATGTCGCGGGCGATGGCGTAGGCCACGTCGATCTCGTACCCGCGGTACGTACCGGCCTTGGTCCGCTCGCTCAGTCCGGGCTGATCGGCCTTGACGCCCACCTTCAGGATCGGGTGCGTCCTGATGTACGGCTCCGGCTGGGAACCCCGCCCCGGCCGGGCGTCGGCCTCCGCCTCGCCGTCGCCCCGCATCCGGTCCGCGGCGAACCATCCGAGACCGGCCAGCAGGGCCCCGCACACCACGGCCGCCGAGAGCTTCTGCCATCCCGGGACGCCCTTCTTCGGCCGCTGGGGCGGGGGCGGCGGGGGCAGGGGTGGTGCCTGCGGGGGTACGGGCGGGGGCTCGGGCTCCGATGCGGGGTCCGGCTTCGCGGCGGTATCGCGGAGGATCTTCCGCAGCATCTCCTCCGCGCTGTGGGCGCTCAGGCGCCGGCGCGGGTCCTTGTGCATGAGCCGGCCCACGACATCGGCCAGGCCGCCGCCGTGCTCCATCGGCAGCGGGTCGGACTGGCAGGCGGCGACCAGCACCTCGTACTCGTTCGGCCGGTCGAAGGGGTGCCTGCCCTCGACCATCTCGTACAGCGTGACGCCCAGCGACCACAGGTCGGAGGCGGGTGTCGCGGCGCTCTCCCGCGAGGTCTGGGCGAGCAGTTCGGGCGCCAGGTACTTGAAGGTGCCGATGAGTTCACCCGCCCTGGTGAGCGGGGCGGCGCCGTCGAACGTCGCGATCCCGAAGTCCGCCAGGATCGCGAAGTCCTCCTTGGCGAAGAGGATGTTGGCCGGCTTCACGTCGCGGTGGACCACCCGCGCCTCGTGCACCGCCCGCAGCCCGCTCAGCACCTGAAGGCCGATCGCGGCCGTCCGGCGCACCGGCAGCCGCTGCTCCGCGCGCATCAGCTCCGCCAGCGAACGCGCGTCGAGCAGGTCCATCACGATCCAGACCTGGTTGCCGGACTCGACCCGGTCGTGCACCGCCACCACGTTCGGGTGCTTGATCTTGGCGATGGCCGCGGCCTCCCGCCGGGCCCGCTGCATCATCTGCTCCTGCGTGGCCGCCCCGACGACGTCCCGGCCCAGCAGCCCCTTCACCGCGACATGGCGGTCCAGGCGGGTGTCCAGCGCCTCCCAGACCTCGCCCATGCCACCGCGCCCGAGGCTGTGCAGCAGCTCGTAACGTCCGTCGATCACATGGTGCGGAGCGGGGGCCGCCGCCCGGTCCGAATCCGGCTCCGCCGGGGGCCATGACCGGGCGTGTTCACTCGAATCGCTCCGGAGGAAGTCGCCCGCCCGGCCGGCGTCGGCGCCACGCGGGGAATCCTCGCCCTGCCCGTGGTCCGAATCGCGACCGGCCGTACCCTCGCTGTGCATGCGACCCCCTGTGGACTACATGGTGGCAACAGACTAGACGTTCGGTCATATGCGCAGCGGCGCACAGCACTTGTGATCCGGTCACCTCACGGCCGTTCCCGGCCGTCCGTGCTCACCCCTCGGCGAACCGCTCCCCGCACCGGCTGCAGAACACGGGCTCCGGGTCCGGCGAGAGCCGGCCGCATCCCGGGCAGACCCGGTCCAGCATGCAGGGGGACTCGCCGCCCCCGTACGACAGGGCGGGGGCGGCCGCGGACCCGATGGTCAGGCCGGGGCGGCGGCGGTGGACGGTCAGCCAGGCGAGGCCGTCCGGACCGGCGGCGAGGGCGCGGCGGGAGGTCCGGGGCAGCCAGGCGACGGTGCCGGGCGTCAACTCCAGCGATTCACCCGCCGCCGTGATCCGGCCGTTGCCCGCGACGACGACCAGCAGGACGTCCAGCACGTCCTCCTGGTGCTCGCCGACCTCGCCGCCGGGCGGCAGGCGTACCAGGTTGGCATCCAACTCGCGGCCTTGCTCAGCCAGTTGCCACAGCGCCCCGCGCCCGCCGGGATCCGCGTCGCGGAGCAGCTCGTCGAGCACGGCCAGAACGCGCGGTACGGAGGTCACGGCAGCCAGGCTACGCCCCGGCGGGGGCGATGCCGGGGCGTAGCAGAGGCATGGGAAGCTGTGGTTCCGCTGTGTGCGCGCCGGCACTCGTACCCCCCACTGGTCACCTGTGACCTGTGCCGTCGCTTGTCGCAGCGGGTCATGATCCGAATGTCGAAGACGATCCCTGGGGTACGACTTGAGATCGAAGCGCAGAATCCCGAACCAGTCCTTCTCGAAGCGAAGAATCCGGATCACGGCCGCAGTGGCGACCTCGGCGGTCGCCGGCGTCCTGGTCTTCGAGGGGGTGACGGGCAACTCCTCGGTGGACGCCGACGCCAAGCCCGGCCCGGCGAAGGCCGATGTACGCGCCACCTCGCTGAAGGTCGGTGACGACGGCACGTCCGCCGCCCTCGGCAGGCGGGACACCGCACCGTTCAGCATGCTGGGCGTCACCTGGACCGACCCGGCGGCAAGGGTCGCCGGAGCCGTGGAGGTCCGCACCAGGTCCGCCACCAGCGGGAACTGGACGTCCTGGGTGGAACTCGAAACCGACCTGGACGGGCGCACGGAGACCGGCCGGTCCGGCGTACGGGGAAGCACCGAGCCCCGCTGGGTGGGGCCCTCCAACGGTGTGGAGGTGCGGATCAACGCGGGCGGCACGGTGTCCGCGAAGCTGCCCGCGGGGCTGCGACTGGACACCGTGGACCCGGGCCGGGGCGGCTCGCTCGCCGCGGAACCGGCCGCCTTCGCGGCCGACCTGCCCGCCGAGGACCCGACGGCCACGCCCACCGCCGAACCGACGGACCCGGTCGCGTCCGACCCGGCCGCGCCGGGCGACGGCACGCAACCGCCCGCCGAGCCCACGTCGGCCGAACCGGCCCCGTCCGAAACGGCCACCCGGGAACCCACTCCCCCGGCGAGCCCGAGCCCCCCGTCGTCGCCGAGCTCCTCCCCGGCCGGGACCCTGCCGCCCGCGCCGGCCTCGACCGTGCCGAAGCCGCCGATCGTCCCGCGGGCCGGCTGGGGCGCCGACGAGTCGATCAGCCCGGAGGCGCCGGAGTACCTGGACGGCGTCAAGGCCGTCTTCGTCCACCACACCGCGGGGAGCAACACCTACTCCTGCGCCGACTCCGCGGCGGTGGTGCGAAGCCTGTACGCGTACCACGTCAAGAGCGAGAAGTGGAAGGACATCGGCTACAACTTCCTGGTCGACAAGTGCGGGACGATCTTCGAGGGCCGTAAGGGCGGTGTGGACCGGCCGGTGTTCGGTGCGCACACCTACGGCTTCAACCGGGATTCGGCCGGTATCGCGGTCATCGGCACGTACACGGACGCGGCCGCGCCCGGCGCGGTGACCACGGCGGTGGCCCGGATCGCCGCGTGGAAGCTCGGCCAGTACAAGGGCGACCCGGCGGGCACCACCGTGCTCACCGCGGGCGCCGACGGGAACAACTACTTCGGCAGGACGTTCACCGCCGGTACGAAGTACTCCTTCAGCCGGATCTCCGGGCACCGCGACGGCTTCAACACCCAGTGCCCCGGCACCAAGCTGTACGGGCAGCTGAAGTCGATCCGCGATCTCGCCGCGGGCCCCGTCACCGGGCTGGCCGTCAAGTCGGTGACCGGCGCCGGGCTCTCGGGCACGACGTACTACACCAGGTCCGCGGTCACCGTGGGCTGGTCGGCGAGCACCCCGAGCGCGTTCGTCTCCACGTACGAGCTGCTGGTCGACGGCAAGTCCGTGGCCACCACCGCGGGCACCGCGACCTCCGCGCCGGCCACCCTCGCCATCGGCTCCCACCGGATCCAGGTCCGCGCCACGCACCAGTCGGGCAAGGTCACCACCTCGGCGGCGGCCACCGTGGTCGCCGAGCAGACCGCGCCCACGTTCCCCACCAAGCCGAACCTGGCGCTGCGCACCGGCACGGTCAACACCACGGCCGTCCCGCTCACCCTGAAGTGGAAGGCCACCGACGCCGCTTCGCTCAAGGAGGTCCGGCTCACCGCGCCGGTGGCCAGGACGTACGGCCCGACGACCGCCGACGCCTCGCACACCGCCAGGTCCGGCGCGGCGACCACCTGGTCCATGAAGGCGTACGACCAGGCGGGCAACACCGCCACCGCCTCGGTCGCCGGTACGCCGGTCATCGTGCAGGAGAGCTCGGCGACGAAGTCCGGTTCGTGGACGACGCGGTCCTCGTCGAGCTACCTCGGCGGCAAGTCGTACTCCAGCACGTCGAAGGGTGCCTCGCTGAGCTGGACGTTCACCGGCCGCTCGGTCGCCCTGGTGACCTCACGGGCGAGCACGTCCGGGCAGGTGTACGTCTACGTGGACGGGGTGAAGGTGTCCACGGTGGATCTGAAATCCGGCACCACCAAGTACCGCGACGCGCTGTGGACGAAGAGCTGGTCGTCCAGTGCCAAGCACACCGTCAGGATCGTCGTCGTCGCCACCTCGGGCCGGCCGACGGTCACCACCGACGGCATCGTGTATCTGAAGTAGCCCGCACGGCACGACGCACTGCCCCCGGCGCTCCGACGCCCCGCCGGGGGCAGTCGCACGCCGGTCCCCTTGCTTCGAGCGGGCTCGAAGGCGTTGGCTTGCTGTCCATGGAGTACACGCAGCTCGGACGTACCGGACTCAAGGTCGGCCGCCTCGTCCTCGGCACCATGAACTTCGGCCCGCAGACCAATGAGGTGGACAGCCACGCCATCATGGACGCGGCGCTGGACACGGGTCTGAATTTCTTCGACACCGCGAATGTGTACGGCGGGGCCGAGCACAGGGGCCGCACCGAGGAGATCATCGGCACCTGGTTCGCCAAGGGCGGCGAACGCCGCGACAGGGTGGTCCTGGCCACCAAGATGTACGGGGACATGGGCGGCGAGGCCTGGCCCAACCACGACAAGCTCTCCGCCGTGAACATCCGGCGTTCCGTCGACGCCTCTCTCAAGCGGCTCCGGACGGACCGCATCGACCTCTACCAGTTCCACCACGTCGACCGGAACACTCCCTTCGAGGAGATCTGGCAGGCGATCGACGTCCTGGTGCAGCAGGGCAAGATCCTGTACGCCGGCTCGTCGAACTTCGCCGGCTACCAGATCGCCCGGGCCAATGAACTGGCCGCCCGGCGGGGCTCGTTGGGACTGGTCAGCGAGCAGTGCATCTACAACCTGATCGAGCGCCGCGCCGAGATGGAGGTCATCCCGGCGGCGCAGGAGTACGGCCTCGGCGTCATCCCGTGGTCCCCGCTGCACGGCGGGCTGCTGGGCGGTGTGCTGAAGAAGGAGCGCGAGGGCACGGCCGGGCGCTCGGCCTCCGGCCGCAGCGCGGACGCGTTGAAGGACGCGGCGCAGCGCGCGAGGATCCAGGCGTACGAGGATCTGCTCGACAAGCACGGTCTCGAGCCGGGCGAGGTCGGCCTGGCCTGGCTGCTCACCCGGCCGGGGGTGACGGCGCCGATCGTCGGGCCGCGCGACCGGGAGCAGCTGGACTCGGCGCTGCGGGCGCTGGAGCTCGATCTCCCGGCGGAGCTGCTGGCGTCGCTGGACGAGATCTTCCCCGGTCCGGGGCCTTCGCCGGAGGCGTTCGCCTGGTGAGGACGGCCGCCTGACGGGCCCGGCCGTGTCACGCCCCGACGGCGGCCGCCACGGCGACGACGACGAACATCAGCACGAGCACGGCCGCCATGATGCGGTTTCTGGTCTTCGGATCCACCCTTCGAGCCTAACCGCCGGTCTCAGTGACCCAGCGACCAGGATGCGACCACCTCGTACCTGGGCTGCTCGCCCGGCACCCCCGCGACCGGCAGATCGCTGCGCACGAGGGCCATCTCGCCGACCTCCCAGCCGGTGCCCTCGAAGCCCCCGAGCGCCTCGACGCAGGGCCGCAGGTCGATGTCGGCGCGGCGGCTGCGGGCGAGGGTGAGGTGCGGGCTGTAGCGGCGGTGCTCGTCCATCGGGATGCCGGTGCGGCGGGCAGCGGCGTCGGCGCGCTCGGCGAGCAGCCGCAGCGTGTCGAGCGCGCCCGCGGCCCCCGCCCAGAGCGCCCGCCCGCCGAACCGGCCGGCGCCGTGGATGCGCAGCGGGAAGGGGCCGGTGCGGCGGGCGGCCCGGGCGAGGCGCTCCTCCAGCTCGGGCAGCAGTCCCTCGTCCACGGGCCCGAGGAAGGCCAGCGTGAAGTGCCAGCCGGGTACCCCGGTCCAGCGGAGCCCCTCGGCCTCGGGCAGCGCGTGCAGCGGGGCGACGGCACGGCGCAGTTCCTCGACGGCAAAGGCGGGCGGCAGCACGGCGACGAAGAGTCTGAGACGGCTCATGGGCCGAGTGTCGCACCGTACCGGCGTGTCCCGGCCTCCGTACGTATCGTTGTACTACGCGGCTGCCCGCGCCCGCGCGGCAGCGGGGAGGAGCGCCACGATGACCGTCGTAGACACCGACAGGATCGAGATGGCCGACAGCAGCGACGAGCGCACTCTGGACATGATGTTCGAGTGGCTTGAGCCCACCCCCGAGGGATTCAAGGTCGAGATCGTCGAGGGGATCATCTACATGTCGCCGCAGCGGCGCACACACTGGCGGATCATTCTCGACATCATCGAGCAGTTGCGCGCAAGGTACCCGCGGGAGCGCTTGCTGTCCGATGTACGCATCGACTTCCCCGGGCTGCTCAACGGTTTCGCCTCCGATGTCGTGGCACTGACCGAAGGGGCCGCCGAGGACGCGAACGGCCGATGCCGCTACCAGGACATCGAGTTCGTGGCGGAGGTGGTCTCGAAGAGCACCGCTGCCAATGACTACGGATCGAAAAAGGCCACCTACGCCACCGCCGGTGTGCCCGTGTACCTCACCGTCGACCCGTACACCGGTACCTGGCACCTCCACACGCTTCCGAAGGAGGACGAGTACCGCAGCGTGCTGAGCCTCGACTTCGGCACCCCGGTCGATCTCACCCCGACCGTGGTGGGCCTCGCTCTGGAAACCGGCGACTTCCCCCGCGACTGACGCTCCCCGACGCACGGCGGCCCCGGCCGGTGCCCACCGGTCGGGGCCGTGCCCTGTACCTCTTCGGACGGCACTCACGCCGCCGCGGCCAGCTCCTCCCGCGGGACGAACCGGACGTGCGGGCGGCCGGGACGCAGGTCGACGCGGAGGCGCAGGCCGCCGACGCGGGCCAGCATCAGGCCGACACCGAGCGCGGCCACCAGCGAGAACGCGCCGCCGACGGCCATGCCGGTACGGACCCCGTAGGCGTCGCTGATCCAGCCGACGATCGGGGCGCCCACCGGCGTACCACCGGCGAAGACCATCATGTACAGGCTCATGACCCGGCCGCGCATGGCCGGGTCGGCGGCCATCTGGACGCTCGTGTTCGCGCTGATGTTGGTCGTCAGGCCGATCATGCCGATCGGGACCAGCAGGATCGCGAAGAGCCAGACGGACGGCGACAGGGACGCGATGATCTCCAGCAGACCGAACGCCGTGCCCGCGGCCACCAGCATCCGCAGCCGGGAGGAGCGGCGGCGGGCGGCGAGCAGGGCGCCGGCCAGGGAGCCGGCCGCCATGAGGATGTTGAAGAACGAGTACATCCCGGCGCCGCCGTGGAAGATCTCGTCCGCGAAGGCCGTGAGCCAGATCGGGAAGTTGAACCCGAAGGTACCGACGAAGCCGACCAGGACGATCGGCCAGATCAGCTCGGGATGGCCGGAGACGTAGCGCAGACCCTCCCGCAGCTGGCCCTTGGCGCGGGGTACGACGGTGGCCCTGTGCAGCTCGCCGGGGCGCATCATCAGCAGGCCGATGAGCGGGGCGGCGAAGGACAGGCCGTTGAACATGAAGGCCCAGCCGCTGCCGACCGTGGTGATCAGGACACCCGCGACCGCCGGGCCGATGAGCCGGGCGGACTGGAAGTTCGCCGAGTTGAGACTGACCGCGTTGCGCAGCTGCGCCGGTCCGACCATCTCGGACACGAACGACTGGCGGGCCGGGTTGTCGACCACCGTCACCATGCCGAGCAGGAAGGCGATGAGGTAGACGTGCCACACCTGGACCACACCGGAGAGCGTGAGCACCGCGAGGGCGATCCCGCACAGGCCGAGCGCCGCCTGGCTGACGAGGAGCAGCTTCCTCTTCGGGAGACGGTCCGCGATGACACCGCCGTAGAGGCCGAACAGAAGCATGGGGAGGAACTGGAGGGCCGTGGTGATGCCGACGGCCGTGGCGGACCCGGTGAGGCTCAGTACGAGCCAGTCCTGCGTGATGCGGGACATCCAGGTACCGGTGTTGGAGATCACGGCGCCCGTGGCGAACAGGCGGTAGTTACGGATCTTCAGCGACGAGAAGGTCCCGCCGGGCTTGCTCTCGTGGGTGGAAGTCGGTGCGGGGGCGGAGTCTGCTCCGGATCCCGTACTCAAAAGGGTTCGCCTCCTCGGGCGTATACGTTTCGCTGACTGACGGGGTGCGGCGGTACGGGCGGTGCGCCGGCTGTGGTCCGGCGCGGCCCGCCCCGCTACAGGTGGGCGAGCTTCTCCAGCACGGGCGCCGCCTTGCGCAGCGTCTCCCACTCGTCCTCGTCCAGGCCCTCGGCGAGGGCGGTCAGCCAGGCGTTCCGCTTGGAGCGGCTCTCTTCGAGCATGGCTTCCGCCTGCTCGGTCTGGCTGACCACCTTCTGGCGACGGTCATCGGGGTGCGGTTCCAGTCTGACCAGCCCCTTCGCTTCGAGCAGCGCGACGATGCGAGTCATCGACGGAGGCTGCACATGCTCCTTGCGGGCCAGTTCGCCCGGTGTGGCCGAGCCGCACCGGGCGAGCGTGCCGAGCACCGACATCTCGGTGGGGCTCAGCGACTCGTCGACGCGCTGGTGCTTGAGGCGCCGGCTGAGCAGCATCACGGCGGAGCGAAGGGAGCTCACGGCGGCCGCACTGTCGCCGTCGTGGATCAGGTCAGGCATGTTTATTAGCGTAACTCATTACCTACCCTAAAGACCATTCGTGTTACACGCGCGAGAGGCACTTCACCCAATCGGTCACCCGAACGAGTGAGTCGGATCCGTAAAGTGACGCGAAACGACCCACTGGGCCGTAACCCTGCTTGCCATGGGATCGACTGTGCTCAGCCTGCGGATAGACGGTGAGCTGCTCGACCGGCTCCGGCAGCATGCCGCCAAACGCGGAATGAGCGTCCAGGACTATGTCGTCCGGACGCTCATTCGCGATGACTTCGACGAGCGCTTCAAGGCGGCCGTCGACGAGACGGAGAGGTTCTACGGCCCCGAGGGGACCGCGGGGATCAGGACCGAAGAGGTCACGTGAGGCCGAGGGCCGGCATCGCGTAGTAGAAGACGAAGACGGCCGACACCACGTACATGGGCACCGGCACCTCGCGCCAGCGTCCGGCCGCCACGCGCAGCACGGAGAAGGCGATGAAGCCGATGCCGATGCCGTTGGTGATCGAGTACGTGAACGGCATCATCACCATGGCCAGGAAGGCCGGGATGGCGAGCGTGTAGTCGCTCCAGTCGATGTCCCGCACCGAGCCCGAGATGATCAGGAAGCCCACCGCCAGCAGCGCGGGGGTGGCCGCCTGCGAGGGCACCATGGTCGCCAGCGGCGTCAGGAACAGCGCCACCGTGAACAGCAGGCCCGTCACGATGCTCGCGAAGCCGGTGCGGGCACCCTCGCCGACACCCGCCGTGGACTCCACGAAACAGGTGCCCGCGGAGGCGGAGCTCGCACCGCCCGCGGCGACCGCGATGCCGTCCACGAAGAGCACCTTGTTGATGCCGGGGAAGTTGCCGTCCTTGTCCGTCAGCTTCGCCTCGTCGCCGACCCCGAGGATGGTGCCCATCGCGTCGAAGAAGCAGGACAGCAGCACGGTGAAGACGAACAGGATGCCGGTGAGCACACCGACCTTGCTGAAACCGCCGAACAGACTGGCGTGACCGATCAGCCCGAAGTCGGGGGTGTCGACCGGATTGCCCGGCCACTGCGGCACGGTCAGGCCCCATGCCCCGGCCGGCAGGTCGGCGACGGCGTCGATGATCATCGCGACGAGCGTCATCGCGACGATGGAGATCAGGATCGCGCCCGGCACCTTGCGGACGATCAGCGCGAGGGTGAGCAGCACACCGATGACGAAGACCAGGACCGGCCAGCCGGTGAGGTGGCCGTCGCCGCCGAGCTGGAGCGGCACGGTGGTGTGCGCGGCGTCCGGGATGCGGGAGACGAAGCCGGAGTCGACCAGGCCGATCAGCAGGATGAAGAGGCCGATGCCGATCGCGATGCCCTTGCGGAGCGAGGTCGGCACGGCATGCATCACGCGTTCCCGCAGGCCCGTGGCGACCAGCAGCATCACCACGATGCCCGCGAGGACGACCATGCCCATCGCGTCGGGCCAGCTCATCCGGGGAGCGAGCTGGAGGGCCACGACGGTGTTGACGCCGAGGCCGGCCGCCAGCGCGATCGGCACATTGCCGATGACGCCCATCAGGAGCGTGGAGAACGCGGCGGTCAGCACGGTGGCGGTGACCAGCTGGCCACTGTCGAGCTGATGGCCGTACATGTCCTTCGCGCTACCGAGAATGATCGGGTTCAGCACGATGATGTACGCCATTGCGAAGAACGTGGCGAATCCGCCGCGGATCTCGCGCGCGACCGACGACCCCCGCTCGGAGATCTTGAAGAAACGATCCAGACTGCCTTGCGACTGGGGAGCCGGGGGCTGCTTGGCGTCGACCGGAGCGGTGGCCGAGGGGGACATGTATGACCTCAGTCGTACGTAGAGGGGGAATGAAAGTGGTCAGCTTTGGACTTTCACACGAATAATTCGAGTCAGCCGTAAGCAGATTCAGTATGAATACATAAGGCGAAGATCGCTATCTCCGCGCGTAGACCCTTGGGCCGCCCGGGCCGCGGAGGCTCCGTACGAGGGCCCCATACACTGAGGTCATGGCGAAGTGGACACCGAAGCACGAGGCACCCGAGCCCCTGGAGGGGCCCGTCGTCGCCACCATCACCGGCGGCACGATCCTCTGGTTCGTCCTCTTCCTGGTCCAGATCCCGTTCTACAACTGGTTCGACGACCACGGCCACCTGTGGTGGGTGTGGACCTGCCTGGCCGGTGCGGGGCTCGGCCTGATCGGCATCTGGTACGTGCGGGGACGTGACGCCGCGATCAAGCGGGCGGCCGCCGCGGCCGAGGCGTCCGCCGAGACCACCGACACCGGGAACGGCGCCACCGCCTAGGGGTCCGGCGCCGGTCCCGTACCACCACAGGACCATTCCCCTCCTCCCCCGGTCTGATCTTCGGACCCCTCGTTGGGTGAACCGGACCATCCCCCCGTACCGTCGAAACCATGACGCAGCGGGCACCCCATTCCTTCGGTGAGCAGACTCCCGAAGCAGACGGCTCCACCGGCCACCCCGGTTCGGCCATGATCGACGCCGGGGCGGAGCTCGACCCGGTCCACCCGGTGAGGCTGCCCGCCCCCGTCGTGGACCCACGCGGGCTGACCGCGGCCGAGGTGGCCGAGCGGATCGCCCGCGGCGAGGTCAACGACGTACCCGTCCGCTCGTCCCGTTCGCTGCGCGAGATCGTCCGCGCCAATGTCTTCACCCGGTTCAACCTGATCATCGGCGTGCTCTGGCTGATCATGCTGATCGTCGCGCCGTTCCAGGACAGCCTCTTCGGCTTCGTGATCATCGCCAACACCGGCATCGGCATCATCCAGGAATGGCGGGCCAAGAAGACCCTGGACAGCCTCGCGGTCATCGGCGAGGCGAAACCCACGGTCCGGCGGGACGGGGTCGCGGCCGAGATCTCCACCTCCGAGATCGTCCTCGGCGATCTCGTCGAGCTGGGCCCCGGCGACAAGGCCGTCGTGGACGGCACGGTCGCCGAGGCCGACGGCCTGGAGATCGACGAGTCGCTGCTCACCGGCGAGGCCGACCCGGTGCTGAAACACCCCGGCGACCCGGTGATGTCCGGCAGCTTCGTCGTCGCCGGCGGCGGCGCCTTCACCGCCACCAAGGTCGGCCGCGAGGCCTACGCCGCCCAGCTCGCCGAGGAGGCGTCCCGCTTCACCCTGGTCCAGTCCGAGCTGCGCACCGGCATCTCCACGATCCTCAAGTACGTCACCTGGATGATGGTGCCGACCGCGATCGGCCTGATCATCAGCCAGCTCTTCGTCAACGACAACAACCTCAGGGGATCGATCGCCCGGACCGTCGGCGGCATCGTCCCGATGATCCCCGAGGGCCTGGTGCTGCTCACCTCGGTCGCCTTCGCGATCGGTGTCGTACGGCTCGGCCGCAAGCAGTGCCTGGTGCAGGAGCTCCCCGCCATCGAGGGCCTGGCCCGGGTCGACGTCGTCTGCCTGGACAAGACCGGCACCCTCACCGAGGGCGGCATGGACGTCACCGAGGTGCGGACGCTGGGCGGGGCGGACGACACGTACATACGCAGCGTGCTGGGCGCCATCGGCTCGTCCGACCCGCGGCCCAACGCCAGCCTCCAGGCCATCGTCGACGCCTGTCCGGACGGCGAGCAGTGGCGGTGCACGCAGGCGCTGCCGTTCTCCTCGGCCCGCAAGTACAGCGGCGCCGCCTTCGACGAGGGCGGCGGCCGGGAGTCGTCCTGGCTGCTCGGCGCCCCCGATGTGCTGCTGCCCGAGCAGGACCCGGCGCTCGCCGAGATCGAGCAGCTCAACGAGCAGGGGCTGCGGGTGCTGCTGCTGGCCCGCGCGGAGGGTGTGCTCGACGGGCCGGACATCGCGGCCGGGGCCGTGCCGAGCGCCCTGGTCGTCCTGGAGCAGCGGCTGCGGCCCGACGCCGGGGAGACCCTGGCGTACTTCGCCGACCAGCGGGTCGCCACGAAGGTCATCTCCGGCGACAACGCGGTCTCCGTCGGCGCCGTCGCCGGAAAGCTGGGGCTGCCGGGCGCCGAGCACACCCTGGACGCGCGCCGGATGCCCACCGACCCGGACGACATGGCCACGGCCATGGAGGAGAACGCGGTCTTCGGCCGGGTCACCCCGCAGCAGAAGCGGGACATGGTCGCCGCCCTCCAGTCCCGCGGCCACACCGTCGCCATGACGGGTGACGGCGTCAACGACGTACTGGCGCTGAAGGACGCCGACATCGGCGTCTCCATGGGTTCGGGCTCCGAGGCGACCCGGGCCGTCGCCCAGATCGTGCTGCTGAACAACAGCTTCGCGACGCTGCCGTCCGTCGTGGCCGAGGGCCGCCGGGTGATCGGCAACATCACCCGGGTCGCCACCCTGTTCCTGACCAAGACCGTCTACTCGGTGCTGCTGGCGGTCCTGGTGGTCTGCTTCCAGGTCGACTACCCGTTCCTGCCCCGCCATCTGACCCTGCTGTCGACGCTGACCATCGGCATCCCGGCGTTCTTCCTGGCCCTGGCCCCCAACAAGGAGCGGGCGCATCCGCACTTCGTGCGCCGGGTCATGCGGTACGCGATCCCGTCGGGCGTCATCGCGGCCGTCGCCACCTTCGCGACGTATCTGATCGCCCGGCACCACTACACCGGTACGGGCGCCCTCGAAGCGGAGACCAGCGCGGCCACGCTCACGCTCTTCCTGGTCTCGATGTGGGTGCTGGCGATCATCGCCCGCCCGTACACCTGGTGGCGGATCGGCCTGGTGCTGGCGATGGGGCTGGCGTTCCTGGTCGTGCTGGTGGTGCCGTGGCTCCAGGACTTCTTCGCGCTGAAGCTGGTCGGGACGACGATGCCGTGGGCCGCCGTGGGCATCGCGGTGGTGGCGTCGGCCGGCCTGGAGTACGCCTGGCGGCTGGTCGGCCGACGCTTCCCGGCGTAAGGGAGCGGTCCCCCGCCCCCTTACGCCCCGCGCCGTTACTTCACGTCGACGAAGTCACCGGCGGTGGTGACGGCCGGGGTGGTGGACGTGCCCGCGAAGCTGTAGCGCCAGTATCCGTCGACCGAGGCCTTGACCGTGGTCTTCAGGTTCCCGACACTGCTCGACTTGATCGTCTTCACCGTGGTGTACGTGGAGCTGGTCTTCTTGCGGAACTGGAGCTTCACCGGCTGCGTCGCGTAACCGTGGTACGCGTGGTCCTCCCAGTTCGCCCGCGACAGCTTCCCCGTCACCGTGATCGTCCTGCCCTTCTTCACCGGCTCCGGCGAGGCGTTGACGGTCAGCTCCGAGTAGCGCTGGATGTTCGTGGTGGCGGCGAAGTCGGAGTAGTAGCTGGAGCCGTCCTTGGCCTCGGCGCCCGCGAGGACGTGCCAGGAACCCGCGAGCACGTTCTTCGGCAGGTCGACCCTGGGGTCGACGGTGATGGTGAGGGAGCAGGTGCTGGTGGTCGCGCTCGCGGCCTTGCACGTCGCCTCGTCCTCGTTCGGCAGCAGGGCGCCGTCCATGCCCTCGTCCTGGTCCTTGCCGTGCCACAGGATCAGCCAGCCGGATTCGATGCCGGAGGCGTGCGAGGCGGTGACCGAGACGGTGATGGTCCTCGGTGCCGTCACCCCCAGGACGGTGCTCTTGCCGCCGTTGATGGTGACCTTGGAGATGACGGGGTCGGCCGATGCCGCGTGCGCCGCGGGGGCGGCGAGGGCGGACAGGACCAGGGCGCCGGAGGCTGCGGCGACAGTGGCACGTATGCGCATGGGTTTCTCCGTGGAGAAAGGCCTCGGGAGGCCGGATGGGATGCACGGGGCGGGGATGCGTGAGCAGCGGGACCCCTCGCGGAGGGATCCCGCTGCTCACGGGTGACCACAGGTGGCCGGATGCGGCCGGACGGGACTACTTCACGTCGACGAAGTCACCGGCGGTGGTGACGGCCGGGGTGGTGGACGTACCCGCGAAGCTGTAGCGCCAGTAACCGTCGACCGAGGCCTTGACCGTGGTCTTCAGGTTCCCGACACTGCTCGACTTGATCGTCTTCACCGTGGTGTACGTGGAGCTGGTCTTCTTGCGGAACTGGAGCTTCACCGGCTGCGTCGCGTAACCGTGGTACGCGTGGTCCTCCCAGTTCGCCCGCGACAGCTTCCCCGTCACCGTGATCGTCTTGCCCTTCTTCACCGGCTCCGGCGAGGCGTTGACGGTCAGCTTCGACAGCCGCTGGACCCGGGCGGTGCTGTAGAAGTCGGTGTAGGCGATGTCCATCTGGTTACCGGCGAGGGCGCCCGCGGAGACGTGCCAGGTGCCGGCCAGGGAGTTCTTGTACAGGTCGTAGCGCGGGTCGATCGTGTACGTCAGCTTGCACGTCGAGGTCGTCGCGTTGACCTTGGTGCACTTCGACAGGTCCTCGTTCGGCAGGATCGCGCCGTCGATGGTGTTCTCCGACGTCGGGTTCGTGCCGTGCCACAGGTCGGCGTAGACGTCGACGACACCGGTGGCGTGCGAGGCGGTGACGGAGATGGAGATCGTCTTCTTGGCGGTGGTGCCCAGGACGATGTCCTTGCCGCCGTTGACGACGACCTTGGAGATGACGGGTTCCGACGCGTCGGCGGCGGAGGCCGCGGCGGCCTTCGAGACGCCCCGGGCGGCGGTGCCGAAGACCTCGGCACCCGACGTCGGCTTGTTCAGGTTCGGGACGGAGTGGTCGCCGGCGACGGCGGCCGGGACAGCCAGAGCAGACAGGGCCAGGGCGCCGGAGACGGCGGCCACGGTGGCACGAATACGCATGTGTTTCCCCAGTGGAGAAAGGCCCCGCGGGCACGTGACGCGCCACGGGCGGGGCTGGTTCGGACTGTGAGTCTGCTGACTCGTCAAACCAGACCCGCAACTCATGTGAAGGGTTGTACACGGAAATGAACTTCTTGCGAAGATCCCTCCGTGGACGTACCCCGGCGCCCGTGACCGCCCGTCAGTCGAACCAGCGGTCCCGGGCCAGTTCCTCCGTACGGGAGGGGTCCTCCAGCAGCGCCGCGACCTCGAAGCGGCGCGGCCACTGCCCCGCCGCCCAGGCCAGCCCCGCCGCGACGCCCTCCAGCGTGGCGGCGTGCACGGTGCCGTCGGGAGCGCGGCGCCAGTCCAGCTCGACGCCGCCCGCGCGCAGCTCGCCGTGCTCGACGTACACGTCCGGGGTGCCGGCGCCGAGCAGGACCCGTACCGCGTCCGGCACTTGGTGCTCCTCGCCCTCCGTCGACACCTCCGCCTCGACGCTCTCGCCGAGCCGGCGCACCTGGAACAGCTCGGCCAGCTCCGCGGCGCGCGTCGGGGCGACCGGGAGCAGCGGGAGCCCCCCGGTGAGCGGCAGCAGATCGGGGGCGTCCGCGATCACGGCGTCCGCCGCGTCGACGACCCGCACCTCGCCGTCGACCACGGCCCGCAGCTCGTCCGGCAGCGTGACCTGTTCCGGGTCGAGGTCGGCCAGCGCCGTGTACAGGGAGTGCAGCTGTACGGGGCCGACCGGGCGGTCCTCGTCCGCGAGCCGGCCGAGGAGTTCGGCGGCGCCGCCCGGCTCGTCGAGCAGGGCGGCCACGGAGGTCCGTACGCCGAGGGCGCGCAGCACCTGCGCGTCGTCGAACCCGGTCGCGTCGGCGGAGTCGTACAGCCCGGCCAGCCGGGGGTCCCCGCCCGCGGCCCGCAGCCCGGCGGGGCGGCGGCCGTCGAGCACCGGGTGGTCGCGCAGCCACCAGGCCGTGTAGGGGCGGACGGACTGCGTGGTGCCGTCCGGCAGCAGCACCCGCACCGGCTGGGTCAGCGCGTCGCGCAGCGGCGGCCGGGCGAGCAGGGCGAGCGCCTGCGGCCAGGCGTCGTCGTCGACCAGGTCCAGGTCGCGGACGGCGACGATCTCGGTGGCGACCGGCGGAACGGGGGTGTCGGGCAGCTGGTCGAGGATGTCCTCGCACCACACGTCCACGGCGTCCAGCAGACCGGCGTCGTCGGGTTCGGCGAAGTCGCCCTCGCGCGGCTCCAGTTCGTCCGGGTCCAGCACGACGTCGGTGGCCCGTACGAGGGCGAAGGTGGCCAGCACCCCGCAGGCGGTGAGCGGCTGCTCGCCCCAGCGGTCGGCCAGTTCCTGGTCGCAGAGGGCGAGTTCGCCCTCCCGCATGATGGCCGCGAACGGGCTCGCGGGCAGCACGAGTTCCCCGGCGGGGGCCGGTTCGCCGTCCTCGTCGGGCAGGGCGAGCGCACCGAGCCAGGGCTCGTCGCCGGGTGCCAGCTCGGCGTCCCGGACGAGGGTGAGGACGGTCTCGGCGAGCTCGTCGCCGTCCAGCGCGTCCTCGTCCCAGATCTCGCCCGCGTCCAGCGAACCGGCGACGGCGGCCCGGACCTGCGGGGTCGTCAGCACGGCGCGCGGGGTGGCGGGCAGGGCGCCCAGCTTCTCCAGCAGCGGATGGGCGGCGTCCGGGTGGGCGACCTTCAGCCCGAGCCGGGCCAGGCGGCCCAGCACCGGTCCGGCGGCCGCGTCGGGGAGCGGGAGGAGGACCTGGCGGGGTCCGATGGTGGTGCGGGGCACGGCGGGGGTCCCGGGGTCCGCGGTCTCCGGGGTCCCGGCCAGCGGTACGGGCAGGCCGGAGAGGCGGTCCGGGTCGATGCCGGACAGGCTGTCGTACAGCCGCCGCCACCAGCCGGGGTCGCGTTCCAGACCGGCGAGCCGGTCGATCGCCTCGGTCAGCGGGACCCGGGCGACCTGGAGGGTGCGCAGCTCGCTGCGGCGTTCCAGCCCGGCGGGCAGCAGACACGGCAGTACCTCGGCGAGCACCCGTACGGTCTCGGCGCCGACGCCCTCCAGTACCTCGGCCTCGATGGGCCGCAGCGCGGTGGTGGCCGCCCCGGGGAGGCCGTCCGCCGCCACGTCCCAGCTGTCCCAGCGGTCCGCCTCGGCGGTGGTGTCGCGCGGGGCGGCCGGCGCCAGGAACGCGATGCGCGGCAGCCGCTCCAGGATCGCGCCGCGCAGCGCACCGTCCAGTTCGCCCTTGCCGAGCGGCCCCGGTACGAGGTCGATGGTGTCGACGGAGACCGGCTGCCAGCCGGCGAGCAGTTCGGCGTACGCGTCGGCGGCGCGCTGCACCAGGAAGTCGGTGAGCGGTCCCGGCGCGAAGTGGCGGCGGGCGGTGTCGAGCGGCAGCGACGCGATGAGCAGCGCGGGGATGCCGAGGGGTTCGTCGGTGGGGGTCGGCGCGTGGACGACGGGGAGGGTGCGGGGGCGCACCGGAGCGCCCTCCGTGTCGACCGGGACCGCCCAGGTGACCGACCAGTGCGGGCGCAGCCGTTCCTCGCGGGGGCGGTCGGCGAGCAGGGCGGGCTCGACGGGGCCGTGGTGGGAGACGGTGCGCCAGCGGTTGGTGCCGTGCGCGGAGTCCTCGACGTGGGTGTACGGGCCGTGCTCGGTGCGGCGCAGTGTCCGTACGGTGTCCGGGGTCTCGATCACGATCTCGTCGAGGCCGCGCAGGGTGAGCAGCAGGGCGTCGTCGACCGCGTCGAGCAGCCGCAGCACGAGGTCCTCGGCGCCGCCGTCGCGCAGCGGAAGGACCACGACGGTGTCGTACCCGTCGGGTGCGGTGCCCTCGGCGGGCAGCGGGAGGCGGAGCAGCGGTACGTGGCCGTCGCGGCGGCGCAGTTCGTCGCCGAGGCCGGGGCTGGCGACGGCCGCCCGAGCGGCGAGGTCGCGGGCCTCGGCGAGGGACCAGCGGACACCGCCGTGCCGGCCGACGACGGCGGGCTCGTCGCTGACCGCGAGCACGGCGGCGAACCCGACGCCGAACCTGCCGACGGCGCCTTCGTGCCCTTCGCGCTTGGCGGAGGCGCGCAGCGTGGAGAGCGACTCCACGCCGGTGGCGTCCAGGGGCGCGCCGGTGTTGGCGGCGGCGAGGACCGCGGGGGTGTCCGGGGCCGCCGGGTGCAGGGTGAGGCGGAGCCGGCCGGGGACCTGTGCGCGGGCGGCGGCGTCGGCGGCGTTCTGCGCCAGCTCGACGACGAGGCGGTCGCGGTAGCCGCCGAGCGCGAGGTCCTCCTCGGCGTTGGCGTCCTCGCGGAACCTGGCGGGGCCGGCGCCCCAGGCGTCGAGCACACCGCGCCGCAGCCGCGCGGTCCCGAACGGGTCGGCCCCCTCGGTCGCATTCATGCTCACGCTCTGACTCCGCTCTTTCGGGTTACGCACTGCCCATGCCGCCAAGTGTGCGCCCGAAGGTACCGGGTCCTCGCGCCGGACGTGGGCGGCGGAACAGCGCATCGGCCGGTTCAGGCCCTCGCCTGCGGACAGTCGGTGGAATCGGGCCCGCCCGGTGATCGAGGGCAGGGCGGTTCGCCGGGCGGACGCGGAATCCCTCGGACGAGCGGCAGAATCAGGCCCGACCGGCGATCGGGAGCAAGGCGGCGCCGGGGCCACCGGGCAGCCCGCTCGATCCCGTGCGGCGAACGAGGACGGAAGCCGGGCCGCAGGAGCACCCCGCACCCGGCCACCGCCTACGAGTGGCCCAGGTCCTCCGTGGGCGTGTCCGCCTCCGCCGGGACCGAGCCGGAGTCCCGGGCCGGCCGCAACGGGTACTCGTCCACCTGCATCGTGTCCAGCGCGTGCGGCGCCGGCTTCGGCGGCTTCGGCATCACCGCCGCCTCCGAATGCCCGCCGCACCCGTACGACAGCGACACGACCCGCCCGTCCGCCGGACCGAACTCGTTCGCGCACACCCCGAACGCCTGCCTGAGCGAACCCGCCAGCGGCACCAGGAAGGCACAGGTGACGCACGAGGCCGGGGCCGCCTGTGCCATGGGCGTCTTCGCGCCGAACGCCTCGTCCCACCGGTCGGCCGCCGCGTGCAGCCCGTACCGGGACAGCACCCGCGCCCGCCGCATGCCGAGCTCGTCCGCGACCGCCGCGATCGAGCCCCGGCTCGTCGTCGCGGGGCGGGTCGTCAGCTCCGCGTCCTCCGCGTCGACGAGGTCGGCCATCTCCTGCGACATCTCGGAGACCGCGGAGTTCGGCGGCGGCTCGTCCTCGCCGGTGTAGCCGGGCTCCAGGCGGATGTCGTCCGCCTCGGTGGGCAGCAGATCGCCCGGCCCCATGTCGCCGGGGCGCAGCCGCTCGCTCCACGGCACCCATTCCGGGGCGAGCAGCGCGTCGCTGCCGGGCAGCAGCACCGTTTCGTCGAGGGTGACGTACTTGGCGCGGGAGGCCCGCGCGACGGTCACCGCCCAGCGCCAGCCCCGGTAGCCGGGCTCCTTGCACTCGAAGAGGTGCGTGACGACCCGGTCCCCCTCGGAGACCACGCCCACATGCTCACCGACGACCCCCGGCGCGGCTGCCTCCTCGGCCGCCGCGCGGGCCAGGTCTACCGCCTCGGCGCACAGACGGTCGGGAACGGGGGTACGGGCCGTACGGCTTCGCGTCGTCGCAGCACTCACAGGTCTCGCTTCTCTCCTACGCCAGTCTCACGAGCGCGCCAGCACATCCATCGGTTTCGGCCATGACGGATGCGGGCGGAGCGGACCTGGGGGCCGCGTCGACGTCCACACCCGTTGCTGCCTGCCTCGGGCACACCTTCTGCAATCCATTCTGCGGGATCGCCGAGAGGCGCGCGGCCGAGAACAACCGCCGGTGGCGCGCTACGCACGCTACCCTCTCCGCCGCCCCCCGCCCACCTGCCCGTCCCAAACGAGGCCGTATCCGGTGTCGTGTCCTTGGCGAATCCCCCGGGAATCCCCCGGGAATCCCCCGGGAATCCGCTGGGGAGACCTCCCTCGGCGGCTCACGAAAGGTCACGGTCCCGGGCGGGGGACGCCCCTGCCCGGGGCGGGCGGATCACTGGCCCGACAGGGCGGAGTGCACCGCGCCCCGCGCGGATGCCGGTTCGCCGACACCGCTACTGGGGCACTATGACGAGGTGACTTCCGCCAGGTCGCACGAGGGGCCCGGCCCGCTCCGCAGGACGGGCCGGGCGATCGGTCATGCTCTCCACCAGCCGTTCACCGGCACCGCGAGGGGCATCCGCAAGGCGACGTACGCCCATGGCGCCGGGGAGTCCGGGCTCGGCAAACTGATCGAACTGCATGCCGTGAACGGGGCGGGCGACGTGATGATCACGGTCGCGCTCGCCTCGACGGTGTTCTTCTCCGTGCCGACGGACGAGGCCCGCGGCCGCGTCGCCCTCTACCTCGCCATCACCATGGCGCCCTTCACGCTCCTCGCTCCCGTGATCGGCCCGCTCCTGGACCGGCTGCCGCACGGCCGGCGCGCCGCGATGGCCGCCGCGATGCTGGCCCGCGCGGTGCTCGCGCTCACCATGTCGGGCGCGGTCGCCACCGGCGGCCTGGAGCTGTATCCGGCCGCGCTGGGCGTCCTGGTCTGCTCGAAGGCGTACGGGGTGGTGCGCAGCGCGGTGGTGCCGCGTCTGCTGCCGCCGCGTTTCTCCCTGGTGAAGGCGAACTCCCGGGTCACGCTCGCCGGGCTGCTGGCGACCGGGATCGCCGCCCCGGTCGCGGCGGGGCTGCAGACCCTCGGATCCGGCTGGCCGCTGTACGGCGCGTGCGTGATCTTCATCGGCGGGACGGTCCTCGCCTTCACCCTGCCGCACAAGGTCGACTCCTCGAAGGGCGAGCGGAAGGCCCAGCTGGTGCCGCCGCACGGCACGGTGGCCCCCGGGTCCGGGACGAGGGAGCCCCGGAAGGGCCGGGCGCGCAACGGCGAGAAGCGGCCCGGGCTGCGGTCCGTGGGCCCGTCCGTGCTGAACGGGCTCCAGGCCAACACCGCGCACCGCGCGCTCTCCGGCTTCCTGATCTTCTTCCTGGCGTTCCTGCTGCGCGAGCACCCGTTCCCCGGGCAGAGCGCCGCGGTCTCGCTCGGCATCGTCGGCGTCGCGGCCGGGGTGGGCAACGCGTCCGGCACCGCGGTCGGCTCCTGGCTGCGGTCCCGCGGCCCCGAGGTGATCGTCGTCTCGGTGCTGACCCTGGCCCTGGGCGTCGCCGTGCTCGCCGCGCTCTTCTTCAGCACGGTCATGGTCGCCGCGCTCAGCGCCACCGCGGGTTTCACGCTGGCCCTGTCGAAGCTCTCGCTGGACGCGATGATCCAGCGCGACGTACCCGAAGAGGTGCGCACCTCCGCGTTCGCCCGCTCCGAGACCCTGCTCCAGATGGCCTGGGTGGTCGGGGGCGGCATCGGCATCCTCCTCCCCCTCAACGGCGTACTGGGCATGTCGGTCGCCGCGGGCATCCTCGCCCTCGGCGCCGCAACGTCCGTACGGGGTCTGCTGGGCGCCACGCGACGCGGCTCGCCGCACCCCCGCGTGGCGTGAACCGGAGCGACCGATAGCCTTCGGCCCATGACCGTTGCGTTCTTCTCCGGTAAGGGCCGCCGAATCGGCGTCGCTCTTGGTGCCGTGTCCGCGGGACTCCTTGTCCTCTCCGCCTGCGACAAGCCGACGCCGCTCGCGACCGTAACGGTCGGCGGCAACTCGGTGAGCTCCGAGGCCGCCTGCTACAACGACGGCAAGCCGCTCAAGAAGTCCGAGTACCAGGCCTGCCTCAACAAGAAGGCGGAGAAGTCCGTCGAGGTCGCGATGGACGACAAGGTCCGCTTCGGCGTCGACCCGGAGATCGCGGACAACGGCTGGACCCTGTTCATCAACGGTCAGCAGGCCGAGCAGGAGCCGTACAAGAAGACCTACCGGTCCATCCCGGGCAGCGCCTTCTTCTCCAGCCAGACCGGCGAGACCACGGACAAGACGCAGATCAGCATCGTGGAGACCAACGGCAAGCAGCTGACCGGCATCTGGCACTTCGAACTGAAGAAGTCCTCCTGACGCCCTTCTGATCCCCTCCTGCGCCTCGGAGGCTGCCCCGTGCGTGTGCTCGTCGTGACCGCTGTCCCCGCGGAACGGGACGCGGTCACGCGTGCGTGCGGGGGCGGTTCCGAAGCGCCGGTGCGCCGGGTCCCTGGCGCGGAGATCCACCGCGCGGGCCCCTTCGACGTCCTGGCGGGCGGCGCGGGACCGGCCGCCGCGGCGGCCTCGGCCGCCTTCGGTCTGGCCTCGGACCGCTACGGCCTGGTGATCTCGGCCGGCATCGGCGGCGGGTTCGCCGGTGTCGCACCGGTCGGCTCCCTGGTGGTGGCCGACCGCATCGATGCGGCGGATCTGGGCGCCGAGACCGCGACGGGCTTCGTGCCGGTCACCGAGCTCGGCTTCGGCCGCGTCCGGCATCTCCCGCCCCGGTCGCTGGTACGGGCGACGGCCGCCGCCACCGGCGCGGTCACCGGCACCGTCCTCACCGTCTCCACCGTGACCGGCTCCGCCGACCGCGCCGCCGCCCTGCTCGCCGCGCACCCCTCGGCGGCCGCCGAGGCCATGGAGGGCTTCGGGGTCGCGGAGGCCGCCGAGCGCGTCGGGTTGCCCGTCCTGGAGATCAGGGCCGTCTCGAACGCCGTCGGCCCGCGCGACCGGGATTCCTGGCGCATCGGCGACGCGCTGGCCGCGCTCACCGAGGCGTTCGGGAAGCTCGTACCCGTACTGGAAGGTTGGACCCACCATGACCGAAACGACTTCTGACCCGTCGGCTCCGCTGCGGATCGCTTTCTCGCCGTGCCCGAACGACACCTTCGTCTTCGACGCCTGGGCGCACGGAAGGGTCCCCGGCGCGCCCGCCCTCGATGTCACCTTCGCGGACATCGACCTCACCAACGGAATGGCCGAGCGCGGCGAGCTCGACGTCCTGAAGGTCTCGTACGCGGTGCTGCCATGGGTGCTCGACGAGTACGCGCTGCTGCCGTGCGGCGGGGCGCTGGGCCGGGGCTGCGGCCCGCTCGTCCTCACGAGGGACGGGGCGGACACCGACCTGACGGGCCGGACCGTCGCCGTACCGAGCGAGCGCTCCACCGCCTATCTGCTGTTCCGCCTCTGGGCTGCCGAGGTGGTGCCGGGCGGTGTCGGCGAGATCGTCGTGATGCCGTTCGACGAGATCATGCCCGCCGTGCGCGACGGGAAGGTGGACGCCGGTCTCGTCATCCACGAGGCCCGGTTCACGTACCAGAACTACGGGCTGCACAACCTCGCCGACATGGGCCGGCACTGGGAGGAGACGACCGGGCTGCCGATCCCGCTCGGCGCGATCATCGCCAAGCGGTCGCTGGGCGCGGACACGCTGAAGCTGCTCGCCGAGTCGGTGCGCGCCTCGGTGCGGATGGCCTGGGACGACCCGGAGGCGTCCCGGGCTTATGTGCTGGAGCACGCCCAGGAGATGGACCCGGCGGTGGCGGACCAGCACATCGGGCTGTACGTCAACGAGTTCACGGCCGACCTCGGCGAGGACGGCTACGCGGCGATCCGCGGACTGCTGACCCGCGCGGCGGCCGAGGGACTGGTACCGCCCCTCGGCCCCGACGCGCTGTCGTTCGTCTGACCGCGCGTCCGGTCCCGGGCCGCGCCCGGGACCGGACGCCGAGCGGAATCAGACATCCAGCTGGTCGGCGACCGCGCGCAGCAGGCCGCCGATCTTCTTGCCGGCCGCCTTGTCCGGGTACCGGCCGCGCTCCAGCATCGGCGTGATGTTCTCCAGCAGGGTGGTCAGGTCCTGCACGATGGACGCGAGCTCGTCCGGCTTGCGGCGCTGCGCGGCCGCGACGGACGGAGTCGGGTCCAGGATCGCCACCGAGAGCGCCTGGTCCCCTCGCTGACCTGCGACGACTCCGAATTCGACGCGCTGGCCCGGCTTGAGGGCATCGACACCGTCGGGAAGCACGGAGGAGTGCACGAAGACGTCGCCGCCGTCGTCGCGGGAGAGGAAGCCGAAGCCCTTCTCGCTGTTGAACCACTTGACCTTGCCAGTCGGCAAAGCACGCACCCCATCTCAACCCGTATGCAACCTGTGCAACCTGTATGCCGGAACAAATCCTCAGCAGGTCAGGCTATCCAGTGGTGGTGCTCCCCTGCTGGCAGCAGCCTCCCCAGGGGGGGTACCCCTCGTCAAGCCTGGTCATCCGGACTCTGTCCGGAAACGGCGCCTGCCGCGCACGCCGGTCACCACGGGGTTGACCGCGAGGTCGACCGAAGGGTTGACCGCAGGGTCGTGCGCCGCTGCCGGGAACTACCCTTGTGGGGTGAGTACTACACCTTCTGGCGCAGGTGACCGGCTGGTCCGGATCGGCGCGATCGTCTTCTTCATCGGCGCGCTGTCCACGCTGGCCACCATGGCCCCTCTCTTCCTCGGCACCCACCCGCTCCCGTCGATCGCCTGGTCGCTGTGCATGCTGATGGGCGTCGGCTTCCTGATCGCGGCGGCGGGCGTGATCCGGTCGGTACGGGCGGGGGCGGCCAAGCGGTAGCGCGACCGAAGCACCTGCCATCCTCATTCCCTAGCGCAAACACCATCAGCCGCACCGTCCAGTCGCCGGACCACACCCTCTCGGGTTTGCGACAGGAGACGGAAAAGGCTGCTCAAGCCCCCCACCTTTCGGCGAGCCCCGGTCGCCACAGCCCCCTGGCAGCACACTGCGTACTCAATCCAGCACACGTTTGGCTTGAATTGCGTTGCCAGTGCTAAGAACCCCTTGATACAGATGAAGATCCCGTCGGCGGCGGCACGCACATCGCCGGACGCGGGTGACGAGACGTATCGGCCGGGGGATGCAGGGGGACGGCATGACGGGGTGGGACATCAGGCCGAGCGGGGTGGAGTCCGTTCTGTCGTTGGTGGGGCTGGCCGCCGACGACCTGAGCAAGGGCGTCAGGGGTTACGGCGAGAACGTGGAGGATGCCGCGCTGCACGCGGGGACGATCAGCGGGCCGTACTGCGGCGAGGCACCGGCGGGACCGGTCGGCGCCGCGGTGGCGAACTTCATCGCGGACACCCAGCAGCGGATCAGGTTCATGGCCGCCCGCACGAAGAAGTCGATGGACGGCACCGTCAAGGCCACCACCGAGTACATCGAGGGCGATCTGGCCATGGCCGCCCGCGCCCAGCGCGAGGCGGCGAAGGCCCCGACCCCCGCCGAGATCAGGGCGGTCGGGCAGAAGCCCGGCCACCGGGGCGGGGAGTAGCCGCCGTGATCGAACCGGGTGGGATACCCCAGTACACCGGTGACTTCGGCCAGTTGGAGAAGGCCGCGTCCGCTCTGCGTACGCATGCCACGGGCATCCGGAACGGCGGGAAGGACATCCACTCCCGCTTCCAGGCGACGGCCGCGTACTACAAGGCACCCGAGGCCGAGAAGCTGTTCTCCTCGACCCGGCCGGTGATGGACACGGCCGACGAATTCGCGGGGAACATCGAGTCGCTCGCCGACGCCCTGGACACGTTCATCCACGAGGCCAAGCCGCACGCCGACCGTCTCAAGCAGCTGAAACTGGACGCGATCGGCTTCGTCGACAGCGTCCGGGGCGATGACGACTGGACCCAGGATCAGGAGAAGACCGACAGGCACCAGGCGTTGATGGACGGTGTGGATGCGGCGCGCGCGGCCTTCCAGGAGGCCGAACGCAACGCGGCCAACAAGATCAACGCGATCAGCCCCGCTGCCTGCCGCCCCGCGTGGATCGTGGACGACGGCAGCCACGGGCTCGGCATGTACGGCCAGAGCGCCGGCGCGCTCAAGGACGTGAAGGACCTGCCGTGGGGCAGCCCCGAGGGGCGTACCTATGAGCGCTGGAGCCTGGGGTGGTGGGGGCACGGGGCCAAGAGCTGGGCGTGGGACGGCCTGGTCAAGGACAGCATCGGGGGCGGTATCGACGGCCTGATCACCCTCGTCGGCTTTCACGGGGGCGAGGCGCGCGACCAGGCCTGGGACGGTCTGCGACGCACGGTCGTCGGCGGCTACGCCTACGGCATGGACCTGTTCGGCCAGGACGAGCACCTGTCCGACTGGCAGCGCGACAGCAAGCCGTACGCGAAGGAGTTCGGCAAGCAGTTCATCGCGTACGACATGGCGAACGAGGATCCGGCTCGCGCCCACGCCGTGGTCTCCTTCAACATCCTCACCCTCGCCACCGGCCCCTTCGCCGCTGCCGCGAAACTCGGCAAGGGCGGCACGATCGCGAAGGCCGCCGGCACCATGGCGAAGATCGGCGACGCCCTCGACCCGCTCTCCGGCACGTTCAAGGCCGCCAAGGCCCTCTCGGGTCTGCCCAAGGTCTCCCAGGTCCTGGCCAACGTCAGCGACCACCTCCAGATCCCGAAGACCAGGTTCCCCGACGGAGCCCTCGACCTCGACCACCGCTACCGGGTCGACGAGGACGGCAAGTTCGTCCCCCTGGGCCCCGACGGCAAACCCGACCTGACCCCGGCCAGGCAGGAACCCTCCGCCGCCGAACGGGGCGCCGGCCAACCGCACGGCGACCGCGAGCCGGTCGGCGTGGGCGGACACGCGCCCGGAGCGACCGCCCATGCGGGCGACGGCCCCCGCCCGCACGCCGTCCACGACACGGGCGGTGGCAGCGGTACGGGAAACACGACGCATGGGCCGACAGGCGAGCCGGGCCCGGTCCGAAGTGGCGACGGCGGCCATACCGAAGGAGGGCACGGAGAGACCGGGAACAGCCCGGGTCACGCGGATGGCCCCGGCGGCTCGGGCTCCACAGACAGCCCGACTGTTCCAAGGCAAGGTCATTCCGATCTCCCGCATGCTTCGGGCCCTGATGGACACGCAGGTCACGACGCGCAAGGAACTGCGTCAACAGCAGCCGAAGCAATTTCTCCGGAGACCCGTCTGCCGGACCCGGACGGTACTCTCCCAGCCGACCATGGAGAGAAACTGCTGGACTTGATCGACCCGCAAAGCTCCCGCGTCACAGTTACAGATGGCTTAATCACCCACATTGACGGCCAGCCTGTTGACAAGTATCTGGACGCCCTTGCGAAGGAGAGGGCGCAGGTCTACCGGGACGCCAAGGATGCCAAACAGTTCGTCAAGGGTGACGTTGGCGCCTGCGTGGGTGCAGTCATGGACCCTCGGACCGGCATTGTGATCGAAGGTATCAACGGGCGTCCGGACAACATTATCCCCAAGGAAAAGCTGCACCCGACGCTTCAAAAGCTTTATGAGACGTTGGCTCCGAACAAGCCGCACCCGGACCATCCGCTGGGTCATGCAGAGGTGAAAGCCACCAACGAGCTGCTGCGGGCTCGCACCCGTCTGGGATTACCGGACGGCGTAGACGCCCTCAAGGAGATACGGGCGTCCGTCGAGTTCCCCTTCCTGAAGAACAAGGAAACGGGACTTCCGGGCAGAGGCGCCCCATTCTGCGCCAACTGTTACAGTATGCTTCCCGAAATGCCGACGCCTAACGGTCGATTTACGGGCTATCCACCGAGCGACGAGAATTGGATTCCATGATGAACCAGGTGCATCGCATCGACATCGATGACCCTGATGTCGATATGGACATGGGGCATCGCCTACTCTATCGCGGAGAGTTGTTCACGGGAGAGGCCGCAGAATATCAGGACAGGCAAATGGTCTGCCTCGATACCTACGTCGATGGAATCAAGAACGGATTGTCCCAGATGTGGCATCCGGATGGCTCTTTGAGATTGCGGGGAGCTGTTATCAATGGCGTCGCATCAGGAGAGTTCCTGGAATGGTATCCCAATGGCGTCCTGAAGTCTCGAAAGTTTTTCGATAATGACATCTATTCGCTTCGGGAAGAAACCACTTGGGACGATAAAGGCAACATTGTCCGCGACTGGCATCGCGAATAGACGCCTGTGCGGGCACCTCTCCCGCTCTTCAAGATGAGCATGCCCGGCCGCGCATCTGCGTCATCTGAAGCCGGTTCTTCTTCTCCGGCTGTCCATACCCTGCGGGACTGACGCTGCGGTTGGCCTCTCAAGCCCACCGAAGAGGGATGACGCGTTCCACCACTTCAGGAGCAGCCAATGACCCAGGACGTCATAGCCCTCACCCCACAGATGCCGGACACCAGGACGCTGCTGGCCGGGCTCCTCGCCGGCGGTCCCGATCTGCTCGTGAACCGGGCCGGCGACGGGTCCGTCGCTCAGCTGTGCACGGCTGCCGGGCAGGCGTTGGTGTCGCTCGAAGCGCCCCGGTACGTCCAAGTACCGGGTGAGGTGGCCCGGTTGCTCGGGCCCGACGTGCGCGCGGAGTCGCCCGTGTGGTGGACCGAGGTACGGGCGACCAGTTCCGTGGAGGGGGCCGCGCGGCTGGCCGGGTCCGTCGCCGGGCGGCTGGTCGCCGTGCACGGGGGCGATGTCTGGCCGCGCGAGGCCGGTCACACCGAGGTCGTGACCGACCTCGCCGACGCCGTCGCGGAAGCGACACCCCTGGGCGTCGACCTGCTCACCGAGAAGGCCGCCGTCGTCATCCAGGGCCGCCCCGTGATCGCTGCCACGACCTGGCTGACGGACGTGGTGCGCAACGCGGCCCGCACCGGACGCGAACTCCAGATCGTCACTCCGCCCAGCACCCGGCTCACTTTCCCCGCCCGCACACTGTTGGACGGGCTGCCCTCCCGCTGGGTCGTGGGCGACCCCGAGTGCGGTTACTACGACGGCCTCTCCGGGGCCGTACTGCGCTGGCAGGAGGGGCGATTCACCCACGCCGCCGACGACAGACCCCAGGTCGCGGACGCCTTCCGACCCCGCCCCGGTACCGAAGGCGAACGACAGCTGCTGCTTTCCATCCGTACGGTCCACCCCGCCGACGAGCATCTCGTCCTGGGCGGCGCCCTGGAACAGGCCTGGCGCACACTCACCGGAGCCCCGCCCGCCGGATGGGCAACCTCCGAACCCGTCGGCGTTCCTTGGTCACCACGCCAGTTGACCGATCTGGCCCGCACCCGCGCCCAGCAGTCCCTGCCCACCTGGGCGGTCGCGATCGGCACCCCCGACCACCCGGCGATCGCCACCGTGCGTGCCGTCCGCACCCACCTCGGCGTCGAGGAGCACATCACGCTGGCCGTCGGCTACCGCGCAGATCAGCACACTCCGCTGGACGCCATGCCCGAACTGGCCAAATCCCTGGCGGCCAGGCACAACCTCGCCACGATGATCGGCCAACTGCGCACCGCACGCGCTGATCTGACCACCCCGGCCCACCACGAGCCGCCGCCGGTGCCACTCTCCTTCACCCTCGGCCCCGACGCCGTCACCGACCTCAGCGGGGACCACAAGGCCTTCGCGCCCATCCGTCTCGGCCCGGCCACCCGGCCCGCCCTGCACTACACGCTCGGCGACGGCACCGACCCCGCCGCCTGGCAGCGACTGCGCCAGATCAACGACCACGTGGCCACTGGCGCCGACAGGGGCTGAACCCCCGCACGGGCCGGGTCTGGCCTGACGCGGGAATCAGTCCTGCCGGTGGCTCTCCTTGAGAGTGCGCACGAGGGCGGCCCAGGCGGCGGGAGTGGTACGGAGTATCGCTCCGGCGGGGTCGCTGCTCTCGGTGAGGCTGACCGCGCCGCTGCGCGCGGCGACGTACAGGCACGACTCGCCCTGCCCGCAGTACGAAGACTTCTGCCATGAGCGCTGGCGCATATCCGGCTCCTTCACTGGTCGGCGATCAGACTGTGGATGAAATCCCTGGACTCGTCCGGCGTCAGTGCCACGGCCTCCATGCGTGCCAGCAGGAGGCGGTAAGCCTCCAGCTCCGCCTCAGCGTCCACCAGGACAGGGCCGTGCGACTGGTCCAGTGAGACCGTGTCGAGGCGGGGCACCGAGCCGTGCACATACAGGATGGTCTGCCCCGATCCGGGATAGGCGCCGATGGCGAACGGGATCACCTGGACCGTGATGTGTGCCCGCTCGCCCTGCTCAAGCAGATACCGGAGCTGGTTCCTGGTGACGGCTGGACCGCCGACCGGCACGCGGAGGGCGGCTTCGTGGATGACTGCCCAGTACGCCGGCGGGCTTGGCCGGTCCAGGAGGGCCTGGCGCTGTAGTCGGTGGTTCACACGGTGCTCGATGTCCGAGCGGGAAAATTCCGGCACCACCTGCCGGAAGATCTCGCGGGCGTGGTCCGTGGTCTGGAGCAGTCCCGGGACGTGGGACGTGTTGGCAGACCGCAGCGCGGTCGCGTGGTGCTCCAGTTCTGCGATGTCCAGCAACGGGGAGGGCAGCACCTCCCGGAATGTCTCCCACCAGCCCGACGAACGTTCCCCGGCGAGATCGAGCAGTCCTGCGATGTACGCGGGGTCCGAGCAGCGGTAGTTGCGCGCCATTGCGCGCAGCCGCTCCTCGCTCACACCGAATCGACTCGCCTCAATGTTGCTGAGCTGAGCCTGGCTGATGCCGAGCAGGCGCGCGCCCTCGGTGGCCGTGAGCCCAGCGCGGTCCCGCAGTCTGCGCAACTCGGTCCCGAGGCGCAGGCGCCGCACGCCGGGGGTGCTTCTGGACGCCATGCGTCAACTCTCCTTAATCAGAAACGCGTTGGCAACGTCACTCACACGAGTGCATATCTCAACCGATTGGCAATTGAGCAAATACTTTATGCCTCATGCCGCTAGCTTGGTCTCAGGCCACCCGCCCGGAAGTACCCCGCTCGACGGAGCGGCCTCGTCACCGGGCAACTCGAAGTGCATCCTTCAACTTCCCTCCGTGAACGGAGACTTCCATGGTCGGTTCCACGGTATCCCCGCCCTGGACATACACCCTCCAACTCCCGCAGGATCCCCGCGCCCCCGGCGTCGCCCGTGCCACCCTCCGCAACGTTCTGCGCGTGCACGGCATGCCCGAACTCACCGAGATCGCCGAGTTGTTGGCCAGTGAACTGGTCACCAATGCCTACCTCTACTCCTCGGGGCCGTACTCCCTGCGCCTGCGCGACGCCGGGCGCAGCCGTGTCCGGCTGAGCGTGTGGGACACCGATCCGCACATCCCCGCCCCGTTCCGACGGGGCGCCGGGACACCGGAGGAACTGGCCGAACGCGGGCGCGGCCTCTACCTCGTCACGCTCTACGCGGAGTCCTGGGGCGCGTACCCGATGCGCGGCGGACTGCCGGGGCAGGGCGGGAAGCTGCTCTGGGCCGAGTGCGCGGCCAAGGCGTAGGCGCTCCCGCAGACCTCAGCGCGCCGCGTACCCCTCCAGCCACGCCGGGAACTCCGTCAGGGACGACAGGACGACGTCCGCTCCCGCCGCCCGGAGTTCCGTCGCGTCGCAAGGGCCCGTGGTGACCGCGACCGACAGGGCGCCGGCCGTGCGGGCGCCCCGTACGTCGCCGGTGTGGTCGCCCACGTAGATGTGTGCGCCGTGCTCGCGCAGGGCGTGGCCCTTGGCCTCGGCCCACAGGCCGCCGATGACGGCGTCGGGCTCGATGCCGAGGTGGGACATGTGGAGTTCCGCACTCGGACGGTGCTTGGCGGTGACGACTATCGTCCGGCCACCCCTCTCCCGGATCGCCGCGATCGACTCCCGGGCGCCGGGCAGCGCGAGGCTGGGGGCGATGGCGTGCGTGGGGTAGATCTCGCGGTAGCGGTCGGCGATCGCGGCCACCCTCTCGGCCGGGAACCAGTTCCGCAGTTCCTCGTCGACCGGCGGGCCGAGCCTGCTCACCACCAGGTCGGCGTCGATCGGCGTCCCCGTTTCGGCGGAAAGCGCCAGGTAGGCGGCCTTGATGCCGGGCCGGGTGTCCAGGAGCGTCATGTCGAGGTCGAAGCCGACCGTCAAGGGGGGAGAGGGCATGGCAACCATTGTCGTGGGGGCGGGCGGCGCGTCCGTGCCCGGTGCGGCCTTCGGGCCCGGAATGACGGTGCTTAGACTTAGCCAAGCCTTACCTTCGCACCGTTCACGCCACTTGTTCTCCGCCACTTGATTGGGTCCGATGTCAGCCGCCGCTCCACGCCGCTCCAGACGCGCACTCGCGACGGCGGCGGCCGTTGCGGCGCTGCTCGTGGCGGTACTCCTCAGCCTGGCCGTGGGGGCCCGCTCCATACCCCCGTCCGAGGTGTTCGACGCCCTGCTGCACGGCGGGCACTCCGACAACGCCGAAGTCATCCGGAACATGCGCGTCCCGCGCACCCTGATCGGGCTGATGGTCGGCGCCGCGCTGGCCATCGCGGGCACCGTGCTCCAGGGCATCACCCGTAACCCCATCGCCGACCCCGGCATCCTCGGGATCAGCCAGGGCGCCTCGGTGGGTGTGGTGCTGGCCATCGCGTTCGCCGGGATCCACACCCTGACGGGGTACGTGTGGTTCGGCTTCGCGGGGGCGGCGATCGCCTCCGTCGCCGTGTACGCGATCGCGTCGAGCGGGCGCGGGGGCGCCACCCCCGTGAAGCTCGCGCTGGGCGGCGCCGCCATCAACGCGCTGCTGGTGTCGGTGGTCTCGGCGGTGCTGACGACCAAGGCGTCAGCGCTGGACGAGTTCCGCTTCTGGCAGGTCGGCTCGCTCGGCGGGCGCGAGGCCGAGGTGGCGGGGCAGATCTGGCCGTTCGTGCTGATCGGGACGGTGCTCGTGCTGTCCGTCGCCCGGGGGCTCGACGCGCTGGCGCTCGGCGAGGACGTCGCGAAGGGACTCGGGCAGAACGTCGCGACGGTGCGGATCGTCGGCGGCGTCGGGGCCACGGTGCTGACCGGGGTCGGGGTCGCGGCGGCCGGGCCGATCGCGTTCATCGGGCTCGCCGTACCGCACATCGCCCGCGCGGTCGTCGGCTCCGACCACCGCTGGGTGCTGCCGATGGCGGCGCTGATCGGGCCCGTGATGCTGCTGGTGTCCGATGTGATCGGCCGTATCGTCTTCCCGCCGAGCGAGGTCCCGGCGGGCGTGATGACGGCGCTGATCGGGGTGCCGTTCCTGGTCGCCCTCGTACGCCGGAAGGCGGTGCCCGCATGAGTGCCGAGACCGCGGTCCGGGTGCGGCCCGCCGGGTATCACGTCGTACGGATCGGGGCGCGGGGGCGGTTCCTGCTGCACCGGCGGGCGGCCCTGGTCGCCACCGCACTCGTCGTGCTGCTGGCCGCCGTCTGTGTCGCGTACCTCTGCGTCGGCGAGAGCTTCGTCGCGCCCGGCGAGGTCGTGAAGGTGGTCCTGGGGCAGCCGTCCCCCGACGAACTGGTCGTCGGCACGCTGCGGCTGCCGCGGATGACCGTGGGGCTGCTGGTCGGCACGGCCTTCGGGATCGCCGGCGCGCTGATCCAGACCGTTGCCCGCAATCCCCTCGCGAGCCCCGACATCATCGGCATCAGCCAGGGGGCGAGCGCGCTCACGGTCGGCGCGATGACCTTCGGCATCACCTCGTACACCGTGCTGCCGTACCTCTCCGTCATCGGCGGGGTGGCCGCGGCGGCGCTCGTGTACGTCTTCGCCTGGCGCGGCGGGCTGCACGCCACCCGCTTCGTCCTCATCGGCATCGGCTTCGCCATCGCGCTGCGCTCGGTGACCACCCTGTTCCTGACGAAGGGCGACTACCTGGTCGCCCAGCAGGCACACATCTGGATGACCGGCTCCCTCAACGGCCGCGGCTGGGCCGAGGCCGCCCCGATCGGCTGGACGCTGCTGATCCTGCTGCCCGCCGTCCTGTGGGCCGCCCGCGCCCAGCGCACCGTCTCGATGGACGACGACACCGCGACCGCGCTCGGGGTGCGGCTGGGGCGGGTACGGCTGGGCCTTGTCGCGCTCGGGGTGATCCTGGCGTCCGTGGCGACCGGCACGGCCGGACCGGTCGACTTCGTGGCGCTCCTCGCCCCGCAGATCGCCCGCCGGATGACCCGCACCGCACAGATCCCGCTGCTCTGCTCGGCGCTGCTCGGCGCGGTGATCGTGGTCTCCGCGGACCTGCTGGCCCGCAGGCTCTTCTCGCCCACCGAACTGCCGGTGGGCGTACTGACGGCGGCGGTCGGCGCCCCGTATCTGATCTGGCTGATCATCCGCGGGCAGGGCGGCGGTCGCGGCCGTAGTGGAGGCACAGCATGAGTTCGACCCCGATGTCCGACGCCACGGTGGCCGGGACCACGACCGGCCGGCTCACCGCGCGGGGGCTGACGCTCGCGTACGAGGACCGCACCGTCGTCGACGCGCTGGACCTCGACGTACCGGACGGCCGGGTCACGGTCATCGTCGGCCCGAACGCCTGCGGCAAGTCGACCACCCTGCGCGCGCTCGGCCGGCTGCTCAAGCCGCGCGGCGGGGCCGTGCTCCTCGACGGCACCGAGCTGTCGAAGATCCCCACCCGGAAGATCGCCCAGTCGATCGGGCTGCTGCCGCAGACCCCGGTGGCCCCGGAGGCGATCACCGTCAGCGACCTCGTCGCCCGCGGCCGCCAGCCGCATCAGCACTGGTGGCAGCAGTGGTCGGACGAGGACGAGCGGGCGGTGACGGACGCCATGGCGCGTACGGACATCACCGCACTCGGCGACCGGTCCGTGGACGAGCTGTCCGGCGGTCAGCGCCAGCGGGTCTGGATCGCGATGGCGCTCGCCCAGGAGACCGATCTGCTGCTGCTCGACGAGCCGACCACGTACCTCGACATCGCGCACCAGGTGGAGGTCCTGGACCTGGTGCGCCGGCTCACCGCCCCGGCTGCGGACGGCACCCGCGGCCGGACCGTCGTCACCGTGCTCCACGACCTCAACCAGGCCGCCCGGTACGCGGACCACCTGGTCGCCATGAAGGCGGGCCGGATCGTCGCCGAGGGCCGCCCGCAGGACATCGTCACCACCGGACTCGTACGCGAGGTCTTCGGCCTGGAAGCGGTGATCGTCCCGGACCCGGTGACCGGCTCGCCGCTCGTGGTGCCGGGTGCCCCGTGGCAGGCCGGACCGGACTCGTGAGCCCGCGCACCGACCCCGGTCGCTCCGGCGCGCACCCGGCCGGCGACCACCCCCACTCCTACGAAAGGCACCCCATGGCCCCCTCCGTCCGCCGCCGCGGCCTCGCTCTCGGCGCGCTCTCCCTGGCCGGCGCGCTCACGCTCTCCGCCTGCGGATTCTCCGAGTCCGGCGGAAGCGCCAGCGGCTCCTCCGACTCCGGCGCCGCGCAGACCCACACGGTCAAAACGGCCATGGGCGACGTCGAGGTCCCGGTGGCCCCCGAGCGCGTCGTGGTCCTCGACACCGGTGAGCTGGACTCCGCGCTCACCCTCGGCGTGCGGCCCGTCGGCGCGACGCACTCGGCCTCGGAGGACGGCTTCCCCTCCTACCTGCCCGCGAACCGGACGAAGGGCATCAAGGAGGTCGGCGAGATCGCCAACCCCGACCTGGAGACCGTCGCCTCGCTGAAGCCGGACCTGATCCTCACCTCCAAGGTCCGCGACGGCGACCGCTACGAGCAGCTGAAGGCGATCGCCCCGACCGTGATGACGGAGTCCACCGGAACCGCCTGGAAGGAGAACTTCCAGCTGCACGCCGAGGCGCTCGGCAAGCAGGCCGAGGCGAAGAAGGCCGTCGCCGACTACGACGCCCATGTCGCGAAGGTGACCGAGGCGATCGGCGGCAGGAAGAAGGCCGCCGACACCGACGTCAACTTCGTCCGCTTCGTCGAGGGCGCCGACATCCGCATCTACGGCAAGCAGAACTACATCGGCTCGATCCTCGCCGACCTCGGCATGGGCCGCCCCGCGATCACCGACAAGGCCAAGGACGGCTTCTCGTACGACGTGTCGCCCGAGAAGATCGACCTCGCGGACGCGGACGTCGTCTTCACGTCGACGTACGGCGACCCGGCGAAGGCGGGGACGGCCAGGACGATGAACAGCGGCCTGTGGAAGGGGCTCAAGGCTTCCAAGGACGGAAAGGTCTTCGAGGTCGACGACCGGCTGTGGATCGCGGGCATCGGCTACACCGCCGCGGGCAGGATCCTCGACGAGTTCCAGGCGAGGATGACCGGCTGACGTCCCGGACCCGCCCGGCACAACGAGGGCGCGGCCCCGGCCGTCACGACCGCGGCCTCCGCGACCGCCACACCAGGTAGAGCGCGGAGGCGACGGCCGCCCCCCGCACCACCCACGGCCACGTCTGGTCGATCGCGTCGTTCATCTGCCCGGTCCCGATGGGCTCGCCCCACCGGCCGTCGGTCCTGCCCCACAGCCAGACCAGGGCACCCGCCGCGACCACGCCCGGCAGCCCCATCGCGGCCCACTTCGCCTCCACGCGGGACAGGGTGCGCGAGCTGTACGCGAGGAGCCAGCCGCCCGCCAGGGCCAGCCAGGAACCCGTCACGGCGCCCGCCACCAGCAGCACCGCGGCGAGCAGCAGCAGCGGGTGGGAGAAGCCGTGGCCACCCGCCCGGTCCTCGCGCGGCGCACGGCGCCGGAGCCGCGGGAACCGGCGGCGGCGCGGCGCCTCCTGCGCCTCTTCCTCCCCGGCACCGGGGTCCTCGTCCGGCTCGTCGTCCCCCGCCGCGCGCGGGCGCGGCACCGCTGCCGCTTCCCCGGACGGCGGCTGCCTCATCATGTCCGGGATCTCGACCCCGCCGACGAACCCCGGCACGGCGACCCCGTCGTCGAACGGCCCCGGCTCGATCCGCCACCAGTCGGGCTCGCTCCCGGACGGGCCCAGCTCGTCCGTGCCGGCCATGTGCGGCGGCGAGGGCACCCGGCCAGCCGGCGCTTCCGGCGCACCGGACCCGGGCTCCTCGGGCCGCGACGCGCCCTTGCCCGAACTGTCTTTGCCGTCCTTCCGGAGCATCCCCTTGCGCGGCCGGGGAATGCTCCGGCCCTCCTCCGCCGCGGGCTCCGGCCGCCCCGCGATCTCCACCGTGCCGTCACCCGACGAGGCCGCGGCGGCCACCAGTTCGTCCGGTGTGCCGAGCCTGCCGATGATGCGGCGAACCGCCGCGGGGCTGTCCCCGGACTGCTTCCCGCGCTGCCGGTCGATCTCGCCCCGGAGCGTCGCGACCAGCCTCATCCGGGCCGCCGAGGACAGCTGTTGCTGCTGCGCCAGGTCCCCGACCCGGCTCAGATAGTCGTAGACCAGCTGGTCGCTCTCGATCCCCACGCGATCGTTCCCCTCTACCGCCCTGCACCGACGGTAGCGCCCTCGGAGCCTCTCGGGCCTGTCCGGAGCGGCTACCGTGGGACGGATGGGGATGACCACACCACCGCGGACGCTCGCCGAAGCTCTTCGCGCCCGGGACGACGAGTCGCTGGCCGGGCTGCTGCGCGCCCGCCCCGATCTCCTCAACCCGGTGCCGGGCGACATCACCCAGCTCGCGACGAGGGCCGGCACCCGCGCCTCCGTCGTACGCGCGCTGGAGCACCTCGACAAGTTCGCCCTGCAGACCGCCGAGGCACTCGCGGTGGCCGCCGACCCCGCCGCGTACGAGACGCTGCTCGGGCTGCTCACCGGCGACGGCCGGGACGACGGCGAGCACCGCGACGGCGCGGGCGCGACGATCACGGACGCGCTGCCCGGCGCGCTGGCCACCCTGCGCGAACAGGCCCTCGTCTGGGGCGAGGACGAGCGGCTGCGACTGGTGCGCACGGCGCGCGAGATCCTCGCGCCGTCCCCGCAGCACGCCTCCCCCACCGGTCTCGGGCCGACCGTCGCCGAGGCGACCTCCGGCATGTCACCGGGCCGCCTCCAGGAGATCCTGGCCGCCGCCGGGCTGCCCGCCACCCACGACCCGGTCTCCGCCGTGTCCGCCCTGTCCGCGCTCTTCACCGACCGGGCCAGGATGGGCGAGCTGCTGGACAGCGCCCCGGCCGAGGCCCTGTCCGTGCTGGACCGGCTGGTGTGGGGGCCGCCGTACGGGGAGGTGACCCCGAACCCCACCCCGCCCGTGAAGTGGCTGCGCGACCACGGGCTGCTGCTGCCCGTGTCGACCCGCACCGTGGTGCTGCCGCGCGAGGCCGCCCTGCATCTGCGGGCCGGGCGCGCCCACCGCGTACCGGAACCGCGGCCGCCGGCCGTGGAGGCGGTCGCCAACCGCGATCCACAGGCTGTGGACAGCGCCGCGGCCGGCCAGGCGTTCCTGGCGGTGAACACCGTCGAGGAGCTGCTGAAGAGCTGGAACGGCGGCGGCCCCGCCATACTGCGGGCCGGCGGGCTCAGCGTCCGCGAGCTGAAGAGGACCGCCACCGCCCTGGAGGTCCCCGAGCAGGTCGCCGCGTTCTGGGTCGAACTCGCCTACGCGGCCGGGCTGCTGGCCTCCGACGGGGAGGCCGACGAACGCTACGCGCCGACGCCCGCGTACGACGACTGGGCCGAACTCCCCGCCCAGGAGCGCTGGACGGCCCTCGCCACCGCCTGGCTCGCCGCCACCCGCACCTCCGGACTGGTCGGCGGCCAGGACGCCAAGGGCCGTGCCCTGTCCGCACTGGGCCCCGAACTCGACCGCTCCGCCGCCCCGGAGGTACGCCACCGGGTCCTCGCCCTCCTCTCCGCCCTGGAACCCGGCACCGCCCCCGACCCGGAGACCGTCCTCGCCCGGCTGCGCTGGGAACGCCCCCTGCGCGGCGCCTCCGCCTCGGCCGGGGACACCGTCGATCTGCGGTCCCGGATCGCCCTGTGGACGCTCAACGAGTCCGAGCTCCTCGGCATCACCGGCCGCGGCGCGCTCGCCACGCACACCCGGGCCCTGCTCGGCACCGGGCCCGCCGAGGCCGCCGCGCTGCTCGCGCCGCTCATCCCGGAACCGCTGGACCACGTACTGCTCCAGGCCGACCTGACGGCCGTCGCCCCGGGCCCGCTGGAACGCCCCCTGGCCGACATGCTCTCCGCCCTGGCGGACATCGAGTCGAAGGGCGGCGCGACGGTCTACCGCTTCACCCCCGGCTCCGTACGCCGCGCCCTGGACGCCGGGCAGTCCGCGGCCGACCTGCACGCGTTCCTCGCCGCCCACAGCCGCACGCCCGTCCCGCAGCCGCTCAGCTATCTCGTCGACGACGTCGCCCGCCGCCACGGCCACCTCCGGATCGGTGCCGCCTCCTCGTACGTGCGCTGCGACGACGAGGCCGTGCTGAACGAGATCCTCGCCGACAAGCGCTCGGCCACCCTGCGCCTGCGCCGCCTCGCGCCGACCGCCCTGGCCGCCCAGGTCGACCCGGCTTCCCTGCTCGAAGGGCTGCGCGAGATGGGGTACGCCCCGGCCGCCGAGTCCGCCGAGGGCGACGTCCTGATCACCCGTGCGGGCACCCGCCGCACCCCGCCCCGCACGGCCCCCGTCCCCGTGCCGGAGGGCCCTCCGGTGCCGGACGACACCCTGCTCGGCGCGGCGGTCCGGGCGATCCGTGCCGGGGACACGGCCGCCACGGTGGTCCGCAAGGACGCCCCGGAGTCCCCCGCCACCACGCCCGGCGCCCTGCCCCGCACGACCTCCGCCGAGACCCTCGCCACCGTCCAGGCCGCCGCGATGACCGGATCGGCGCTCTGGATCGGCTACGTGAACGCGGACGGCGCCGCCAGCCAGCGCGTCATCGCCCCGGTCCGGGTCGAGGGCGGCTTCGTCACGGCGTACGACCACACGGCGGACGAGGTCCGCACGTACCCGCTGCACCGCATCACCGGCGTCGCCGAACTGGCCGACGACGCCACGGCGTAACCCCCGGCGCTTCCCCGCCCGTCCCCCGTCCCCGCCCCGTCGGCCACCCGCCGAACGCGGCAGTGCGTGCGAATCGGGGGCGGGCCGGCCGGACGAAGGGCACACTCTGACGTGTCCACGACGCTGGAGGGGGATGTCATGCGGCGCACCGAAGCGGCCAGACAGCTGGGGGGATTCGTCCGTGAGCACCGTACCGACGGGGGCAGACGGCTGCGGCACGCCGGCATCATGCTCCTCGTCGGAGCGGTCGGCATGGCTTTCGGGGTGCCGGTGGCCGTCGCGTCGATCGGCACCACCGACGGGGCTCCGCAGCTGGCCGGTCTGCTGCTCGGCGTCGGGCTGGTGGGGCTGGGCCTGGGGATCTGGCGGCTGGTCCAGGGGTTCCGTACCCGTGAGCAGTGCTTCGACATCCACGAACGGGGGCTGACCCACCGTGTGGCAGGCACCGTCACCCTGGTCCCGTGGCAGGACATCGCGTCCGTCGGCGCGCGCGGCGAGGACGACCGGCTGCTGGCCGAGGCCCGCGGCGTGGGTTTCACCTGCGACCTCGTGCTGACCGACGGACGCAGGATCCGCGTCGACACCTTCACCGAGGACGTCCGGCAACTGGCGCTGACCGTCCACGCCGCCGTACACCTGGGGCAGCTCCCCGAAGGGCGCGGCCGCCGCCGGGCGGACTGACCGGCGGACGGGCCCGGACCGGGCACGACCGCGCCCGCATGCGGCACACTGGACGTTTGGCCGCATCCGTGGCCGCACCCCGCAGAAAGGGCCGACGCGCGTGACCGGACCTCTCATCGTCCAGAGCGACAAGACGCTGCTCCTCGAAGTCGACCACGACCAGGCCGACGCCTGCCGCCGGGCCATCGCGCCCTTCGCGGAGCTGGAGCGGGCGCCCGAGCACATCCACACCTACCGGCTGACGCCGCTCGGGCTGTGGAACGCGCGCGCCGCCGGGCACGACGCCGAGCAGGTCGTCGACGCCCTCGTGCAGTACTCGCGCTATCCCGTTCCGCACGCGCTGCTCGTCGACATCGCCGAGACGATGGCCAGGTACGGCCGCCTCACCCTGTCCAAGCACCCGGTGCACGGCCTGGTGCTGACCTCCACGGACCGGCCCGTACTGGAGGAGATCCTCCGGTCGAAGAAGGTGCAGCCGCTGGTCGGGGCGCGGATCGACCCGGACACCGTGGCGGTGCACCCGTCCGAGCGCGGGCAGATCAAGCAGACGCTGCTGAAGCTGGGCTGGCCTGCGGAGGACCTCGCCGGTTACGTGGACGGCGAGGCGCACCCCATCGAGCTGGCCGAGGACGGCTGGGCGCTGCGGCCGTACCAGAAGCAGGCCGTCGAGGGTTTCTGGCACGGCGGCTCGGGTGTCGTCGTACTGCCCTGTGGTGCGGGCAAGACGCTGGTCGGGGCCGGTGCCATGGCCCAGGCGAAGGCGACCACGCTGATCCTTGTGACGAACACCGTCTCGGCCCGGCAGTGGAAGCACGAGCTGGTGAAGCGGACCTCGCTGACCGAGGACGAGATCGGCGAGTACAGCGGTACGCGCAAGGAGATCCGGCCGGTCACCATCGCCACGTACCAGGTGCTGACGACCCGTCGCAAGGGCGTCTACCCGCACCTGGAGCTGTTCGACTCCCGCGACTGGGGGCTGGTGATCTACGACGAGGTGCATCTGCTGCCCGCGCCCGTCTTCAAGTTCACCGCCGATCTCCAGGCCCGGCGGCGCCTCGGTCTCACCGCGACGCTGGTGCGCGAGGACGGGCGCGAGTCGGACGTCTTCTCGCTGATCGGGCCCAAGCGGTTCGACGCCCCGTGGAAGGAGATCGAGGCGCAGGGCTACATCGCGCCGGCCGACTGCGTCGAGGTGCGGGTCAATCTGACGGACTCGGAGCGGCTCGCCTACGCGACCGCCGAGGCCGAGGAGAAGTACCGGTTCTGTGCGACGACCGCGACGAAGCGGAAGGTGACGGAGGCGCTGGTGCGCAAGCACCGCGGCGAGCAGACCCTGGTCATCGGGCAGTACATCGACCAGCTCGACGAGCTGGGTGAGCATCTGAACGCCCCGGTGATCAAGGGCGAGACGAGCAACGCCCAGCGCGAGAAGCTCTTCGACGCGTTCCGGGAGGGCGAACTCCACGTCCTGGTGGTCTCGAAGGTCGCGAACTTCTCCATCGACCTGCCGGAGGCGACCGTCGCGATCCAGGTCTCGGGGACCTTCGGCTCGCGCCAGGAGGAGGCGCAGCGGCTCGGCCGGGTGCTGCGGCCGAAGGCGGACGGGCACGAGGCGCGGTTCTACTCGGTGGTCGCGCGCGACACGATCGACCAGGACTTCGCGGCGCACCGCCAGCGGTTCCTGGCCGAGCAGGGGTACGCGTACCGGATCGTGGACGCGGACGAGCTGCTGGCCGACAGCTGACCGGCGGCCGCGTTCGGCGTGGTCGTGCTCAGTGGGCGTGGTGGCGGCGGACGCCCGCCTCCTCCGCGTACTCGCCGAGCACGACCACGCCGAACGCGGCGCGGGCGAAGACCTTGACGGCGCGGACCGCGTCGCCGAAGCGGTGGCTGCGGTGGTGACCGGTGGCCGCGGTCGCGCCGTGCGCGGGGCCGGTCCTGCGGGGGTTCAGAAGGACTGTGCTCATGTGTTCCATGGTCCTGCGCCCGGCCCGTACGGGCATCGGCCCGCGGGCGGAATCCGGCGGCGCCGCGGGTAGGTCTGCGGTCGCATGCCGTCCCCTACGGGATGGACGCCGGCGGTAATTCGCTCGCCCCCGGCGGAAGCGGTCGATACAATCGCCGGTCTGCCCGCCTCCCGCACCGTGGTACCGGCAGCGGCCCGCGAGGGTCCGCCGGCAGCCGGGGGAGCGCCGCCGACCGGACGGAAACCGGCCGACAGCCGTACGCGCAGCCGCTGCGCGTACCCGTGATCGATCCCCCAGCGGACCGCATCGCCCCCGAGCGCCTGCCGGGGACGGGCTGCGGTCCGCCGTCCTGCGTTGAACAGCCGGAGGCAACACCGTGCCCGCGCACGAACACGAGAGCGACACCACCACCGATCCGCTGGCCCGCGAACGCGCCCATCTCACGGCGTCCCGCGCCGCGCTGCGCGCCATGCGCGAGGACGCCCAGGCCCTGGACATCCGCGATGTCACCGCGAACTGGGTCAACGCGGCCGTCCTGCAGGCCCAGATCGACGAGCGCATCAAGTCGCTCGCCGACCTCGCCCACACCCCGCTCTTCTTCGGGCGGCTGGACTATCTGCACCGGGTCGGTGCCGAGCAGGCCGAGGGCGCGGAGGGAGAGCAGTTCTACATCGGGCGCCGCCATGTCCACGACGCCGACGGCGACCCGATGGTCATCGACTGGCGCGCGCCCGTCTCGCAGCCGTTCTACCGGGCGTCCAGGAAGGACCCGCAGGACGTGGGGCAGCGTCGCCGCTTCGGTTACACCGGCGGTGAGCTGACCGCGTACGAGGACGAGCACCTCACCGACCCCGCCGAGGCCGAGCAGACCAGCAAGCTGCTCCAGGCGGAGATCGAGCGGCCGCGTGTCGGTCCGATGCGGGACATCGTCGCGACGATCCAGCCCGAGCAGGACGAGATCGTCCGCAGCGAGCTCGGCGGGACGGTGTGCGTGCAGGGTGGCCCCGGCACCGGGAAGACGGCCGTCGGCCTGCACCGGGTGGCGTATCTGCTGTACGCGCACCGGGAGCGGCTGGCCCGTACCGGCGCGCTGGTCATCGGGCCGAACCGGTCCTTCCTCCAGTACATCGAGCAGGTGCTGCCGGCCCTCGGCGAGCTGGCGGTGAAGCAGGCGACCGTCGACGATCTGGTGACGGCCGGCATCGAGGTGCGCGGCACGGACACGGCGGACGCCGCCGTCGTCAAGGGCGATGCCCGGATGGCCGAGGTGCTGCGGCGGGCGATCCGTTCGCATGTGACGCTCCCGACGGAGCCGGTCGTGGTGGTGCGCGGTTCGCGGCGCTGGCGGGTTCCGGCGTACGAGCTGGAGGAGATGGTCACCGAGCTGCTGGCCCGTGACATGCGCTACGGGGCCGCCCACGACGCGCTTCCGCAGCGCATCGCGCACTCCGTCCTGGTCCGGATGGAGGAGGCGGGCGAGGCGCCCGACGACCGGGTGCAGAACGCGGTGGCCCGCAACCCCGCGGTGAAGGCGGCGGTGAAGGCGATCTGGCCGGCCGTCGACCCGGCGAAGCTGGTGCTGCGGCTGCTGTCGGACGCGGAGTTCCTGGCCGCCCACGCCGAGGGGCTGCTCGACGAGGACGAGCAGAAGACGATCCTGTGGACGAAGCCGGCCCGGAGCGTGAAGTCGGCGAAGTGGTCGTCGGCGGACGCGGTGCTGATCGACGAGGCGAACGATCTGGTGGCGCGTACGCATTCGCTCGGCCATGTGGTGCTCGACGAGGCGCAGGACCTGTCCCCCATGCAGTACCGGGCGGTGGGGCGGCGCTGCACGACGGGGTCGGCGACGGTCCTCGGTGACCTCGCGCAGGGCACGACGCCGTGGTCGACGGAGAACTGGGCGCAGGCGCTGCACCATCTCGGCAAGCCGGACGCGGTGGTGGAGGAGCTGACGGCGGGCTTCCGTGTGCCGCGCGAGGTGATCGCGTACGCCTCGCGGCTGCTGCCGGTGATCTCGCCGGGGCTGGCGGCGGTGGAGTCGGTGCGTGAGTCGCCGGGTTCGCTGGAGGTGCGGGCGGCGGCCGGTCCGGCGGAGCTGGACGCGGCGGTGCTGGCGGCGTGCGAGGAGTCGCTGGAGCGGGAGGGTTCGATCGGCCTGATCGCGGCCGACGCGCGGATCCCCGCGCTGGCCCAGGCTCTGGCCGCTGCGGGGCACGCGTATCTCTCGCCCGGTGAGGAGACGACCGCCGAGTCCCGCCTGACCCTGGTCCCGGCGTCGCTGGCGAAGGGCCTGGAGTACGACTACGTGGTGCTGGACGAGCCGGCCGCGGTGGTCGACGGCGAACCGGACGAGCGCACGGGCCTGCGCCGGCTGTACGTGGCGCTGACGCGTGCGGTGTCGGGGCTGACGGTGGTGCACGCGGCAGAGCTGCCGGCCGAACTGGCCCGTAGCGTCTGAGGAGCGGGGGTGCGGGGGCAGAGCCCCCGCACCCCCGGCCCCGCCCCGCTACGCGTCGAGCACCGTCCGCCACTCCCGGACGGCCGCCGCGTCCACCGGTCCCGACCACCCGTGCGGGCGCGCCGCGCCGCCGATGTGCACGGCGTCGATGCCCGCGGCCAGCAGCTCCGGCAGGTGTTCCAGGCGCAGCCCGCCGCCCACCAGGATCTGCGGCTCGTAGCCGGGCTCGCCCTTGCGCGCCGCCTCGGCCAGCAGCGTCGGGATGCCGTCGTCGACGCCCTTGGCCGAGCCGGCGGTGAGGTACGTGTCCAGGCCGGGCAGGTCCGCCAGCCGCTTGCGCAGGGCGTCCCGGTCGGCGGCCCGGTCGATCGCCCGGTGGAAGGTCCAGCGGCAGCCGTCCAGCTCGGCGACGAGCCGTTCGACGGCGACCAGGTCCGGGCGGCCCTCCTCGTCGAGGAAGCCGAGGACGAATTCCTCGGCGCCCGCCGCGCGCAGCTCGCGCGCCCGGTCCAGCAGCACCTCGATGTCGCCGGCCGCGAAGCCGTCCGCCACCCTGAGCATCACCCGCAGCGGGATGTCCACCGCGGCCCGGATCTCCGCGAAGGTCGCACAGGACGGGGTCAGACCGTCCGCCGCCATGTCGGTGACCAGCTCAAGCCGGTCCGCACCACCCGCCTGGGCGGCGACCGCGTCCTCCGCGTCGAGTGCGATCACCTCCAGGACTGCACGGTTGCTCATGGGCCCCATCCTCCAGGAAGCATCAATAGGTCTAGTCCAATGGCCAGCCTACGGGTCGGTACACCGAGGATGCAGCCTCAATGCCAGGCGAAGATACGTGAGGTCGGACGCACATCGGGTGATCGAACGCTCACGATCCGGGCCCGTGTGTCCTGCCCGCCCCTTGCGTTTCATAGGGGAGGGGGGTATACCTGAATCAGCAATGCATACCCCCCAGGGGTATCAACGTCACCGCCAGGGAGGACACCGTGTCCGCGCACACCGCCACAACCGGCACTGCCACCGGCACCGGCACCGCAGAGGTCGAGCTCGCGATCGGCGGCATGACCTGCGCCTCCTGCGCGGCCCGCATCGAGAAGAAGCTCAACCGGATGGACGGCGTCGAGGCCACCGTCAATTACGCCACCGAGAAGGCCAGGGTCAGCTACCGGGGCGAGGACATCTCCGTACAGGACCTGATCGCCACCGTCGAGAAGACCGGCTACACCGCGCAGGAGCCCGCTCCCCCGGTACGCGCCGAGGAAGGCGCCCCCGGGGCCGACGAGCTGCGGCCGCTGCGCCAGCGGCTGCTGACCGCCGTCGCGCTCGCCGTGCCGGTGATCGCGATGTCGATGATCCCTGCGCTCCAGTTCGACTACTGGCAGTGGCTCTCGCTGACGCTGACGGCCCCCGTCGTCACGTATGCCGCCTGGCCGTTCCACAAGGCCGCCTGGACCAATGCCCGGCACGGCGCGGCGACGATGGACACGCTGATCTCGGTCGGCACCTCGGCCGCGTTCCTCTGGTCGCTGTGGGCGCTGTTCTTCGGCACGGCGGGCATGGTCGGCATGACGCACCCGTTCGAGCTGACCATCGGCCGGAGCGACGGCGCCGGGAACATCTATCTGGAGGCGGCCGCCGGAGTCACCGCGTTCATCCTGGCCGGGCGCTACTTCGAGGCCCGCTCCAAGCGGAAGGCGGGCGCGGCCCTCAAGGCGCTGCTGGAGCTCGGCGCCAAGGAGGTCACCGTGCTGCGCGGCGGCCGCGAGGTGACCGTACCGACCGCCGAACTCCAGGTCGGGGACCGGTTCCTGGTCCGCCCCGGCGAGAAGATCGCCACCGACGGCACCGTCGTCGAGGGTGCCTCGGCCGTGGACGCCTCGATGCTCACCGGTGAGTCCGTGCCCGTGGAGGTCGGCGTCGGCGACTCCGTCACCGGGGCCACGCTCAACGCGGGCGGCCGGCTCGTCGTCGAGGCCACCCGGATCGGCGCCGACACCCAGCTGGCCCGGATGGCGAAGCTGGTCGAGGACGCGCAGAACGGCAAGGCGGCGGCCCAGCGCCTCGCGGACCGGATCTCCGCCGTCTTCGTCCCCGTCGTCATCGCCCTGGCGCTCGGCACGCTCGGCTTCTGGCTCGGCAACGGCTCGGGCCTGACCGCCGCGTTCACCGCCGCCGTGGCCGTGCTGATCATCGCCTGCCCCTGCGCCCTCGGCCTCGCCACCCCCACCGCCCTCATGGTCGGCACCGGACGCGGCGCCCAGCTCGGCATCCTCATCAAGGGCCCCGAGGTCCTGGAGACCACCCGCCGCGTCGACACGATCGTCCTCGACAAGACCGGCACCGTCACCACCGGCCGCATGACCCTCCTCGACGTCCACACCGCCGACCGCACCGACGAAGCAGACGTACTCCGCCTCGCCGGCGCCCTGGAACACTCCTCCGAACACCCCATCGCCCAGGCCGTCGCCACCGGAGCCGCCGAACGCACCACCACC